>CAMBLN010000040.1 GCA_945868215.1 Opitutus sp. GAS368
GGGTTGACGGGTGATCGCGGCGGGGTGGTTGAGCGTCAGCTTGGCGCCGGATGAAGTGACCGATCCGAGGGTGTTGCGCACGACGACGGAATAGGTGCCGGCATGGGAAGCGTAGGTTTTGGGAATGGCGTAGGAAGATTGGGTGGCGCCGGAGATATTTTTGCCGTCGAGACGCCATTGGTAGGCGAGGGTGGCCGTGCCGGCAGCAGAGACCTTGAAGGTGGCGGATTTACCCGCGGTGACGGTGAGAGCGGAAGGTTGCGAGGTGATCCTGGGTGCGGTGCCGAAGGAGAGCTTGGCGTTGGCGGAGGTGACGGAGCCGGAGGAGTTTTTGATGACGACGGAGTAGTCGCCCGCGTGGGCGGAGGACGTCTTCGCGAGCGTGTAGGATGACTTGGTGGCGCCGGAGATGTTTTTGCCGTTGAAGCGCCATTGATAGGCGGGGGCGGGCGTGCCGGTGGCGGAAACGCGGAACGTGGCCGGTTTGCCGAGAAGGGCTTTGAGGGAAACAGGCTGCGTGGTGATCGCGGGTTTGGCGTTGACGACAAAGGTGCGCACCAGGCTTTCGGCGGCGGCGTAGGTGGCGTTGCCGGGCTGGCTGGCGCGAAGGGTGACGGTGCCGCCGCCGGTGAGGGTGAGCAGGTTGCCGGACACGGTGGCCGGACCGGAGACCACTTCGTAAGCGACCGGCAGTTCGGACGTGGAGGAGACGTTTAGGGCGAGGGGGGCGGTGCCGAAGAGTTGGGTGGGTATCGTCGGGAAGGTAAGGGTTTGGGGGATTTTTGAGACGGTGATGGTGTGGGTGACGGACTGAGCGGGATCGTAAGATGCGTCACCTGGTTGGGTGGCGGTGATGGAAACGGTGCCGGCGCCGGTGAAGGTGAGCACGCTACCGGTTTCGTCCAAGGTGGCCGGACCTTCGATGGCAAAGATGACGGGCAGGGTGGATGAGGCGTGTGCGGAAAGGGGGAGGGGTTCGGAAACAAAGGCGTGCTCGGTCGGCAGGCTAAATAAGATCCATTGCGGGTTTTTAACTGTGAGGGTCGCGGTTTCGCTGTCGGCGTGGCCATAGGTGTTGGAAACGCGGACCCAGTAGGAATCACTCATGCCCGGCTTCGATATAACCAAGGTGGCTGAGGTAGCCTCTAATAAAGCGTGTGCAGTGTCCCCGCTTGCTCCCCGATACCACTTGTAGGAGAGCCAGGGGCCGGTCGCGGAAACGGAGAAGACGACATCTTCCATCGCGATTAACGAGGTTTTTTGAGAAACCGGGGATTGGGTGATGACGGGCGGGTTCAGGGGATAAATCTGCATGGGCAGACGCCGGTCTGTGTGAGTGCCGTCACCGAGTTGCCCGTGTCCGTTATAGCCCATCGTCCAGAGAGAGCCGTCCGCTTTGGCATAGAGACTGTGGTTGTTGGCGGTGGCCATGGCGACGACCCCCGTGTCGATCTGTCTGGGAGTGGTATATAAGTGGGCGGAACCTCCCAGGCCGCCAAAGGTGTTGAGGCCCGTGCCCCAGAGCGTGCCATCGGATTTGATAAACAGGCTGCTCATCCCGCCGGCAGCATGAGAGGTCACGCCGGTCGCGATCTGCACCGGCGTGTAGCGATTCTGGGTGGTGCCGTCGCCGAGTTGGCCGTGTTCGTTGTTGCCCATTCCCCAGAGAGAGCCGTCGGACTTGAGAAAGAGACTGTGGGTGGAACCGGCCGAAACGGAGACGACGCCGGTGGCGATCTGCACCGGTGCGGGACGCGAGGTGGATGAGCCGTCACCGAGCTGGCCGCTTGCGTTATAACCCATGCCCCAGAGCGTGCCGTCGGAGGTGATGAAAAGGCTGTAGTTGCCGCCGGCGGTTGCGGCGATCACGTTGCTGGCGATTTGAATCGGGTCCAGACTCGCGGTGTTGGAACCATTACCGAGCTGACCATGAGCGTTATTTCCCGTGGCCCACAGTGAATGATCGGAGGTAATGAAAAGGCTGTGCTGGTAGCCTGCGGAGACGGAAAGGACGCCGGCCGAGATGAGGACAGGGGAGGATTGGTTAGTGTTGGAACCATCTCCCAGCTGGCCGTCGCCATTGGCTCACATGGCCCAGAGAGAGGCGTCGGACTTGATGAAGAAACCATGCACTTCGCCGGCTGACGCCGAGGTGACATCCGTGGCGATCAATAAAGGGAGGGAGTTGGGTTCGGTGGACGGGTTTCCATTTCCGAGTTGGCCCGCGTGATTGTCGCCCATGCCCCAAAGGGAGCCATCGGGCTTGATGAAGAGACTATGGCCGTGACCGGCGGAAACCGACAAAATGGGATCGGCTGAAAATCCCGTCTGGGCGATGCAAAGCATGAGCCCCAGGTAAACTGCTCGCGAAAACACGCTGTGCTTAAAGAGGGTGGAGAAAAGGAATTCTAAATCAGCAAAACGCATGGGAGAGCAGGTAGACGCGGATGTAAGACTAATGACCGCCCAGCGGGCCGTGAAATGCAAGGCTCCCGCACTAAAATAGCCGGCAGTTCCCGGACAAAAGCCTGCCTTGGGAGCGTTGCTTTATTTTTTGACGCCGCTGGCGAGGAGGGTTTCGAACCAGGGTTCGTTTTCCTCGCGGGCGACGGTAGTGACCTCGACTTGTTGGAAGCCGGCTTTTTTGAGGAAGGCGTGGAGGGCGCTTTCTTTAAAACCAAGCCAGACGTCGGCGTAGAGCTCGTGGGCTTTTTCGAAGGTGTGCTCCTTCAGATCCAGGATGAGAATCTGGCCGTGGGGGTTGAGGATGCGGTGGGCTTCCTTGACGGCGGTCTCGGGGTGTTGGGCGTGGTGGAGGGCCTGGCTGAGGATGGCGAGATCGACGGACTTGTCGGGGAGGGGGACGTTTTCGATGTCGCCGAGTTTGTAGACGACGTTGGCGAGGCCGTTTTTGTCGGCGAGCTCGGTGCCGACCTCGATCATGCGCGGGGCGTTGTCGATGCACCAGACCTTGCTGGCGCGGCGGGCGAGGAGTTGGGAGAGGAGACCTTCGCCGGCGCCGAGGTCGGCGATGACGATCTCGGGGGTGAGGCGGAGCGCGAGGTGTCCGATGGCTTCCCAGGAGCGGCCCGGGCAGTAGTTTTTGCCTAGCTTGCCGGCGATGAGGTTGAAATACTGCTCCTGGTGGTCGCGGCGTTTTTTGAGGATGCGGTCGAGGTTGGCGCGGTCTTCGGAGAGTTCGGGGAGCTCGGCGACGGAGTCACAGGCGGCGTGGAGCAACGCGAGCGTGCGGGTGTCGAGGGCGGGGCGGAGGGAGTAGTAGGCTTTTTTGCCGTCGCGGCGGTCGATGACGACCTCGGCCTGGCGGAGGAGGGCGAGTTGGGAGGAGATGCGCGACTGGGCCATGCCGAGGATGTCCTGGAGCTCGGCGACGGAGAGCTCCTCGCGCAGCAGCAGGGCGAGCAGGCGGAGCCGCGTGGGGTCGGAAAGGAGTTTAAGGGTATCCCAGGAGGCGTTCACGGGCGTGCGGGGCGGGGAGGGCTAGATATATTCGCGGCGGAGATTGCTCGGGAGCAGGCCGAGTTCCTCGCGGTATTTGGCGACGGTGCGGCGGGCGATCTTGATGCCTTTTTCCTCGAGTTTGACGACGATCTCCTGGTCGCTGAATGGCTGGCTACGGTCTTCGCCGCCGATGAGGTCGGTGATCATGTCCTTGACGCTGGTGTTGGAGACGGAGGCACCGGTGTCGGACTGGTAGCCGGGGGTGAAGAAGAATTTAAAATCGAAGACGCCGTGGGGGGTCTTGATGTATTTGTTGGCGATGGCGCGGCTAACGGTGGTCTCGTGGACGCCGACGACATCGGCGATCTGGGTCATGGTGAGCGGGCGGAGTTTGGAGACGCCCTCCTCGAAGAACTCGCGCTGGACCTTGATGATTTCGCGGGTGATGCGCTCGATGGTCTGCTGGCGCTGGTCGATGGAGTTGATGAGGAATTTGCCGGAGCGGATGCGTTCGCGGAGGTAGTCGCGCTCCTGTTTGGAGAGGGTGCCCTTGGCGATGAGATCCTTGTAGGTGCTGGAAATGCGCAGCTTGGGGATGTAGTCGCTGTTGAGGTGGATCTTCCACTCGTCGTCGTCTTTTTCGACGGTGACATCGGGGACGACGACGCGGTTGCTGTCTTCGGCGAAGCGGCGGCCGGGGGCGGGGTCGAGGGCGCCGATTTCCTCGATGGCCTCCTGGACGTCGTCGGTGTGGACGCCGAGTTTACGGGCGATTTCAGGGATGCGGCGGCGGGTGAGGAGGGCGAAGTGTTCGCGGATGATGCGGGCGGCGAGACCGTCGTTGCGTCCCTTGATGGTGAGCTGAATGAGAAGGCATTCGGCCAAGGTGGCGGCACCGATGCCGGCGGGCTCGAACGTCTTGAGCTGGCGGGCGGCTTCCTGGACGCAGTCGAGGGGGAGGCCGGTTTGGAGCGCGACGTCGTTGGGGCTTTGGGTGAGAAAACCGCGGTCGTCGAGACTGCCGACGAGGTAGCCCATGGCTTTGAGGACGTCGTCGGGTGTGTCGGCGAGTTCGGCCTGACGCATCAGGTGTTCCTGGAGGGAGGTTTCGCTGACGAGTGAATCGAAGAAATGCTGGCGGCGTTCGGCGTCTTCGCTGGTGTAGGGTCGGGCGCCGCCGGCCTGGGACATGTAGTCTTTCCAGTCGTCGTCGAGCTTGGTGAGGATGTCGTATTCCTTGGAGAAATCCATCTCCTCGCGGTTGTCGGCACCCTCGCCGCTTTCGTTGTTTTCGGCGGCGCCTTCGGTCTGCTCCTGGTCGAGGCTGACGCCCTCCATCGGAAGTTCTTCGAGGGTGGGATTGCTTTGGAGTTCCTCCTGGATGACGGAACGGAGATCGAGGGCGGCGACCTGAAGGATTTTGAGGGAATGCCGGAGCTGCGGCGCGAGAACCAGAGACTGGTTTTGGCGCTGGCGAAGATCTTGGCTGAAACCGGGACCGCTCATGAAGACGGGCGCAGGCTTAGCCGGGGCAGGGGTGCCTTGGCGGCGGGCAGGGGCTCGTTCATGATGGTTTTGAGGTAGGCGCCGAGTTTTTCGTTGGTGGGGCCGTATCCGTCGCTGTAGAGGTAGAGCTCAAGTTCGTTGAGCAGCTCGTAGGCGCTTTGGTAGCGTTTTTCGCGGTCCCGCTGAAGGGCTTTTTGGATGATCGCTTCGAGCTTGGGGTCGATCTCGGCGCGCAGATTGGAGAAGCGCGGTATCGGCATGGTGAGAATGTTCTGGCGGGAGACCATGCGGTCGGCGTCGCGGAAGACGTTGCGGCCGAGAAGAAGCTCGGTGAGGACGATACCGAGCGGGAACAGGTCGGCACGGGCGTCGGTGACGGCGTAGCTGGCTTGTTCGGGAGAGAGATACTCGTCTTTGCCGGCGATGACCTTGCCTTCCTCGTTATGCATGAGGTCGAGGGCCTTCGCTATGCCGAAGTCGGTGAGCTTCACGTCGCCTTCGTAAGCGATCATGACATTCTTCGGTCCGATGTCGCGGTGGACAATGCCGAGCTGGCGGCCTTCGCGATCGGCTTTCTGATGGGCGTAGGTAAGGCCGCGGGCGATGCGGGAAATGATGAAGGCGGCGATATCTACCGGCATCAGACGGCCGAGGGCGGCGTGGCGTTCGATGAACTGCTCCAAGTTTACCCCCGAAACATACTCCATGACCATGAAGTATTGGCCGCCGATCTGGCCGAGGTGGTAGGTCTGGACAATGTTGGTATGAATCAAATCGGCGACGAGCCGGGCTTCGCCGATGAAATTTTTTTGGAACTCGGAGATGGTCGAGTATTCCTCACGAATGAGTTTGACCGCGACGACCTTGGTGAACCCGCCGGCACCGCGTTGGAGTGCTTCGTAAACCACACCCATGCCGCCCTCTGCAATGGTGCGGGTCATCTCGTAGTGCAGTTCGTTAAAGATGTGTTTGATGGCTGCCACGGATAGGGAGGCAAGGGTAGTCGGGGGACGCTGGCAAGAGGCGAAATCGGGGCTAGCATGGGAATTGCTACACCTGTTGACAGGCTGGCGAACGCGGCGGTAAGTTCCCCGAATGATCACGCTTAGTCCACGGGCCGCGGCCCAAGTCCGCGTCATGCAGGCTGATTTGCCTGCGGGTAATAATCAGGCGTTGCGTGTGTTGATGGAGACCGGGGGGTGCTCGGGTTTCCAATACGGGATGTCGTTTGACGAGCCGAAGGCGGACGACACGCGGTTCGAAAGCGAAGGGGTGCAGATTGTGATCGATCCCACGAGTCTGGCTTATCTGGACGGATCAAACATCGATTTTGACGACGGGTTGCACGGCAAGGGTTTTGAAATCAAGAACCCGAATGCCCAAAGCACCTGCGGGTGCGGCAAGTCGTTCAACTGAGACGTTGGCGGTTGCGGCGTGATGCATGGCCGCGGGCGGACAGGGTTATTTTGCGGCGATGTGCAGGGCGACGGAGCCGAAAGTCATCCGGATCACGTCCACGGAGCCAAAGCCTGCGTGGCGGATCTCGGCGGACATGGCGGTGTGGGCGGGATATTTTTCGATGGAGCCGCAGAGGTATTCGTAGGCGCCGCGGTCACCGGTTACGAGGGATGCGATCCCCGGCAGGATGCGGCGCAGGTAGAAATAGTAGACGGGCTGGAACCAGCGGTGCGGTTGGGAGAATTCCAGAACGAACAATCGTCCGCCGGGCCGCAGCACGCGGTGCATCTCACTCAAGGCGCGGTGACGGTCGGCCATGTTGCGCAGGCCGAAGGAAACCGTGACGGCGTCGAAAGTTGAATCGTCCAGTGGAAGGGCCATACCGTCGCCTTGCCGGAAGGTGATGTTGGATCCTTGGCTGCTGGTTTGTTGTTTGATCACGGCTTCATCGAGCATGGGCTGGCAGAAATCCATGCCGGTGATTTTCACCGGGTAGCTCAGACCCTTGCTCAAAGCGAAGGCGACGTCGCCGCTGCCGGTGGCCAGGTCGAGAATGTCGGCAGGATGGTGGCGGCGGACGGCGGCGACCAGCCGGCGCCGCCACCATACGTCGATGCCGCCGCTCAACAGACGGTTCGCCACGTCGTAGCGACGGGCGATGCGGGCGAACATGGAATTTACGGCAACGGGATCGGGCATGGAGGCAAAGGTCGTAAGCACTATGTAAGCACAGACGGGCTACGAGCCTAAAGCCTTGCGAGGGATCTTCAATCAAGGCGGCCGATGGCAAGCGCGGGTTTAGTGTCCCAGAAAGCCATCTTCTAATTCCGGACGAATAATAAAAATAAGCACACTTCGGAACCTTTTCACCGAAGTCGCCTCTGTGGAGAGACTTATTCTTAACATTGGATGTGTTTTTTTACATTTTTTTGCAAATAAAGCACTTCTGATGGTTGACGTAATTAAACGCTGGAAAATAACTTAGAAAAACCCATATCTCCCAAAAAGGAAAAATTACCATGTCCAATAACCTGACCAAACGCGAAATCGTTCTCGAAATCTACGAAAAGACCGCCTTCCCCCAAAAAGAAGTCGTCGCGACTGTGCAACTCACGCTCGACATCATTCAGAAGGCTCTGGCCGACGGCCGTAATGTAGAGCTGCGCAACTTCGGCGTGCTCGAAGTGCAGCGCCGCAAGTCACGCATCGGCCGCAATCCGAACAAGCCTGAAGCTGAAGTCGTGATTCCCGAGCGTGCCGTCGTGAAGTTCAAGGCCGGCAAGATCCTCAAGCAACTGCTCAAGAAGATCGACATCGCCAAGCTCTAAGAGCCGGGCGACGCGCACACCGACCAAACTAGTTAGTTCTAGCCAGGCCGGCCTTCGGGCCGGCTTTTTTGTGTCCGTGTTTTTCGATGAAGTGGTGGAGCTGTTTTTTTAGATTCGCCCTGAATGGCGGCGGTTTTCAAGGTCGTCGTTTACATGGCACAGTTTCAGTCACTTCCCGGTTTCCGTGAGTTCTATCCCGATGCGTTTGCGCGCCGGAATCATGTGTTCCGCCTGTGGCGGCAGACGGCGCACACGTTTGGATTTCAGGAATACGACGCGCCCGTGTTGGAGCCGCTGGATCTCTACAAGGCGAAGTCGGGCGACGAGATCGAGACGCAGCTTTTCAGCTTCACGGACAAGGGCGGGCGCGAGGTGGCGTTGCGTCCGGAGATGACGCCGACCGTCTGCCGGCTGGTGGGTGCGAAGGCGAATGCGCTCAAGCGGCCGATCAAGTGGTTCAGCATCGCGGAATTTTACCGCTACGAGCGGGCGCAGAAGGGGCGCGAGCGCGCGTTCTTCCAATACAACTGTGATATTTTCGGCGAGCCGGGGCCGGAGGCGGAGATCGAGTTGATCGCGTTGCTGGTGCAGTCGATCCGCGGATTCGGGCTGGGCGCGCAGGATTTTTATGTGCGGCTGAGCGACCGCAATTTGTGGTTTTATTATCTGGAGGCGCTCGGTTTTAACGAGGCGCAGACGCGCGGTATTCTGGGGGCGATCGACAAATATGAGAAGATGGGCGACGACGCGTTCAAGGCGTATGACGAGGCGCACGGTGCGCTTGATTCCGGCAAAAAGGACAAGGTCATCGCCTTCCTGAAAGTGAAGAGCCTCGCCGCACTCGAGGAGACGCTGGCGGCGTTCCCCGGCGACAAGATCACGGCGCGGCTGGCCGACTGGCGGAAGCTGCTGGGCGGTCTTGGAGCGATGGGGCTGGCGGAGTTTATCGAGGTGGATTTCGGCGTGGTGCGAGGACTGGCCTATTATACGGGTTTTGTGTTCGAGGCGTTTGATCGCAAGGGGGAGCTGCGGGCGATCGCGGGCGGCGGGCGTTACGACGACCTGGTGCAGAAACTCGGGGGCCCGGCGTTGCCGGCGGTGGGTTTTGCCATCGGCGACGTGACGATGGGGCTGCTGCTGGAGCAACGCGGGTTGATGCCGGCGTTTACGAGCACGACGGATGTCTATGCGGTGATCGGCGGCGAGGCGGAGAGGGCGGCGGCGTTTGCGGACATTCATTCGCTGCGGGCCGACGGTTTCCGCGTGGAGTATCCAATAAAGGATACGGCGTTCGGAAAGCAGTTCAAGGCGGCGGCGGATGCCGGCGCGAAGCTTGCGCTGATCTACGGCGGGGACGAATTGGCGAAAGGCGTCGTCAAGGTCCGCGACCTCGGGGCGCGCACCGAGATGGAAGTCCCCCGCGACCAGGTTTCGTCGGTGGTGCGGGATTTTTTCTCGGGCGGGGCGGAGTAACCTGGCGTTGATCAGGCCAGGTTTTCGGGTCCGAAGGCGCCGGGCAGGAGGGCGTCGAGGGTGGTCTCGATGCGGTCCTTGGAATCGCAGATGGAGATAACGCGGGCGTGCGGGCCGAATTCGTTGATGACCTGGCGGCAGGCGCCGCACGGAGGCGTGACCGCTTGGGTGGGCGTGTAAACGACGACGCAGGTGATTTTGCGTTCACCGGCGGAGGCGGCGGTGAAGACGGCGGAGCGCTCGGCGCAGTTGCACAGGCCGTAGGAGGCGTTTTCGACGTTGGTGCCGCTGTAGATTTTTCCTGAAGAAGCGAGGACGGCGGCACCGACGGCAAACCGGGAGTAGGGGGAATACGAGTTGGCGGCGGCGCGGCGGGCGAGACGTTCGAGACGGGCCGTGAGGGCGGTGGAGATTTTTTTCTTCATTGGATGGGATGATCGTGGGGGAACGCGTCTTTATTGGCGACGGAGAAACCATGCGGAGCGGATCGGTGTGCACGGGTGCGCGCTTTATTTTCCGGACATGGTTTCGGTGCCCATCATGGTGTTGCCGGAAGCGGGTTCCATCGCGGGGGCGGGAGGTTTGGGTGTGGGTGGAGGCGGGGGAACGGCGGGTGTCGGGGCGGGGGGCGGGGGCAGCGGGATGGGTTGCGCGGGGGTGCCGATGAAGCGCTGGAAAAACTCGTCGAAGCGGACGAGACGATCGATGCGTTGCGCGGGATCGCCGTTGCGGCTCAGATGATGCGAAGCCCGCGGATAGCGCACGAGTTCGACGGGGCGCGAGAGAATTTTAAGGCTGCGATAGAGCAATTCGCCCTGCGCGGTGCCGGTCTGTTGGTCGGCGTCGTTTTGTTTGATGAGCAGGGGCGTGTGAATTTTGTCGGCGCGCGTGACGGGGGACTGGGCGTCGAGCAGTTTGCGGATTTCGGGCTGCCACGGATAGCCGCCGAAATGCCACGGGACGAGGGGCCAGGCGTCGCCTTCACCCAGGAACGTCGTGAGGTCGTAAACACCGCGTGCGGCGACGGCGGCCTTGAAGCGCTGATCAATGGAGATGATCCAGGCGGTGAGGTAGGCCCCGTAACTGCCGCCGAGGATGACCTGGCGGTCGGCATCAACCCAGTTTTCCTTGGCGATTGCACCTGCGGCGGCGAGGACATCGCCGGAGGGGCCGGGCGCCCAGTTTTGAAAACTGGCGCGTTGGAACTTGGCGCCATAGCCGGAGGAGCCGCGCGGGTTGGCGAAGACGACGCCGTAGCCGCGGGCGGCGAAAAACTGGACATCGTGCCAGACGGACGGATTGCCGGGACCCCACATCGAGGCGGGGCCGCCGTGGACCATGACGAGGAGCGGATAGTGGAAACCGTTTTCGAGGTAGGGTGGTTTGACGACCCAGTATTCGATTTCGATGCCGTCGGGCTGTTTGATTTTACGACGCTCGGGAGAGGCGGTTTTTTTATCGCGGAGCCAGTCGCTGTTGTGGGAGGTGAGTATGCGCGAGGAACGGCCGTTGGGGCGGGTGCGGTAGAGCTCGCCCGGATTGCCGGCGCGGGAGATCACCAGCGCCAGGTCGTCGGTTCCGACGGAGTAGTCCGTGATCCATGTATCCGTCGCGGTGATACGTTCGGGATTGCCGCCGCCCGCGGGCACGCGATGGAGCGGGACGGCGCCGGCGGTTTCCGCAACGAAGTAGATGAACTTGCCGTCGGGAGACCAGCGCGGGTCTTCGGCGGAGCGGTCGAATTTTTCGGTGAGGAGTTTGAGTTTGGGCGCGGGTATTCCGGTGATGCCGATGCGGGTTTGGCCGTAGCTGAGGTCCGCGGGGTCTTTGGAGGGGCGGGCGGTGAAGGCAATCTGCAAGCCGTCGGGTGAGGCGGACGGGTGATCCAAGGAGTAGTCGGGCGAGGCGAGCAACGGGCGGTGGGAGGTGCCGTCGGAATTGAGAATATAAAGACCGCGGGTATAGACCCGGTCGGGATGTCCGGAGTCGTTGGCGGGACCGCTGCACACGATGGTGCGATTGTCGGGGAGCCATGCGGGGTGGGTGCGGGAGGTGAAGCCAGGAGTCAGATCGACGGGCGCGGCACCTGCGCGCTCAATCATGAAGATGTGGGTGAATTCCAGTTCGCCGGCGGAGGAAGGATTGGCGTTGAAGTCGAGGCGGTGGGAGACGACGGGGTTGAGATTGGTTTGATTGGCGGCGAGCCAGGCGCGGCGGGATGCCATGTTGCCGTCGGATGACGGCGACGCGGGCGGGGCGGGTTTTTTGTCAGAGGGTTTGGGGGCAGGGGTGTTTACGGCAACCGATTCGGGCGGAGGCGGGGCGGCAGGTTTTTCGAGGGGCCAAGGCGGGGAGGCGGACAACGGAGTTTTTTCGGCGGCGGATCGCACCTCGGACTCGGTGACGACGGCAGTGAAAAGCAGTCGCGTGCCGTCGGGTGACCAGCGCGGTGATGCGGTTCCGCGTGACGCGGGGGTGATGGCGTAGGGTTCACCGCCGCCGATGGGCAGCACCCAGATGCGGGCGCGGTCGTCGGCTTCGGGGCGCACGAAGGCGATGCGATCGCCGGACGGGTGCCACGCGGGGGTGTGGGCGTTGGGGCCGGCGGCGGTCAGTTCGCGCGGGGCGGTGTCTCCGTCGGTGGTGGCGAGCCACAGCCGGGTGCGATAAGCGATGTTGCCGGAGGAGTGGGGCTCCAAGGTGCGCACGGTGTAGGCGATGCGTTTGCCATCGGGCGAGAGCACGGGGCTGGCGGGTTGGTTGATTTTTAAGAGGTCTGCGGCCGTGATGAGCGTATCGACAGGTTCCGCGCGCAGGGCAGTGCAAAGCAGGGCGAGCGTCCAGGCCAGGGGTATCGGTAAACGCATATTAGATTGGCAGCGTGCGAATCTTGGAAAACGTTTCCACCCTCAAACCATGACGAATCGCTTTTATACTACTTTTGACGAAGAAACCCGGGGGGGTGTTCGCAAAAGCGATTATCGCACGGCGTTCCAAGTTGATCGTGACCGGGTGATTCATGCGCACGCCTTTCGGAAACTTCAGTCGAAGACGCAGGTGTTTTTGTCGGGTGAGTATGATTTTTATCGGACGCGGCTGACCCATTCGATGGAAGTCGCGCAGATCGGCAGGTCGATTTGCCATTATTTGTTGTCTCAGGGCGGACCGTTGGCGCCGGATTTTTATATTGATAGCGATCTGGTGGAAGCCGTGTGTCTGTCGCATGATCTCGGGCATCCTCCTTTCGGTCACTCGGGTGAGCGCACGTTGCAGGAGTTGATGCAGCCCCACGGCGGTTTCGAGGGGAATGCGCAGACACTGCACCTGCTGACGGAGACGATGTATCAGAATGAATCGAGCGTCCGCGGCATGTCGCCAACGCGCGCGTTGCTGGACGGCGTGCTCAAATACAAAAAACTTTACCGCGAGTTTCCGCGTCCGCCCCAGAATCATTTTCTCTACGATCCGCAGGAAACCTATCGTGACTTCGTGTTCGGCGGAGCGGCGATTCCGGCGGAGTTGCACGAAGGGGAAGCGTTGAACCACTTCAAGAGCGTGGAGTGTCAGATCATGGATTGGGCCGATGATGCGGCGTATTCACTCAACGACATTGTGGACGGCGTGAAGGCGGGTTTTCTTACGGTGGAACGGATCGAGAATTGGGCGGCTGAAGAGGGCGTGGATGCGGAGAGCCAGCGGCACCTGGAGACGTTGATCAACGCGATCCGCGGCGACAAATTGGAGTCGGTTTTTGCCAACAAGATCGGAGGATTCATCACGGCATGCCGTTTGCGCCCGAGGGATAATTTTATGTCGGGACGGACGCATCGTTACGCATTCGAGCTGGTGATCGGGGCGGAGGCGCAGCGTGAAGCGAAGTTTTTCAAGAAGATGGCCAACGACGTTATTTTCGAGAGTCCGCAGTTGCAGCAGATCGAGCACAAAGCGCGGAAGGTTCTCTTCAGCCTGTGGGAATCGTCGTGGAGCAACTATGTCGAGAAAGGGGAACGGGTGATCAATATCCTGCCGCCGCGGGTCGGGCGGTTGGTTGATGCCGAAACGGAAGTTTCCGGCAAAGCGCGCCGCATCTGCGATTGGCTGGCGGGGCTCACGGACGGGTTGATTGTGCGCACTTACAAGCGGCTTAATGATCCTGATTTTGGATCGATCCGTGATTTGAGCTGAAACGGGTAAAGGCGTCCTAAGGCTTCAAGTGGCCGGCTTTGACGGCGTCTGAGATTAATTGCGCGGCGTAGGTCCAGATTTCGGCCGCGCCATCGGCGATATGCCGGTTGCGTTCCGTCACGCGATCACTGGTTACACCGTGCTGGCGCCACGCGGCTCCCTCGGTAAGGCAGTTTTGAAGCATCGGCTGGAACCGGTCTATGGCCGTGGCGAATGTGGATTCAGGGGTGAGTTTGGCCTCGAATTCGTCCCAAAGAGCCCGGAACTCGTTGGCTTGGTCAGGGGGCAGCAGACCGAAAATGCGGTCGGCCGCAAGGGCTTCGCGTTCGTGTTGGTCGGCCATGCGGGCGGTGTCGTAAGCAAACGTGTCGCCGGCATCGATTTCGACGATGTCGTGGATCAGCAGCATCTTCAGCACGCGCAGGACGTCGATGGACGGGGTGTTGGCGTGTTCGGCGAGGACGATCACCATAAGGCAAAGATGCCAAGAGTGTTCCGCATCATTTTCCTGACGGCGGCTTTGGGTGAGGAGGGTCTGGCGGAAGACCTCCTTGAGCTTGTCGACCTCGATGATGAAGCGAATCTGTTGCGCCAGTCGCGCATGCGTGGACATGGGCGGACGATTGCGGGGCGTGAGGAGGGTTGGCGAGCGCGGACTGGGTGTAGCGGAGGCGGGTAACCTTTTCCTTGCTAGCAGAGGCGGGGGACTCTTCGATTGAGCGCTATTTTCCCATGAAAATCCTCGTCGCCGACAAGATCTCACCCAAGGGAGTTGCCTACCTGCGCCAGCAGCCGGGCTTTGAAGTCATTGAGGCTTACGGCTCCTCTCCGGAGAAGGTCTTGGAGCTCGTAAAAGATGTGCACGCGATCGCCGTGCGCTCCGAGACCAAGGTTTCACGCGCCGTCATCGAGGCCGCTCCTCTCCTGAAGGTTGTCGGTCGCGCCGGCGTGGGTGTGGACAACGTCGACGTGGATGCCGCCACCGAGCGCGGTGTGATCGTCATGAACACCCCGGCCGGTAACACCATTTCGACCGCCGAGCTTACGTTCACGCACATCCTCTGCTGCGCCCGTCCGATCGCCCAAGGCGCCGCTTCGATGAAGGCCGGCAGTTGGGATCGCAAGACCCTGAGTGGCGTTGAACTTCTCCGGAAGAACATCGGCATCATCGGTCTCGGCCGCATTGGCAGCGAGGTTGCCAAGCGTGCGCAGGCCTTCGGCATGAAGGTCCTCGCTTACGATCCTTATCTCACGCCTGCCCGCGCCAGCGCCATGCAGGTTGAGTCGGTCTCGCTCGACGCGCTCTTGGCCGGCTCCGATTACATCACGGTTCACATGCCGCTGACCGACGAGACCAACAACATGATCGACGAGGCCGCCCTAGCGAAGTGCAAGAAGGGTGTCCGCATCGTCAACTGCGCCCGCGGTGGTATCGTTAACGAAAAAGCCCTCGTCGCCGCCCTCAAGAGTGGCCAAGTGGGCGCCGCCGGCCTCGACGTTTACGAGACCGAGCCGCTTCCCAAGGACAGCGAACTCCGTTCCGCTCCGAACATCATCCTTACTCCCCATATCGCCGCTTCCACGGCTGAAGCCCAGGAAACCGTCGGCATCGAAGTTGCCGGGCAGATTGCCGACCTTCTCGTGAGCGGTGCGGTCCGCAACGCCGTCAACCTTCCCTCGGTTGATGCCGCCACCGCCAAGCTGCTCGCTCCCTACATCGACCTCGGTGCCAAGCTCGGCACGCTCGTCCAGCAGATCGCGCCGAAGCAGATCGCTTCGCTGCGCATCACCTACGCCGGCAAGATTGTGGACATCGACGCCAACGCCATCACCCGCTCCATCGAGCGCGGTTACCTCCGTCGCATCAGCGACTCGGTCAACACCGTCAACGCTCCCTTCGTTCTTCAGCGCCTCGGCATCGACGCAGAGGTGGTCAAGAGCAGCGCGCCCTGCGATTACTCCGAACTCATTACCGTCGAGGCCATCGATCCGACCGGCGCCGTGTTCAGCGCCGCCGGCACCATCCTTGGCAAGACCAACGAGCCGCGCATCGTAGGTATCAACGGCCGTGAGGTCGAGGTGTCTGCCGAGGGCAAGCTTCTCGTCCTTGAAAACATGGACCAGCCCGGCATGGTCGGTGCCGTCGGCACGCTCCTCGGCAAGGACAAGGTCAACATCGCCGACATGTCCCTTTCGCGTCTCACGCCGGGCGGCACCGCCTACATGGTGGTTCGCGTTGACACCGAGCCGAGCGAAGCCGCCCGCAAGGAGCTAAAGGACAATCCGGCCATCAAGCAGGCCAAGTTCATCCAACTCTAAAAAGAGTGGGGCGCGTTGGGGACAACGCGCCCAGTCGGAACTTCACCCATGTTGATCCCCCTCGTCATCGCCGCAGTCGTTGGCTATCTGCTGGGAGCGATTCCCTTCGGATGGATCGTCGCGCGCGCCCACGGGATCAATATTTTCGAACACGGCAGCAAAAGTCCGGGCGCGACCAATGTTAAGCGTGTCCTCGGAAAAAAAGCGGGCAACACCGTGTTCACGCTTGATGCGATAAAGGGAGCCCTTGCCGCCGGCTGGCCTTTGTTGATCCAGCGCGTGGGCGAGGCCCGGATGACGGAGAATCAACAGTCGGTGTCCTGGACCTACAAATTTTTGGATGTGAAATTGCTCACACCTGAAACGGTCATTCCCGCAGCCGTCGCGGGCCTGCTCTTCGCCGTGCTGGGACACAGCTTTTCCTGTTTCACGCGTTTCAAGGGTGGCAAGGGCGTCGCTACGTCCGCCGGTGGTTTCGTCGTGCTCATGCCCGTCGCCACGCTCATCGCCCTGGCCGTGTGGCTGGCGACATTTTACGGCTCACGCTACGTTTCACTCGCTTCGATTTTCGCCGCCATCGCGATGCCGGTCGCCGCGTTTTTCCTGAAGCAGCACACGCTTGTCGTGATTCTCGCCGCCGTCATCGGCGCGTTCGTGATCATTCTGCACCGCGCCAACATCAAGCGGCTCCTGAACGGCACCGAAAACCGTTTCGTTAAAAAATCCGCCACCGCCGACTCTTCCGTCCAATCTTCATGAGCATCTCGACCATCAACATCGGCATCTGCGGCCTCGGCACCGTCGGTCAGGGCGTGTGGAAACACATCGAGTCCAACCGCGCCTCACTCGAGTCCCGCCTCGGCGTCACGCTCAACCTCGCCCGCGCCTCCGTGCGCGACCTCAAGAAGAAGCGCACCGTGCGCCTCGCCGCGTCGAAACTCACCGACGATCCCTTCGACGTCGCGACGGATCCCGACATCCACATCGTGTGCGAACTGATCGGTGGCACCACGCTCGCCCGCGACCTCACGCTCGCCGCCCTCGCGATGGGCAAGACCGTCGTCTCCGCCAACAAGGCGCTCCTCTGCAAACACGGTCCCGAGATCTTCGCCGCCGCCCGCCGTCACGGCGGCCACTTCTTCTTTGAAGCCTCCGTCGCCGGCGGTATTCCGATCATCAAGGCCCTCCGTGAGGGTCTCGTCGCAAATCGCTTCAAGCTCATTTACGGCATCCTCAACGGCACGTGTAACTACATCCTCACGCGCATGGACCGCGAGGGCTTGTCCTACCCGACGATTCTCGCCGAAGCCAAAGCCCTTGGTTACGCCGAGGCCGACGAATCGCTCGACGTCGAGGGGTGGGACACCGCGCACAAGGCCTCCATCCTCGCCTTCCTCGCGCACGGCACCTGGGTGCCCACCGAGAAAATGCTCGTTGAGGGCATCACCCAAATCACGCAGGCCGACCTCGCCTTCGCCCGTGAGAACGGCTTCGCGATCAAGCTACTGGCCGTCATTTCCCGCGAGGCCGATACCGGCGAAGTCTTTGTGCGCGTTCATCCGACGCTCATCCCGAAGACCAAAGTTTTGGCCAACGTGAACGAAGTCTACAACGGCATCTCCGTCACCGGCGACGTCGTCGGCGAGACCGTTTATATCGGACGCGGCGCCGGCCAGGACCCGACCGCCAGTGCGGTCATCAGCGACATTGCGGACGCCGTTATTCTCCTCAACCGCGGCAACTCCCACCTGCCCGAACCCGTCGAGACGAAAGCCCCGCTCACGCCGCTGCAAAGCATCACCGGTCGTTACTACCTCCGACTCGAGGTTCAGGACGCACCCGGCGTGCTCGCCAAGATCGCAGGCGCCACCGCCAACCTCGACGTGAGCATCGCCAGCGTGCTCCAGCGCGCCAGCGAGACTCCCGGCGCCGCCTCGCTTATTCTCACGACGCACAAGTCCAACGAGAAAGCGATCCGCGCCACCATCGCGCGCCTCAAGCGCCTCAAGAGCGTTCTTGGCGAGCCGGTGCTCATCCGCATCGCCGATTTTGCAGCCTGATTTTTTCGCACCTTCCATTCCACCCAAACCCAATGGCCAGAATTGTCCAAAAATACGGCGGCACCTCGGTCGGTGACGTCGAACGCATCCGCAAGGTCGCCGAGCGCGTCAAAGCGATCCGCGACGAAGGCAACGAGCTCGTCATAGTTGTCTCCGCCCGCGCCGGTGTGACCAACGAACTCATCGCCCGCGCCAAGGCGCTCTGCACCAATCCGAGCGAGCGCGAGATGGACCAGCTCCTCGCCATCGGCGAACAGGAAACCATCGCCCTAACCGCGATGGCGCTGCACGGCGTCGGAGCCGAAGCCGTTTCCTACACCGGCGCGCAGGCCGGCATCTTTACCGACAAGGTCCACACCAAGGCGAAGATCAAAACCATCAACGCCAAGCCCATCGAGGCCGACCTCAAGGCCGGCAAGATCGTCATCGTCGCCGGCTTCCAAGGCATCAACGAGGAAGGCCAGATCACCACGCTCGGCCGCGGCGGTTCCGACCTCACCGCCATCGCCCTCGCCGCCGCCCTCAAGGCCGACAAGTGCGAGATCTACACCGACGTGGACGGCGTTTACACCGCGGACCCCCGCGTGGTGAAAGACGCCAAGAAACTCGAAGAAATCTCCTACGACGAAATGCTCGAGCTGGCCTCGTCCGGCTCGAAAGTCATGCAGTCCCGCTCCGTGGAATTCGCCGCCAAATATGGCGTCGTTTTCGAAGTCCGCTCATCTTTTAATTATAACCCAGGAACCATCGTGAAACAGGAAATCGCCTACATGGAAAAAGTCGTCGTGCGCGGCGTCGCCGTCGACAAGGACCAGGCCAAGGTCATCGTCTCCAACATCCTTGATAAACCCGGCTCCGCCGCGAAGGTCTTCCGCGCCCTCGCCGACGCCAGCATCATCGTGGATATGATCGTGCAGAACGTGGGCCGCAACGGCATCGCGAACCTCACCTTCACCGTGCCGCTCACCGACAGCGCCAAGGCCCAGCGCACGCTTGAGCCCGTCCTCGACGCCATCGGCGGCGGACAAGTCGCGATCCACGAAAACATCGCCAAGCTCTCCGTGGTCGGCGTCGGCATGAAGACGCACTCCGGCGTCGCCGCCACGCTGTTCCAGGCGCTGGCCGACGCGGGCGTGAACATCGAGTTGATCAGCACCTCCGAGATCAAAATCTCGGTGGTGATCGACAAGACCAAGGTGGACGACGCCGCCCGCGTCGCCCACGCCGCGTTCGAACTCGAAAAGCTCTGAGTTGAGTAGCCACATTAGGCACAAAAGGCGCAAAAAAGAACCTGCCGTTTTTGTGTCTTCCGTGCCTTTTGTGGCCTATTCTACCGCCTGAAAGCTGACCGGTTGACTCTCGTTCGGTTTCACTCAATTTACCAACCAATGAGTATCGCCGAGATCAAAAAACGGCTGTCTAAAATGAACGTGCGCCAGCGCCGGGCGATTCGGACGTTTTTGATAGATTTGGAAACCGAGCCCAAGGTCGGCACCGTCGCTTGGAAACGCGAGATGGCCCGGCGTATTGATGAAATGAAGGCGGGTAATTTTTACACCATGGACGAGGTGCGTGCTTTGATCGACCAACGCCGGCGTTGAACTACCAGCCCGTTCTCACAGTTCCGGCCTTGCGCGTGGTCGCCCGATTGTCGCCAAAGCGGGCCGATAAGTTAGTCGATACTCTTTGCAAGCTGACCATTCTATCTGAATCCGAATCTGCCCTGAGAGGATACGATATCGTCGGCAGACCGATACGTTTCATTGTGGTCGATAATGTAGGCATCACGTTTTGGGTGGATCACGCTGTCTGTCACCTGATGATTCTCAAACTCGAGTTTCGTCGTTAAATTTTTTTTCTCTTTCCCCATGCGCTTCGTCTCCACCCGCGGACAAACTCCTCCCCTCGGCTTCTCCGATGCCGTCGCCACCGGTCTTGCGCCGGACGGCGGCCTCTACCTGCCCGAGACGCTTCCGCAGTTTTCCGCGGCCGACCTCGCTCGCTTTGAGAAACTTCCCTACGACGAGCTGTGCTTTGAGTTTCTCAAACTCTTCGCGACCGACATCCCGCCCGACACGCTCCGCGCGATCATCAAGAAGAGCTACACGACGTTCACGCACCCCGACATCGCGCCCATCGTGAAACTCGACGAGCGCACGTCCGTCCTCGAACTCTTCCACGGGCCCACGCTCGCCTTCAAAGATTTCGCGCTCCAACTCCTCGGCAATCTCTACGAATACCAGTGCGCGCAGCGCGGGCAGACGATCAACGTCCTTGGCGCCACTTCCGGCGACACAGGCTCGGCCGCGATTCACGGTCTGCTGGGCAAACCCGGCACCGCGATCTTCATCCTTTATCCGGACGGCCGCACGTCGCCGCTCCAGGAGCGCCAGATGGCCTGCACGGGTGCGGACAACGTTTACGCCCTCGCGATCGACGGCTCATTCGACGATGCGCAGGCCGCGCTGAAGGATCTTTTCGCCGATCAGGATTTTCGCATGCGCCACCGTCTCTCGGCGGTGAACTCGATCAACCTGGCCCGTGTCCTCGCGCAGTGTGTTTATTATCTCTACGCCTATCTGCGTCTCCCGGCCGCGACGCGTGCCGAGACGGAGTTCGTGGTGCCGACGGGCAATTTCGGCAACGTGCTCGCCGGATGGACGCTTCAGAAAATGGGCGTGCCGATTCACAGCTTCAAAGTCGCCACCAACCAGAACGACATTCTCTACCGTCTGTTCACCACGGGCGATTACCGCGTGTCGTCGGTTGCGCCCTCGCTCGCGCCGTCGATGGACATTCAGGTTTCGAGCAACTTCGAGCGCTTTCTTTATCTGAGCATCGGCCGCGATTCCGCGAAGGTGCGCGAGGTCATGGAGACCTTCAAAAAAACCGGCGGCTACACATTCGAAAACTTCGACCGCGACACGTTCAGCGCCTCGCGCTGCAGTGACGCGCAGATTCCCGGCATCATCCAGTCGGTGTATGAGCAGTTCGGTTACGTCGTAGATCCGCACACGGCGTGTGGTTTCGCCGACCTGTCGAAGGATCGTCCGAGCCTGGTGCTGGCCACGGCCAGTCCGGCGAAATTCCCCGACACGATCATCGCCGCCATCGGTGTCGAGCCGAAGGACCCGAGCCTGGAGGCGCTCAAGCAGCGTCCGCTGAAGAAGCACCTCCTGAAGGCCGACGCCGGCGCGATCCGCGCCTTCATCGACGCGAATGCAGTTTAGGAAACCGCACTCGGCATAGGCGCTGCGGCTTAGAAAAGGGTGGAAGCGGCGGGGCTGTCAGGGGTGGGGAGGGACTTTCCAAGGGGGGGCCGGGTATTGAATATGCGTCGAACGGTCCATGGCCGCCGAAGCAGGTGACGGAAGTTAACGGGATAGATTGACCTTTTTATGGGCTTCGCGTGACTGGTGGGTATCCACTAACGAGGCACGGGGTCGTCACATACGTCTTCACCTCACTCGAAACCGCTATGCTCACTTCCAACTGCACGGTCGCATCTTTGATAACCGAGGCCCGGGCGCATTTGCAGACGGTTTCCCCCGGAGCGTCCTTTGCATTGATCGAGTCGGTGGCGCTGTTGGTTGATACTTTGTTTGCCGGGCGCCATCCGGATTACCAAAAGGCGGATCTCAAATATCATAATCTGGAGCATACGTTGCTGGCGACGCAGTGCTTTATCGATCTGGCGGAGGGGAGGTATCGCCACGGCGTGCAGCCGGCGTTCAACGAGCGTGAGTTTTCGCTCGGTTGCGCGGCGATTCTTATGCACGACTCAGGTTATCTGAAGACGTGGGATGACCGCCAAGGCACCGGGGCCAAATACACGACGTCGCATGTGGAGCGCAGTTGTGTGATGGCGAGTCGGTTTTTACCCGGGTTGGGAGTCGATCCGGACGAACTGAACGGGGTGATGAATGCCATCCGGTGCACGGGCATCAGCAGCCAGATCAGCGCGCTCACGTTCCAAACCGACATCGAGCGGTTGACCGGCTGCATGGTGCCCACGGCGGATTACCTGGGGCAAATGGCCGACCCGGCGTATCCGGAAAAATTACCCGCGCTGTATGCCGAGTTCGAGGAGTCCAATGATTTTAACCAAGTGCCGCAGGAGAAGCGTATGTTTCGCTCGGCGAAGGAGCTGATGGCGAAGACCGGCGGCTTCTGGACGCACTTTGCACTGCCCAAACTTGAGGTTGAATACGAAGGCGTTTACCGGCTGCTAAGCCAGGCCGACGGGACGAATCCTTACGTGGAATCCGTCTCGTCGAACCTGAAGCGTATCGCCGAAATGGCGGAACGGCTGGACTGAGGGTGCGTGCGGCGAAGCACGTCGCCCTCACTTCTCCGTCATCACGTATTCGCCTTCCCAGCCCTCGGGAGGCGGGGCGATCTGATAACGTTGGACGATGCTGATATAAACCTTGGACGGGTTGCTGCTCACACCGGGAGTGACGCCGGGCTGGTTGGGCTCGAGGGTCAGGCTTTGGTGGAAGCGGGCGAGTGCGCCTTCCCAGTCGCGCTTGTAGTAACAGTCGAGTCCTTCCTCGAAGAGACGGATGCATTCGCGGGTGTCCGCAGAGATATTTTCCTTGAGGCCGACGACCTCATAAATGGGCACGGCGCTGCTGCGGCCCTTGACGACGATGCGCCCGAGGGCGCGGAAGACCACGCGGTCGCCGCCGTCGCGTTCGCAGGCGACCTTGGTGGCATCGGAGCACATCGTGTAAGCGCCCCAGCTCTTGGCCCCGGATTCCATGCGGGCGGCGAGGTTTACGTTGTCGCCCATCATGGTGTAGTTGAAACGGGTGCGGCTGCCCATGTTGCCGACGATGACGGGGCCGCTGTTCATGCCGATGCGTGACTGCATCTCATGCACGATCTGCGGCCACTGGCCTTCCTCGCCTTTCCACTTGGCGCGCAGTTCAAGCAGTTTGAGGTGGATGCGCTGGCTGGCGACGCAGGCGCGGAAGGCGTGGTCGGGCAGGGGGAGCGGCGCGCCGAACATGGCGACGACCGCGTCGCCGATGTATTTGTCGAGCGTGCCGCCCTCCTCCTGGATGATGTCGGTGCACACCGAGAGGTATTCGTTCATGAGCACCACCAGCTTGTCGGGAGGCAGTTTTTCAGAGAAGGACGAGAACGCCTGGATGTCGGAGAAGTAGGCGGTGATGTTTTCCTCGTGTCCGCCGAGTTCGGGAGAC
>CAMBLN010000041.1 GCA_945868215.1 Opitutus sp. GAS368
TTATGCGTAGTGACCTTCCTCTGATCGTTCACCTCGATGCCGACGCGTTTTTTGTGTCGGTCGAGCTGGCGTTGCAGCCGGAATATCGGGGGAAAAAAGTCGCGGTGGGCGGGCGCGAGCGCGGCATCATCGCGTCGGCGAGCTACGAGGCGCGGGCTTGCGGGGTTTATACACCGATGCCGACGGCGCGGGCGATGAAGGTGTGTCCGGATTTGATTTTGCTGCCGCACAAAGGCAGTTACGGCGAGGTGTCGCGGAAGATGTTCGATCTGTGCGAGACGATCACGCCTTACGTGCAGCGCAACTCGATCGACGAGGGGTATCTGGATCTCGGGCCGTGCGGGTTGAAGTCGGTCGAGGAGATCGAGCGCGTGGTGCGCGGGTTGCAGAAACGGATTTGGGACGAGTTGCAGATTCCGGTGTCGATGGGCATCGCGACGAACAAACTGGTTTCACAAATCGCGTCGAAGCTGCGGAAGCCGCGCGGGTTTGTCGTGGTGGAGTCGGGGGCTGAGGCGTCGTTTTTGGAACCGTTGGATATCGGAAAATTGCCAGGCGTGGGGACGAAGACGGAGACGGAGTTGCAGACGCGCGGGGTGTGGAAGATCCGGGATTTGTTTACGAAGACGGAGCGCGAGTTGGAGGCGTTGCTCGGGCGGGATTGGCGGGAATTTTTGGCGATGGCGCGCGGGGTGGACGGGCGTCTGGTGGAGACGGAGCACGAGGATGCGAAGAGTTATTCGCAGCAGGAGACGTTTGCGAAGGACATCGGGGATTTTGCGGAGATCGAGCGCGTGGCGAAGGGGATGATCGATGCGCTGATGCCGGCGATTCGGGCCGATGGAAAACGCGTGAAGACGATGACGGTGAAAGTGCGCTACGGGGATTTTACGCAGGAGACGGCGGGGCGGAGTCTGCCGGAGTCGAGCGACCTGGAGCAGCCGTTTTATCCGCTGGTGGGGGAGCTGTTGAGGAAGGCGTGGACGCAGTCGCGGGCGTTGCGGTTGGTGAGCGTCCGGTTCTCGGGTGTCGAGGACGGGGGGCGTCAGCTGGATCTGTTTGCGGAGACGGATGAGAAGCGGCGGAAGCTGGCGGCGGTGCTGGATCAGTTGAACAAGGGCAAGGTGGCGCGGGTGCGGCACGGCCATCAATTACCTGATAAAAAACCGGAGTAGGTTCAGAGCTTTGGTCGCGGGCGAACGTGGGCCATGCCGCCGTCGACGGACCAAATCTGGCCGGTCACCCAGTCGGCGTCGGGGGAGAGCATCCAGGCGATGAGGCTGGCGATGTTGGCGGGGCGTCCGACTTTGCCGAGAGGGTGCATTTTGGCGGAGAGTTCGCGGGCCTGGTCGGAGGCGAGCAAGCCGGCGGCTAGGGGCGTATCGACGAGGCCGGGGGCGACGGCGTTGATGCGGATGTTTTTGTTGGCGTAGCTCGCGGCGGCGGCGAGCACGAGACCGTTGACGCCGCCCTTGGCCGCGGCGATGGCCTCGTGGTTGGGCAGGCCGGCCTGCGCGGCGACGGAACTGATGAGCACGATGGAGCCACCGCCCTGTGACTGCATGGGGACGACGGCGGATTTTAATCCGTAAAAGGCGGAGTTGAGGTTGAGATCGATCACGCGCTTCCACTCGTCGAGTTTGGTGAGATGGGCGGGCTTGATGAGGATCGAACCGACGGCGTGGACGTAGGCGTCGATGCGACCGAAGCGGGCGACGGTGGATTGCACGGCGGCCTCGACGGCGACGGCGTCCGTGGCATCGGCGGTGATCGTGTGCAACGACGGGAGTTCGGATTGAAGGGCGGCGAGTTTTTCGAGGTTGCGCGCGTAGCCGGCGACATTCCAGCCGGCGGCGGAGAGGCGGCGGGCGACATCGGAACCGATGCCGCCGGAGATGCCGGCGATGAGGGCGACGGGCGCGGGTGAAGTGACGGGAGTTTCGTTGGTCATAGTTTAAGGTCTTTGGCGTAGCCGGTGAGCTCCATGTAGGCGTTACCGAGCTCGCGGCCGGAGTCGTCGAGGATGCGGCAGGCGCCTTCCCAATACGGAATGCCGCCGAGGTTGCCGGTCAGCTCCTGTTTTTTGGCGAGCGGCTCGACGTGCAGCGTGATGGGTTTTCCCGTGGACGGATCGGTCGTGGTGAGGCGCACGCGGATCGGATAAACTGCGCCGGTGGCGGGGCTCTTCCATGTTTCGACGACGTCCAACTTGAAGTTGCTCTTTTGGGTGCGGCCGGCGGCGTCCACCCACGTCAGCGACGAGGCGGCGTCGGAGGAACCGTCGCGGAGGCGGAGGCGGTAGAACATCAGCTCGCGTCCGTCGGTGAAGTGGATGCTGACCCAGTCCCAGCCGATCTGGTTTTGGTCGAGTTGGCTGCTGCTGATTTCGTGGTCCATCCACGACTCGCCGTTGACGGCGATGGACTCGGTGCCGAGCGTGAGCACGCCCTCGGTGCGCAGGCGGGTGAACGTAAGGTAGTAGCTCGCGGCGGTGGGCGCGGAGCCTTTGCGTGAGACGCTGTTTTCGCCGAAGACGACGAGCGGTTTGGCGGGGGAGAGCGTGAAGTTGAAACCGACGTCGGCTCGAATGCCGCCGCGCAGGGACATGCGTTCGGCGGTGGCGTCGAGAAAACGGAGGGACCAGGGGCCGTTGTGAAGGTCGAGCGTGGTGGTGGATGAACGGGCGTCCCAGCCCTCGCGGTTGAGGCGCTCCTGGTGGTGGAATTTTCCGGTGGCGACGTCGATGAGCGCCATGTGGGCGAGATGGAGGTGCGTGGATTTATCGGGCGCGGCGCTGCGGAAGAACGTGGCTTGATAGCCGAAGCGACGACCGTCTTTCGCGAAGAGATGGCCGGTGAGATACCACCATTCGATTTTGAATTCAGGGTGGGAGCCGTGGTCGCGCGGGAAGGTGAAGATGTGGCCGGGTTGGGGGACGGCGAAGCCGTCGGCGGTGGTGAGCGGCGCGGAGGTTTGGCCGCAAAGAGGCGCAAAAGACGCAAAAAGCAGAAAAAGGAGGTGGGGGATTTTTTTGCGCATTTTGCGTCTTTTTGCGGCCATTATTCTTCGCGGTCGGCCGGGAGGTCGGCGCCCCAGAGGCCGACGGCGTAGCTGACGGCCCAACCCGTGGTCATGACGATCACGGCGAGGGCGGCGAGTTGTCCCCAAGGCATGGCGTAGGTGAGGGTCCAGCCGAAGGATTGTTTGTTGATGACGTGGATGAGCAGCCAGCCGAGCGCGCCGCTGAGGGCGAGACCTCCGACGGTGGCGCAGGCGGAGACGGCGAGGCCCTCGATGGAGGCGGCGAGGGCGATCTCTCGGCGGCGAAAACCGAGGGCGCGCAACGTGGTGAGTTCGTCGCGCCGGTCGAGCAGGACGCTGATGAGCGTGAGCGCGAGACCGGTCATGGCGACGGCCACGCCGATGACCTCGAGTGCGTAGGTGATGGAAAACGTCTGGCGGAAAATGCGCAGCACCTCGGAGCGGAGCCTGGCGTTGGTGAAGATGGAGAGGCCCGGATATGTTTTGATCAGCTCGGCGCGCAAGGTGTCGGCATCGACGCCGGGTTTCACGTAGAGCGAGACGTTGGTGACGGCATCGTCGGCGAACCAGGCGCGGATTTTGGGGAGATCGGCGAGGATGGAGCCGCGCTCGTTGCCGTAGTCGGCGAACACGCCGGCGATGGTTAAGGATTTGGGGCCGGCGGGGGTCGGGACGGTGAGCGTGTCGCCTTGGGTGAGACGGAAACGTTCGGTGAAACTCTCGCTCACGAGGGCGAGACCGGCGTTGAGGGCGGGATCAAACACGGAGTTGTCGCGCGGGGCCTTTACCCACGGCAAGTCGGGGCGGGTGGCCGGGTCGGTGAGATCGACGCCCGAAAGTAACGTGGGGATTCCGTCCAAGGAAATTGGATACGCGACGAGCATGGCGGCGCGTTCCACGGCGGGGTGACCGGCGAGGGCCTGCGCGGCGGAGGCGGAAATGCGGTTTTGCGAGGAGGCGCTTTGGGCGCCGCTGCTGGCGATGTAGAGATCGGCTTGAAGCGTGCGTTTCACCCAGCCCTGCATGGTGGTTTCGAAACTCGCGACCAGGATGGCCATGCCGGCGGTCATGCCGATGGCGCAGAGCAACGCGGCGGCGGCGAGTCGGTGGCGTCCGGAAGGCGCGCGCAGATGGCTGAGCGCCACGGAGGCGGGTGCGAACCGCGTGCCCCAGCCGCGGGCGAGACGGGCGAACGGCGGCAGGAGAAACGCGCACAAAATACCCGCGCCGAAAATCCAGAGGAAGGCGGCGGCGTAACCGGCGAACGGAAAGCGGCTGCCTCCGTCGAAGCGGAGCGGAGGAAGTTGCGCGCAGAGAATGCCGGCGAGGATGAACGCGAGGCCGAAACCGAGGCTGCGCATGACGCGGTGGCCGGCGGCGGGGGCGGCGCCGCGTTGGAGGACTTGCGCGGGCGGAGTGCGGGCGGCTTCGCGGGCGGGCCACCAACCGGCGGCGAGTGCGGCGACGAGACCGAGGGCGATGCTCAGAGCGATCTCGGAAGGCGCGGGCGTGGCGGAGGCGACGGTAGTGGAGTAGTAGAGCGCGTTGACGGTCTGGCCGACGGCGCGGACGGCGATTTGCGCGCCGGCCCAGCCGAGCAGAAGGCCGAGTGCGCCGCCGGCGAGACCGAGGAGGGCGGACTCCCACAACCAGACGCGGCGGATGGCGCTTTCTTCGACGCCGAGCGAACGCAGGATGGCGATTTCGGGGCGACGGCGGACTACTGCGCCATCGAGGGCTTGGAAGATCAGGTAGAGACCGACGAGCAGCGCGATGAGGGAGAGGATCGTGAGGTTGAGGCGGAAGGCGCGCGTCATGGCTTCGGCGGAGTCACGCTTGGCGCCGGGCGCGGAGACAGACCACCGTTCGCCGTGGCGGCCGAGATCGACGAGGAGGGTTTGGAGTTCGGCGCGGCGTTCGTCGGCGCGCGGACCGGGTTCGATGAGGAATTCTACGCGGTCGATGCGGCCGGTTTTACCGGAGAGTTTTTGGAGCTGCGCGAGGTCGAGAATCATCAACGTCGGAGGGGCGCGCGGGGCGTCGGGGGCGGACGGGATGATGCCGGCGACGGGGACGGTGCGCACGGATTCGTCGATCACCAAGTCGATGTGCGCGGGCAGGGGATCGGCGAAATCGCGACTGACCCAGACTTGCGGACCGGCGTTGAAGGATTTCCAGAAATCGCCGGTGTCGGCGTCGGAATTGCGCGAGTCGACGGACTGGTTGAAGAACGGTTTGTCCTGGGGGCGGGCGAGGTTGGCGACGGAGAGCAGATCGACGCCGAGGAGCGTGTAGCTGGGGCGTCCGAATTTGTTTTCGTTGCCCGGAGACGGCGGCGGCGAGGCGGTGACCTCGACGACTGGCACGATGTGGACGGGGCGACCGTCGAGGGCGTCGCGCAATTCGGGCAGGATGCTCTCGGGCAACGTGCCGGCGGGGGCCTGGATGCTCCAGTCGCTTTGTCCGGTGAGGGTTTCGGTGAAGTTGGAGAAACTTGCGACGGCGGCGCGGTTGGCGAGACGCACGGCGACGAACACGGCAACGCCCAGCGCGAGGATGAGCACGAGGAGCGCGCTTTGTTTCGGCGCCAGCCGCCAGTGGCGCAGGGTGAAACGGCGCAGCAGAAACGGTGTGAGCGAAGAGCGCATCAGGACGGGTCGACGACGCGGCCGTCGCGCAGCTGGATGCGCCGGTGGCAGATGGCGGCGGCCTCCTCGCTGTGCGTCACGAGGATGAGGGCGGTGTGCGTTTCGTCGGTGAGCTCGCGGAGCAAGGCGAGGATGTTGGCGCCGTTGGCGGAATCGAGATTGCCGGTCGGTTCGTCGGCGAGGATGAGCGACGGGCGGTGGACGAGGGCGCGGGCGATGGCGATGCGCTGTTGTTCGCCCCCGGAAAGCTGCGACGGCAGAGCGGCGGCCCGATGGGCGAGACCGATGCGATCGAGGAAACCCTGCACGCGATCATCGCGTTCGCAGGACGGGACGCCGAGGAGTTGGAGAGGGAGCGCGATGTTTTCGGCGGCGGTGAGCGTGGGCAGGAGATGGAAAAACTGGAAGACGGTGCCGACGCGTTCGCGGCGCAGGCGGGCGAGGGCGTTGCCGTCGAGCTGGTCGATGCGCAAATCGCCGAGCGTGATCGAACCGGAGTCGGGACGGTCCACGCCGCCGAGGCAGTTGAGGAGGGTGGTTTTGCCGCTGCCGGAAGGACCGGTGAGGGCGACGCGTTCGCCGGCGGCGACGGAAAAAGAGACGGCGTCGAGGACGCGGCGGGGGCCGTAGTTTTTGGTGACGGCGGCGACTTGGAAGACAGGGGAAACCTGCGTGACGGGCATGTCGCCACGGAACAGGGATTTTGCGCAAACGCCAGTCGGGCGGGTGTTAATTCACGGGAAAGACGCGGAGGGGAGGGAAAATTGCGGATTGTGCGGAGCGGAGCGGCGGGTGATTTTGGCAGGGTGCCTGTCATTGATGCGCATGTGCATTTATATCCGCCGGAGGTGAACCGCGATCCCGCGGGATGGGCGTTGGCGCACGGGGAGAGCCGGTGGGCGTTGATGTGCGCGCGGGTGCGCAAGACCACGGGGAGGGGCGTGCAGGGGTTTCCGTCGGTGGAGGAGCTGTTGCGCGATATGGATGCGGCGGGGGTGGACCGGGCGGTGCTGCTCGGTTGGTAGTGGGAAAAGCACGACAGCTGCGTGCGGCAGAATCGATTTTACGAAGAATGTGTGCGGGCGCATCCGGACCGGTTGTCGGCGTTTGCGGCGGTGCAGGCGGGCGCGGGTGAGGCGGCTTTGGCGGAAGTGCGGAGGGCGCATGGCGAAGGGTTGACCGGAATGGGGGAGCTGTCGCCGCATTCGCAAGACGTGGCGGTGGACGATCCGAAGTGGCGGGCGGTGCTGGCGCTGGCGGAGGAACTGGGGTTGCCGGTGAATCTGCATGTGACGGAACCGGAGGGAGGAAGTTATCCGGGACGCGTGGAGACACCGCTGGTGGATTTTCGGGCGATGGCGGCGGAGTGGTCGGGAGTGAAATTTATCCTGGCGCACTGGGGTGGGCGGGTGTGGCGGGGAGGGGCGTTGCCGGAGAATGTGTGGGTGGATACGGCAGCGACGCCGTTGTTGTATGGTTCTCCGATCTGGGACGAAGGACTGGCGGCGTGCGGGTCGGGGAAAATTTTGTGGGGGACGGATTATCCGCTGGAGCTGTATCCGAAAGAACCGGGGAAAGGGACGTTTGCGGGATTGCTGGCGGAGGCGCGGGCGCGGGTGCCGGAGGGGGACGTGGACGGAGTGTTGGGAGGGAATGCGGCGCGGGTGTTGTGCGGGAAATCGGCATCGGAAGCGTGTTAGGGACAACACGCTCCACCTTCGCAGCACTTGCTTCGGATGAGGTTTCGGGTTTGAACCACCGGCCTTATGCCCAACTTTGAAGCCAATCTTGCCCCGCTCGGTTTAAAACTTCCCGCTCCCGCCGCGGTGGCCGGCAACTATGTGCCGGCGGTGCGCACGGGGAACCTGCTTTATTGCGCGGGGACGATTTCGATTCTCGACGGCAAGATGACCCACGAAGGTCAGGTCGGTGACACGCAGACGGTGCAGACGGCTTATGAGTCGGCGCGGGTGTGCACGTTGAACACGCTGGCAAACATCAAGGCGTCGGTCGGTTCGCTCGACCAGGTGGCGCGCGTGGTGATGGTGAACGGCTTTGTGAACGCGGTGAGCGGGTTCGCGGAGAGTCCGGCGGTGATCAACGGCGCGAGCGATCTGCTGGTCGCGGTGTTTGGCGACGCGGGCAAACATGCGCGCGCGGCGGTGGCGGTCGCGGGGTTGCCGAAGAACTCAACGGTCGAAGTGCAGATCGTCGTCGAGTTGAAAGGTTGATGAGACGAAACGACTCCGTCGTTCCGCCACGACGCAGACGACTCAGAGCTGCTTGGTCAGCACCTTCGGGTTGCGGCCGCTTTCCTCGTAGGCTTTGAGCCGTGCCTCGGGGAGGGCGGATTTTTCGGTTTCCTCGAAGCCGAGGACGGACGTGAAGAACGAGTAGCTCTGGGTCGAGAGGGCGACGATGGTCGTGACGCCCTTTTCCTTGGCCCGCATGCAGGCGAAATCGACCATCTTACGACCGACGCCGCGGTTGTGGTAGAAAGGCAGCACGTAGAGCGAACCGATCTCGGCGAGATGCGGTTTGTCGGGGTAAAAATACAACGTGACGCACGCGATGATGTTCTCGTCGATTTCGAAGACGTAGAACTGGTCGATGTTTTTCTCGATGGCCTGCTGGGTGCGGTGGAGGAGCTCCTCGCGCTTCACGGCGTGGCGCGTGAGGTTGTAGAGGAACCGCACGTCGCGCTTGGTGGCCTTGCGGATCTGCTGGTAGTCGTTCGCATAGATGAGCGAGCCGACGCCCTCGCTGGAGAAGATCTCGTTGATGAGCCCGTCGAAGGTGCGACCGTCGACGATGTGCACGCGGGGCACGCCGGTCTCGATGGCGCGGATGGCGTGCGCGGCCTTGCTCAACGAGAGCTCGTTGAACTGCTCGGGATGGTCTTTGAGGAGGGCGCGCAAGGTGTCGACGGAGATGTCGCGTTTGACCTCGCCATTGATTTCGAGACCGGCCTGCGGGGTGAGATAGATGACCTTGGAGGCGTTGAGGGCCTCGGCGACCTCGGCGGCGAGGAGGTCGGAGTTGATGCGCAAGGAGCGTCCGTCGGGACCGTAGCCGACGGGTTGGATGATGGGGAGGATGTCGGCGTTGACCAGGTGCGTGACGAAGTCCTTGTCGATGCGGTCAACCTTGCCGGTGAACTGCTGGTCGATGCCCTTGAGGATGCCGACGGGGAGGGCGCGGACGGAATTGGTGATGGCGCACTTGAGGGTGTTTTGAGTGAGACCCTCGAGGATGAGGTGCGAGACGCGGGAGGACGCGCGGATGGCGAGGTCGAGCGTGGCGGCATCGGTGACACCGGTGCCGTCGGCGTTGGTGATGGCGATTTTCCGGGATTCGGAAAGTTCGACGATCTGCTGGCCGATGCCGTGGACGAGGACGACCTTGATGCCGAGGGAGCGCAGGACGGCGATGTCGACGAGGAGGTTGCCGAAATTTTCGTCGGCGACGATGGAGCCGTCGACGGCGAGCACGAAGATCTGGCCTTGAAAACGAGGGACGTATTTCAGGATGCCCCGGAGGTCGGTGGGCTTGATCGTGGTTGCGGTGCCGGCCGGGTGGGCCGGCGTGACGGGGCCGTTGCTCATTTTAGGATTGAGCAACGTTCATCGGGCAAGCGGGCGGGCGCGTCAATAGTGGCGGAGGGCGGACGGGCCGCCGGATTTTTTTAACCACGGATTGCGCGGAGGGGTTACTTGAGTGCGGCGGCGCTGCGCCACTTTTCCCTGGGGATGTAGGTGAGGGCGATCAGGGCGAGCTGCGTGGCGACGAAGACGGTGAGGGCCACGAAGGCGGCGTCCATGAAACCGTAGCTGTGGAGGCCGACGCCGAGCATGTTGGTGCCAAACCAGCTCCAGCTCGTAACGATGTTGCCGAAGATGGCGAGGGCCATGATGCCGCGGGTGCGGGCGAGTCCGCCCCAGCGGGCGTGAAGGATGATGGCGTTCCAGATGACGATGATGAGCGCGCCGTTTTCCTTGGGGTCCCAGCCCCAGAAGCGTCCCCAGGACTGGTCGGCCCAGATGCCGCCGAGGATGGTGCCGACTAGGCTAAAGAGCGTGGCGAAGCAGATGATACCGTAAACCATGCGGTTGAGGGTGTCGGCGGTGGCTTTGTCGAGCGACCGGGTGAACACGCCGCGGAAGACGTAGATGATCGCGAGGAACCCGGCGAGGTAGGTGGCCGAGTAGCCGATGGTGATGATGATGACGTGGGTCGCCAACCAGAAGTTGGAGTCGAGGACGGCGCGCATCATTTCGAGCGTGTCACCGCTGAGCGAGAGGTGGTGGGCGATGAGCAGTGTGCAGAAACCGGTGAGGCCGGCGGCCACGCTGCCGATGCCGTTTTTGTAGATTTTTTCAAGGATGAGGCAGAGGCCGACGCAACCCCAGCCGACGAAGAGGGCGGAGGAATAGAGGTTGGTGACGGGCGGGCGGCCTTCGAGCCACATGCGCGTGAGGATGCCGGCGGTGGTGGCGACAAAGGCGAGGAGGATCAGGTAATAGGCGGAGCGTTGGAGCGGCTCGGGCCACTTGAGCCAGGAGAAGGCGGCGAGCAGGAACGCCACCACGTAGAGCGTCATGCTCGTGTAGAACGGCTCGGCCTGGTTGAAGCGCGCCTCGGCGTCGGTTTTTTTGAGGACGGCGGGGTAGACGTTTTCGGATTCGGCGCGGTGTTTGGAGAGGAGCGTGTTGAATTGTTCGGCCTGGCGGGATTTCCGGGTTTGCTGGAGTCCGGCGAAGGTAAGGGCGTGGACGTTGACCGAGCCGTTTTCGAACGTGGCGAGGAGGGATTGGCCGGTTTTGATCCAGGGAGCATCGGCGGGGGCGCCGGCGGGAGGCGGGATCATGAGGAGGATGCCGACCTGTTCCATGCGCATGAATTTCGAGCCGAGCGACATGGTGAAGGCGGCGAGGTCGGCGTCGGTTTCCTTGCCGGAGGCGCGGGCGCGCACGGCCTCGATGGCGGGGCCGACGTTGTCGTTGAGGCGGAGGAGGTCGGCGAGGAAATCGGAGCCGTCGGGAACCACCGCGCTGTGCTTGAGTTGTTGATACAGGATGACGTGGCTGCGGAGGTTGAGCACGGCGCGCTGGTAGGACGTGCGCACGGGCGCCTCGACGCCGGCGGCGAGCTCGGCCTGGCGGTCGATCTCTTCGAGTTTTCCGACGAGCTGGGTGTAGGCGAAGCGTTTCTTGCCGTCACCGTCTTCGGGGGTGAGGCCAAGGACATCGAGGACTCCGGGGTGGACGACCTCGAAGTGGCGGTAGGTGTCGGCGAGCTCGGGACGGAAAAACACGTCGAGCAGCCATTCGTTGGGCGTGAGCTTGGCGCCCTCGGGGGTGGTGACGCGCTGGCGGCCCTGAAGGAGCAGCAGGGTGTTGCGGGCGACGCTGTCGAGGGGCTTGGTGCGGCCGTTGGCGACGACGGGGATTTTCCCGAAGGCGTCGAGGTCGAAGTCGGACTTCGATTTTTTGAAGAACGGGCTGGCCAGGTAGAGCGCGCCGAGGACGAGGACGAGAAAGGGAATGAGACGTTTGAAGGACATCGGAACGGATTTTTTAACGCAAAGATCGCAGAGGACGCAAAGAAGGGAATCAGGGTTGATCGGCGCCGCCGAGTATGAGTCGGGCCATGCCGTTTTTGAGGATGGGTTCGCGAAAGTTGAAAATGAGGCCGACGGGAGCATTGAGCAGCCGCATGTAGCTGAGAAGCTGTGCGCGGTGCACGGGCAGGATGGTTTCAATCACCTTGTTTTCCACAATCAGGCATTCTTCGGCGTAAACATCCAGTCGCAGGGGTTCTTCAAAGGTGAATCCTTTGTATTCGATCGGGACGGTCAGTTGGCTGACTGCATGTATCCCGCGTAGTTCGAGTTCACGCAGGAGACATTTTTCATAGATGCTTTCGATCAGTCCCGGTCCTTTCAGACGATGAACCTCAATCGCAGCACCGATTATCTCGGCGCTGAGGGATTGAGCTTTCAGGTATTTCGAGTGCATGGCCTTTGCGTCCTTTGCGATCTCTGCGTTAAAAAATCAGGCGGAGGCGCGGCGCTTGGAGACGAAGGCGAAGAGGTGGATGCCGAATTGGACGGTGAGTCCGAGGCCCATCAGGATGCAGGCGATGTAGGGGAGCAGCCAGCTGGGGTTGCGCACGACCTGAAGGATCGTGGTGCGGTCGTTGTTATCAAAGCCGGCCTGGTAGAACGTGAGGCCGTCGTAGCGCAGGGGGTTGTTCATGTAGATCAACACCTCGCGGTCGGTGGTGCCGTCCTCGCTGTGGAGCCGGACTTTGCTGGCGAAGTTTTTCGGGATTTCGGTGCCGAGGTAGCGGTCGTGGGTGAAGTCGAGCAGCGTGACCGAGTAGGGTTTGTAGGTGCGCTCGAAACGCATCGCGATGCGGAAGGTGCGACCGGCGTAGTCAAAGGTCTGCGGCTGGACGAGCATGGTCGAGACGACCCAGGTGCCGAGGGAGACGTTGTTGGGGCCGAGCAGTTCGATGACGGCGGCGGGGAGGTTGCGCTCGTTTTGCTTGTAGGTCATCGGCATCGGGATGATCGCGAGGCGGGCGCCGATGTCGCGGGTGGCGGGGGCAGGGGCGGACTGGTTGCCGAGTTCCTCGCGGAGCTGCACGGCGGCGTTCGGGTAGTAGGCGCGGGTGGCGATGCGGAACGGCAGGCGCTCGTGCTGGATGGGATCGCGGCCGGTCTTGAGTTGTTTTTCGGGAATGGCGACGACCTGGTCCCAGTCGGCATCGGTGGCGTCGATGACGGCGAGCTCGTTGAAGAGGTAGCTCTCTGAGTAGTTGCGCGACTGGCCTTCATCGAGGCGGAGTTGGTATTCCTCCTGCCAGAGACCGGTGAGGAGTTCGCCGACGAGCAGAACGATCAGGCCGGCGTGGGTGAGCTGGATGCCGGATTTTTTCCAGGCGAACTTGAAGCGGTAAACGTGGGAGGCGACGAGGTTGACGAGGAGCAGGCCGCCGATGAAGTAACCGCCGGGAAACACGGGGACGGGGAAGCCCTTGATGTCCCAGAGGACGAAGAACGTGCGGAAGTATTTTTCCTGCACGGCCCAGATGCCGAGGTTCACCTGGTCGAGCGTGGCGACGAAGATCAGGATGATCGACAGCGCGAGCAGGACGACGGTGACGCGGAGCGACGTGAAGAAAGTGATGAAAGACTGGCGCAGGTCGCTCATGGTCAGGAGGCGGGACGGATGGTTTGCACGAAGGCCATGAAGGCGGCTTTTTCGCGGGCTACGAGGGCGTCGGGGCCGGTGAGTTTAAAGAACCAGGTGGCGCCGTTGAACGGGACGATGGCGCCGAGCACGCGCTGGGGGGACCCACCGGCGGACGGGGCGGGGCCGAGGAGTTCGGCGACATCGATGTGAAGATCGCCGGCGTGGACGTGAACGAGGGCCGACTCGAGTTCGGCGGTGGAGATCGGGGCGAGCTGGAGCTGCTGGCGCCAGCGGTTGAGGTTGGCGAGATTGCCGCCGACGTTGCCGGGGAAGGCGGTGACGGCGAGTTCGGCCTGTTCGCCGGCGGTGGCGCCGGGGATGATGAACGTGGCCTTGCGCATGGCGGAGGGCGGGCGGGATTGCCACCCGGCGGGGGCGGTCCACGTGAGGTCTCCGCCAGTGGCGGTGGGCACGGGCGTGGAGGCCATCATGTCGGCGGGGGTGGAGGCCGGCGTTGCGACCGGTGCGGATGAGGCGCCGACGGGAGGAATGCCGAGGCCCGCGTGGGGATCGGCTTGCGCGGGAGCGGTGGCGGCGGGCGGAGGAGACTCCTTGGGAACGCGGTAGGTGGTGATCTTGTCGTCGCGGCAACCGGAAGCTAAGAGCAGCGCGGTAAAGGAGAGGAGAATGTATCTGCGGGACTGCATGAGAGGGAACAGTTCCGGGATTCGGGAAAAAACTGCAACTCTATCCGCCAGCTATCAGATGGGTGGGTGTGGTTATTAGCGGCGGAGGGGTGCGGGCGGGTTGTCGTGAGCCTTGAGCTTGATGGGAGGATGCGCACAGTGGGTGCCATGCAATTGATTCCGCTTGGTGATTGTGCCGTTCTCGTCGTGCTAAAGGTGAAGGGAGGAGTCGCGGCGTTGGAGGCGGTTTCGCAACTGGCGCTCAAGCTCCGGCTGGCACCGCCGGCGGGAGTCACGGACATCGTGCCGTCGTTTTCCACGGTGACGGTTCACTATGATCCGGTGAAAGTGCCGGCGGGTGAGGGCGCTCCCGTGGCGAGGGTGATGCGTTGGATCCAGAGTGCACCGGCGGTCCCTGCGAAGCTGCGGCGCAAGGCCCGCGAAGTGGTGGTGCCGGTCTGTTACGGGGGGGAGCAGGGGCCGGACATCGCGGCGGTGGCTGCGCACGCCAAGATGACCGAGGCGGAGGTGATCCGCGTGCATTCCAAGGCGGCCTACCGGGTGGCGGCGGTTGGGTTTTCGCCGGGGTTTCCGTATTTGCTCGGACTGGCGCCGAGGCTGGCGACGCCGCGGAAGGCCACGCCGCGCACGGTGGTGGCGGCAGGGAGCGTGGGGATCGGCGGGGCGCAGACGGGGATTTATCCGACGGCGACGCCGGGCGGGTGGTCGTTGATCGGGCGGACTCCGCTGCGGTTGTTCCGGCCGGAAAATGAAGCGGCGCCGACCCTGCTCGAAGCGGGGGATTCGGTGAAATTTTTGGGGGTCACGGAAAAGCAGGCCGCGCAACTTGAAGAGAAGTCCGTGGCACCGGCGGCGGTGCGGGCGACGAAGGAATCGGCACTCTTTGAAGTGATCAAAGCGGGAGTGTTGACGACGGTTCAGGATCTGGGGCGGCCGGGCAGGCAGCACCAGGGGATTCCCGTCGGCGGGGCGATGGACCGGCAGGCGGCGCGCGTGGCGAATCTGTTGCTCGGTAACGACGAAAACGATGCGTTGCTGGAGGTGACGTTGACCGGACCGGTGGTGAGATTTTCGCGCGATGCCTGGATCGCGGTGACGGGGGCGGAAGTCCGTGGCGTGCCGGCGTGGCGTCCGTGGAAAGTGGACGAAGGGCAGATCGTGTCGTTTGCCGAACTCACGAAGGGCGTGCGCGCCTACATCGCGGTGGCGGGAGGATTGGCAGTGGCGCGTATTTTGGGCGGCGCGGGGACGCTGGTGAGTGCGGGGCTGGGGGGATGGAACGGAAGGGCGTTGCAGGCGGGGGACCGGCCCGGGGCGCGGGCCGGGGTGATGGATACGAAGGCGAACTGGAGTGCATCGCCGGAGTTTAACGCGGCGACCGGAGGGGATGTCATCGTGCGTTTTGTGCGCGGACCGCAGTGGGACTGGTTCGCGGCGGCGAGCCGCCGGACTTTTTTGGCGAAGCACTTCAAGGTGACGGACAAATCGGACCGGATGGGATTGCGGCTCGACGGGGTGGCGTTGCGGTTGGAAACGGAGCGGGAGTTGGTGTCGGAAGGCGTGGGGTTTGGGTCGGTGCAAGTGCCGCCGGACGGGAAACCCATCGTGCTGATGGCGGACCGGCAGACCATCGGCGGGTATCCAAAAATCGGACACGTGATCGCGGTCGATCTGCCCAGGCTGGCGCAGGCTCAGACGGGCGTGCTGGTGAAGTTCGAGGAAATCGCGGTCGAGGACGCACAGAGGTTATATGCGGAACGGGAGCATGCACTCGCGATGCTGGCGATGGGAGTGCGCGGAAGGTTGCAGCGTGCGTGATGATGAGCGCGGCGATCGATCTGAATTGCGACCTGGGTGAAGGGGCGGGATGTGACGAGGAGCTGATGCCCTTGATCACGTCCGCCAACATTGCGTGCGGGGCTCATGCGGGCGACGAGGCATCCATGCGCGCGGCGGTGCGACTGGCGCGACGTTACGGGGTGGCGATCGGCGCGCATCCGGGCTTTGCGGACCGCGAGCATTTTGGACGGAGGGAACGGGTGCTGGCGCCGCGGGAGATCGTGGCGCTGGTGCGCGGGCAAGTGGAGGCGTTGCGGTCGATCGCGGCAGAGGAAGGTGTGTTGGTGACTCACGTAAAACCTCACGGGGCGCTCTACAATATGGCGGCGAAGGATGCGGTGGTGGCGGAGGCCGTGGCCGAGGCGGTGGCGGGAGTGGATACGACGATGCGGCTCTATGGACTGGCGGGCGGCGAGTTGCTCAAGGCGGGGCGCGCGGCGGGTTTGCGGGTGGCGTCGGAGGTGTTTGCGGACCGCACTTATCAGGCGGACGGGGCGCTGACGCCGCGAGGGAGACCGGATGCGTTGCACGCGGGAGTAGCGGAAGCTGTCGGGCAAGTTTTGCGGATGTTGCGGGAAGGATGTGTGCGGGCGACCGACGGAACCGATGTGATCATCGCGGCGGAAACGGTGTGCCTGCATGGGGACGGACCGGCGGCGGTGGAATTTGCCGCCGGCGTGAGGCAAGCCCTGCTCGCCGAAAGCGTGGTCCTGCGAGCCTTGAAATGACCGGATTTCCGGGGGATGAGCCGGGGAGGAGACAGGTTATTTGACCAAGGGGTCGCGGTGTTTTCGCAAGACCAGCACGATGCCCGTGATGATGAGGAATAATGAGTAGAATGTTCCTCGGCTGAGTCCGAGAATGGGCGATGCGTCGGGTTCGCGGAAAAGTTCCCCGATCATGCGGACGACGGAGTAAGCGATGAGGAATTCGCCGGAAAGGCGGCCCGGGCTGACCCGAACAACGGCGGTGCGCCAGAAGCGCCACTGCATAAACGCCAGCAACAAGGCGCCCTCCAAGGCGGCTTCGTAGAGTTGCGAAGGATGGCGCGGCGGGATCAACGAGACGGGCGTTCCTTCATATTCCGCGCTGGCCGGAAAAATGACGGCCCAGGAAACCGAGGAGACTTTGCCCCAAAGCTCTCCGTTGATGAAGTTGGCGATGCGACCGAGCATGAGGCCCAGCGGGGCGACCGAGACGATCAAGTCGGAGAGATGAAGAAACGGCAGTTTTCGAGAGCGGGCGAACCAGGCGATCGCCAAGGTGACACCGATGAAGCCCCCGTGACTGGCCATGCCGCCTTCCCATACCCGGAGAATGGCCAGGGGATCATCGCCGAATTTGCGCCAGCCATCATATAAAACGAACGAGCCGATGCGACCGCCGGCCATGACGCCGATGACGATGGCGATGATGAAGTCGGAGATTTGTTCGGAGGCCAGACGTGAGCGCCCGGCGCGGGCGTAGGCGTGAAGGAGAAGCGCGCCGCCGACGAAACCGAGCAGATAGGCGAGGCCGTAGTAACGAATGCCGATTGTGTCGGTGAATTGGTAAACAAACGGGCTGAGGTCGTGAACCCAGTGGGCGAAAAACATGGTGAAACGAAGGGAACGATGTCGGTTGGCGCGAGTCAGTGGACCGCTGGTCTGACAGGTGTAATCGAGTGGCGGTGCCGGTTGAGCATTACGAATCAAAACTGAAAGTGAATTTAGCGGTTATTGCCCTTGACCGTGCACGACTGTAAAAAAATACTCCGACAAATCCCCCGATTGATCTTTACCCTATGAAACTCCGATTTTTCGTGCCGGCCGTGCTGGCTGGTTGCGTTGTAGCCCTGACATCCGGTTGTGCCGTGCTGAGCAAAGGCCGCACGCAGACCGTGGTGGTCCGCTCCGTTCCCGAAGGTGCCACCGCGAGTATCAACGGCATCGAGGTGGGGCAGACGCCCTTTAAAACCACGTTGAAGCGGGCTTCCGCTTACACCGTCGAGCTTCGCAAGCCGGGCTTCGAGAACATGGCGGCCGTGGTGCTGCCGGTGGCCAACGAGTATGAGAAGCGTTTTCTGCGCTGGGGCGTTGACTACGATCTTGGCGCGATGACCGATCTCACCCCCGAGGATCTGGTTCTCGAGATGAAACCCGTTCTTCCCGACGCTCCCGCCGGCGGTGATCGTTTCCAAGAAATGACTTACCGTGTTCTTCAGGCCGACGCCCTGTTTGCCGCAAAGGAAATCTCCCGTGCCGACCACAAGTATATCGTGGCGGAGATCGTTAAGTTCTACACGAACTGATCGGACGTAGCGTTTGATTTTTTGCCCGGGTGGTTGCTCTGCGATCCCCGGGTTTATTGTGTCCGGCCCACGTGTTGTGACTTGCGCAATCTGCGGACGGCGGGCCTAGTTTTGGACGAATGAGTGAACTCAAACGCACGCCTTTGCGCGATTTCCATGCGGCCCACGGGGCGCGCCTGGTGGATTTTGCCGGTTGGGAAATGCCGGTCCAATACCGCTCCATTTTGGAAGAGCACAAGGCGGTGCGAAAGACCGCCGGCTTGTTCGACGTGAGCCACATGGGCGAAGTCGACGTGAAGGGGCCTGATGCGCTGCGTTACCTGAACCATGTTGTCACCAACGACGTGTCGAAGCTTTTTCCGGGCCGCGTGCTGTATTCGCCGATGTGTTATCCGAATGGCGGCGTGGTGGACGACCTGCTGGTGTATATGCGTGCGCCCGAGGATTATTTTCTGTGCATCAATGCGGGCAACATCGACAAGGACGTCGCGTGGCTGCTGGAGCAGGCGAAGGGCTTCGAAATCACGGTGACCAACCGCTCGATCGACTATGCTTTGATCGCGATTCAAGGACCGACGGCGGTAGGCATCGTGCAATCGCTCACGGGCGCCAAACTTGACCGCATCGGTTATTATCATTTTGCCGAAGGCACCGTGGCGGGTGTGCAGTGCATCATCAGCCGGACGGGTTATACCGGTGAAGACGGATTTGAACTTTACCATGCGGCGGGTGACGCGGTTGCCCTCACCGAAGCGGTGGTTGCCGCGGGAGCCGCGCACGGGATTGAACTGACCGGACTCGGCGCTCGCGACAGCCTGCGACTGGAGGCGGGGTATCCGCTCTACGGGCATGAGATCACCGCCGACATTTCGCCGCTCACCGCCGGGCTCGGCTGGACGGTGAAGCTCGACAAAGAAGGCGGGTTCATCGGCCGTGACTCGTTGCTGGCCGAAAAGCAAAACGGCGCGGCGAACAAAGTCGTGTTTTTCAAGACCGGCGACCGCCGCATCGTGCGTGCCGACACGCCGGTGCTCGGCACCGACGGCGCGGTGGTCGGCAAAGTGCTTTCAGGCACGCTTTCACCGATTCTCAACGAAGCGATCGGTTCGGCGCTCGTCACGACGGCCGCAGCGGCTGGCGCGCTGTCGGTCGATATTCGCGGCACGCTGCTGCAGTTGCATCTGGTCAAACCGCCCTTCGTCACTTTAAAAAAACCATCCACATGAGCACCGTTCCCACCGAACTCCGTTACGCGAAATCCCATGAATGGCTGAAGCTTGCCGGCGACGGCACGGCGACGGTCGGCATCACCGACTACGCCCAAAACAGCCTGGGTGACATCACCTACGTGCAAGTGCCGAAGGTCGGCACGGTGCTGACGGCGGGTCAGGTGTTTGGCGTGGTCGAGTCGGTGAAGGCCGCCTCGGATCTTTACGCGCCCGTCGCGGGTGAAGTGATCGAAGTCAATCCGACCCTCGATTCCGCACCTGAGACGGTCAATTCCGCCCCTTACGAGGGTGGCTGGATGATGAAGGTCAAGCTGGCCGATCCGGCGTCAGCAGAGGCGCTGCTGGATGCAGCGGCTTACGAAAAGGCGATCGCCTGATCGGAACTCGAGTTTACCGCACAAAAAAGACGGCCCCATCCGAGGCCGTTTTTTTTGCGGACGCGAGTATCAGAACACGCCGCTGGAGCGGCGGGCGACCCAGTCGATTATGGCGTCGTCGTTGCCATCGAGGCGCCAGACGAGGTTCAGGAACTCGGTCGGGTGGATGTCGTGGGCGGTGAAAAATTTTCGGTCACCACCGCACCCATACATCAGGGAGGACGGGAGTTCGCCGCGGAGTTTGGCGCGGGCTTTCGGAAGAATGCGCGGGAGCCAGACGATGCCTTGGGCGGTGGCGTCCTTGGCGGGCCATGTCGCGGGATCGGCGATGATGCCGGTCGGTTGGCCATGTTGGACGTTGAGGAAGTAGTCGCGACGGAGGTATTCGATGCCGAGGGCGATGTCGTAGCCGGGTTCGCCGTCGTAGTTGAGCTGGTCCTCGGCGTAGTCGTAGAGGTGCTGCGCGGTGATACCGTTGCCAGTGAGCCAGGCGGATTCGTCGGCGGTGAAATAGGTTTCGGATCCGCGCTGACCGGCGGAGTAGAGCGAGACGGCTTTGTCGTAGAGGGAACGGAAGGTGGCGGCGAAGGTGTAGTGCTTCATGGGAGACGGATTTTAACGCAAAGACGCGAAGACGCAAAGAGGCGCAGGTGAAAACTGAAACGCGGCTTAGCGGCGTTTTTTTGGAGCACTCTTGGTTTTGTTTTTCGGTTTTCCGCCGGAGGGATACTTCTTTTTGGGCACGGGGACGGAGGGGTGCGGCTTGGGTTTGTCCATCGGCATCGCGGAGGTGGCGGCGCTGCCGCCGGGGCCGGCGGGGCGGAAGTCGATGAGGCGTTTGAAGCGGTCCACTTTTTCGACGGCGACTTCGAGACGGGCGGCGAGTTGGTAGGTCGTCTTGGTGCGTCGGCCGACGAGGGCGTCGCCGGAACCGTTGATTGTGTAAACGTCGTCGGTGAGGACGGTGATCGGAATGAAACCGAAAGTCATCGACTCGATGAGTTCGACGAAGAGGCCGTTGGGGCGGACGTCGGTGATGACGGCGGCGAAACGGGTTTTCTTTTCCTTGGCGAGTTCGCGCTCGAAGAATTCGAGGAGCTTGATTTTCACACTCTCGCGCTCGGCCTCGGTGGAGTTGATTTCGGTGAGGCTGAGGTGTTCGCCGAGGGAGTCCATCTTGGCGGCGCTATAGCCGTAGTTGTAATTGGCGGGGGCTTTTTTGCCCTCGTGCTTGATGAGGTAGTGATCGAAGACGCGGTGGACGATCAAGTCGGAGTAGCGGCGGATGGGCGACGTGAAGTGCGTGTAGTCGTTTTTCGCGAGGCCGAAGTGTCCGTCGGGCGAGCCGCGGTAGGCGGCTTTTTTGAGACTGCGGAGGAGCTGCGTGCGCAACGTGTAGCCTTGCGGATGCGTGGAGAGCGTGCGGAGGAGTTGGACGAGTTCGTCGCGGTTGGTGAGGTCGCCGGTGCGGATGTCGTAGGTGACGAGGAATTCGCGGAGCTCGTTGAGCTTTTCGGAGTCGGGGTCGTCGTGGACGCGGTAGATCGACGGGAGCTTGTTGTTTTTGGTGAGGCGGGCGACGGCTTCGTTGGCGGCGAGCATGAACTCCTCGATCAGCTGATGGCTTTCGTCGTGCTCGATTTTTTCGAGTCGGTCGGCGTAGCCCTCGGCGTCCACGAAGACTTTAGTCTCGGGCATGTCGAGGTCGAGGGAACCGTTGGCCATGCGGTCGTGGCGGAGCTTGCTGGCGAGTTTCCAGAGCTGGCGGACCCATTTCTGGAGGTCGGCGAGTTCGGTGTCGTCGAGGGACGAGAGGGCGCGGCCGGTAGAGCCCGTCTGGTGTTTGGCGGGGAGCGGGAGGGCGCGGATTTTGTCGAAGCTGTCTTCGAAGAGGAGCGCGTAGGCCTGTTTGTAGGTGAGGCGCTTGCGGCTGCGGATGACGGTGTTGGCGTAGGTGTGGGACTTCGGGCGGCCCTTGGGATCGAAGACGAGGAAGACGGCTTTGGTGAGACGGTCCTGGGCTTCGACGAGCGAGCAGAGTCCGTTGGAAAGTTTTTCGGGCAGCATCGGGATGACCGTGCCGACGAGGTAGGTGGAGTTGCCGCGACGCTGGGCTTCTTTGTCGAGCTCGGTGCCGGACTTCACGTAGGCGGAGACGTCGGCGATGTGGATGCCGATGCGGGTGTCGCCGTTGTCGAGGTATTCGAGGGAGAGCGCGTCGTCGAAGTCCTTGGCGTCGTCGGGGTCGATGGTGAACGTCGGGATCTCGCGGTAGTCGAGGCGGCCGGTGAGCTCGGACGGTTGAACGGTGTCGGGCAACGAGGCGACCTCGCGTTCGACGGCGGCGGGGAAAGTGGGGTCGAGTTTGAACTTGTGGTAAATGCCGGCGAGTTCGGCGCGCGGCTCGAAGGTTTTGCCGAGACGCTCGATGATTTCGCCCTGGAGGAGCTGGCTGCGTTTGGTCCACGGGGCGAGTTGCACGACGACCTTGTCGCCGACGGCGGGCACGGGCTTGAGCTTGGTGAGGGCGGGATCGGGAACGGCGACCTCGTGAAACATACGAGGGTCGTCGGGCTTCACGTAGAAGCTGCTGCGGATTTTTTGGAGGTTGCCGACGACGGTGTCGCGGGCGCGCTCGACGACTTCGAGGACGCGGCCGGTGCGCTCGGTGCCGCGGCCGTCGCGGCGCTGGCGGATGCCGGGGTTGACGAGAATCTCGACCACGTCGCCGTGGAGGGCGACGCCGGTGTCCTCGGGGAAAATCTGGATGGATTCGACGTCGGAGGACGGTGCGGTGGTGTCGCGCACGGGGAGGACGAAGGCGGAACCGCCGGCGCGGAAACTGATGCGTCCGGTGAGGGTTTCACGATTGGCGGACGACTCGGGTGCGGAGTCGCGGCGGTTTTGTTGCGAGCGCGGTTGGAAGACTTCGCGGGCCGGCTTGGAAGAAGCGGAGGAGGCGCGATAGTTGGGGAGAACGATGCGGTCGCCGTTGACGAGGGAGAGTTCGCCCTTGCCGAGGAGGGTGCGGATCTCGTGGGCGAGTTGCGGGCGCTGCTTTTTGTTGAGCCCGATGGCGCGGGAAATATCGAGGATCGTGGAGGGGCGGTAGCCGGGCTGACGAAGGACTTCCAAGACGGATTCGCGGAATTTCATATCGTTTCAGGGGGCCGGCAAAACTCGGCGCATCCGAGTTTTGCAGTGGAAATGAAGGAAGTTCATGGGCTAGGTTGCTGCGATGAAAATCGTCCAGGCGGCCAGCGAATTGTTCCCGTATATTAAAACCGGCGGTTTGGCGGATGCGGTGGGGGCGCTGGCGGGCACGATGGCCGAGCGCGGGCATGAGGTGGCGGTGTTCCTGCCGGGTTATCGTGCGGTGGTGGATCACCCGATGGCCAGCGCGGCGAAACGCACGCTGGGGTTG
>CAMBLN010000042.1 GCA_945868215.1 Opitutus sp. GAS368
TAATGGAACGTATGCCTATGAAAAATCAACGGAAACAAGCGTTAGTCTCGGTGCTGAATTTGGCATGGTTAGCATATCAGCCTCTCATACGGTGACCAATACTGGTTCCATCTCCTTGAATTTTGATTATAATAGTGCTACTAGCTATGCGGGTAGGTATGATGAGTTTGAGTATAAGGGTTTGATAAAGACGGTGAAATACAATCTGTATGGGCAGGTAATGACTGTTACGGCTGATGGGATTACATATAGCGCGTGGGGGTTTGTGCAAACGCTTGCGACGGGGGTTACCAGTGGAATATCGTATAAGCTTAGCGGAAATGAATAACTATGAAATCATTAATTCTTGTAATTGTCGCCACACTGTTGGCTTCCCCGGGGTGTATTGCTTCTGAATATATTATATTGCGGAATAAAAGGGCCGAGCCCTGTGAGTTTCAGGTTGTTGGGATGAAAGGAGTCGAAAGGATTGTGTTGCCTCAATTTGGTGCTATCGTCCTGAAATTGAAAAGCGAGGCTAGGGTCGCGCTGATTGCGGAGGGTGCCACTAATAGCACGAATATGAAGTATGCTGCAGTAGAAGTTAATGACTCCTATAGCCCGGGCTTGGGTGGATCTGATTTGGAGTCTGTTGTTGATTTGCCCGTGGTAACTGGTGAGAATGGTGGCGTAGTTAAGATTATGGTCGCCGGAAAGGTCGTGACCGAGGGGCTGTAGTTTTGTCAGGCTCCGAATCATTTAGCGATACATTCGCCGGACCTTATTCTTTTTTGGGGCGAATCGTTGCCTCAGCCACCTATATAAAATATGGATGGCTGGAGATCACTGTGGAGTGGGTGTGGTTGCTATCTTCCGGTTGAATTTGATGCTTAGATACCTGATCGGTGGCGGTTTGGCTCCTTTTTATTATTTCGCATATTGATCATCTGGATGAGGATTTCATATACTATATCTTATGGGGCTAGGCTCCTCGCCTATTGTTCTCGTCTTTTTATTCTGTGCGGTCTTGTGCATGTCGATCTAAAAGCCGGTTCTGGTCTCGGTAATGCGGCCCCGTCGGGTTGCCTTGCTCAAACGTATGTGTTGGGTATATTAGGTGATCACCCGGTGGAGCTGGGCATGGTAATTGAGGGAGTCGCTGCGCCTAGTAAAAAAGCCGAGAAACCGTCGGTTGCGTCAAGTTGGATCGTGCCTTTCCTAAATACCCGGTTCTTTACGGAAGGAAGGACGGGGTGGCGCTGGCAGACAGTTGAGGGTGATACAATTGCGTTCAGCCAAGGTGACGCCGACCGCAGTGAAAATCGCGCTGACGGCTGGCGACTGCAATTCGAGAATAGGGGCACGGCGGAGGAGGCTGTTGCGATCATAAACCGCCGAGGTGATGGATGGCTGTATAAAGAGGGCCGAGCGGCGGAATATAAAACGGCCTCAGGCCGTCGATATCGCTTTATTTATAACGAAGAGCGATTGACGGAGATTGTGTCCAGTGGCATCGTCGTCGGCCACGGTCAACCCGCGACAACCCTGTGGCTACGCGCCGCCTATGATGCAGAGGGCCGAGTGACGACTTTAAAGGTTGGGCATAACAGTCACGCGTTTACCTATGCTGAGGGACCGCATGCCATGTTGACGACATGGTCGGCGAACGGTCAGGAACCAATGAGGTTCAGTTACAAAGATGGTTTGTTGGTCGGGGTTGCGTGTGGTGCGGAGAAACAAACGTTTACTTGGACCCACGGACCACGAGGCATGCCCATATTAGCGGCTGATAACGACGCAATCTACACGTGGGCGCCGAGCAAGGACATGCTGGAGACTTATACCTTGACGCGGACGGACAAACTGGGGCGGAAAACCGAGCTGCAGTATTGCGGGCCTCGCGGAGAAACCGTGACGATTACTCCCGATGGTGCCCGCACCACGACCTTGATCAATCGCCGTGGCAAGGGTCGGGGGCAATTGGGCAGCGTGATCGCCCCCGATGGCGCGGAGCGCGTGAAGATCGACTATAACGAACGGCATCTTCCCATCGCCCGGCGCGAACCGGGGCGGCCGGTGGTTTTGTTGAATTATGATTCCTTGGACCGGGTGACCGAAGTAAAGGCGGGGACGCGCGTGGTGCAGCGTATGCGTTATCTGGCGGAAGACTCTGCACCCGCTCAGGTCATCAATGCGTTGGGCGAGGTCGTCGATTTGGTCTACGATGGTGATCGGCGGCTGGTTACCAAGACGGGGCCGTATCGGCCCGATGCGCAGGGGGCCGTTCCGGCGGGAGTCTCCAGCGTGAGCTATATGTATGACGGCCAGGGGCGGACGATCCGAGCCGAGTCGAGTTCAGGTGTGGTCGCCGAGTCGCGTTATGATGAGTATGACCGCAAGACGTGGGCGAAAGCGCCGGATGGCTTTGTGCGGGAGTATATCTATGGCCCTCATGCGCGCTTGGCCGAATTGCACGAAATCCCGCCGGGCACCACGAAGGCGGCGGTGCTTACCTTTCGTTACGACAACCTGGGCCGGTTGGTCGAGGTGAAGCGCGACGGGCAGACCGTGGAAAGCTGGCTTTACGACGACCAGGCGGTGGCGACGGACCACGTGCGCCGGGTGACGCGGACCGACGCCTATGGGGCCAAGACCATTCAGGGCCTCGATGCACAGGGCAACGTGACCGTGGAAACCAACGCTGCGGGCGAGATCACGCGTTATCGTTATGACGCGGCGGGTCAGCTCACCGGCTGGACCGACGGTCGCGGCGGCGAGGTGAATTTCAAACGCGATGCGCTGGGGCGCATCGTCGAGCAGCGCAACAGCGCCAAACAGGTGCTGCGTTTTGCCTACGACTTGTCGGGCCGGACCACGGCGCGCGACAACGGGGTGAATCCGGCGACGTTTGCCTACGATGGCGCGGGCCGGCCGGAGCGCATCACCTATGCGCCGCCCAAGGCGACGCCGCAGGTGGTCCGTTATTCCTATGACAATGAGGGGCGGCGCAGCCGGGCGCAGACCAATGAGGTGACCACGGATTTCTTCTATGACGCACTCGACCGGGTGGTGCGGCGCGAACAGCACTTCCCTCAAGGCCGTTCGGAGGCGGTGACCTATCGCTTTGATGTCGACGGAAGTCGCACCGAGCTGGCCACATTGCGCCGAGAAACGCCGAAGGCGGCTTGGGCGACGCTGCAAACCACCGCTTACGCCTATGATGCACGCGGGCGGCTGGCAGAGATGCGCACGGATGGGACGCTGGCGGCGCGTTATGAGTATGATGCGACCACGGGACGGCTCTCGACCAAGACCTTCGGCAACGGAACCATCGTGGCCTACACCTACGATGGCTACGGCCGCGAGACGCGGGTGGAGATCCGTTCGGCCGAAGGGCGACCGGTGCGGGCAATCGACTACCTGTTCGATCCGCTGGGTCGGCCCTCGGGGCGGCGGGTATATGCGCTGGCCCAGGCCGCCGAGTCGATCGTGCCGGCCGCGAAGCTGGTGCAATTGGAGGAGCGCACGTATGTGTATGATCCCCTGGGACGACTCGCTGCGGTCGAAGTGGCGGGCCAGCCGGCCAAGACCGAGCGTTATGCCTACGATCCGGCGGGTAATCTCGTGCGCAAGCAACTCGGCGACAAACTGACGACGTTCGAATACGATCTGGCCAATCAGCTGGCCAAAAAATTCGAGAACGGGGTTCAGACGGTGTATCGCTACGACGAGGCCGGGCGGTTGGTGAACGAATGGGAGGCGGGCAAGGATCCGGTGACCTACGCCTACGGCTATCTGGACAAAGTTATGAGCGTGAACCGCGCGGAGGCCGGGGCGCGTCCGCTGACCACCAAGTTTCTTTATGATGCCTCGGGCATGCTGGTGGCCAAGGAGCGCGGGGGCGTGGCCGGCACTGCGGGCACCGGCGGACTGACCGAGAGCTGGGTGTGGGATGGCATGGCTTTGCTGGCGAAGGGGGACGCCCTTTTTACCAACGAAGCGCATGTCACGGGCGGCTTGCCGGTGTATTCTCGTGAACCGGATGCACGGGCACCCGCTCCCGCGACCGCGGTCGTTGCCGGGGGTGTGTCGCCATGAGGGGGGCGATCCGCTTGGGCGACCCACTCGCGCACGCTGGCAGCCTCGGGTGTGCGTGGGTGGGGCCGGCGATGCGCGCGCCGCTTTCGGTTTTGAAGCGCGCCGCGCTGGGTGTTGCTGCGCTGATGCTGGTCGGAGGGCTGGCTGCACAGACGACGTTGACGTTTACCAACGGGGCGAGGGTGACGGGGGAGAGCGCGAGAATCGAAGGCAACTCGGTGGTGCTCACGGGTGGATTTGGGGACTTGCGGGCTCCGGTTGATGATTTGGACAGTCCCTGCCGTTGGCGACTCGGGTTGGGGGCCGACCCGACGGCGCAGGTTAAAGTCGAGGACGTTACGCGCGTGCTGAGCGAGCCGATCAAGCCGGCCAAATTGATAGCGGCAGGAGACAATGGGCTGCAGAGTTTCGAACTGGCGACGCAGCTTTTCGACAAGCGAAAGGTCAAAGTCTATTACCAACTGCGGCCGGGGGCGCAGGAGCGTTTTTCCAAGGATCTCGTGGTGCTGTTCATGTATCCGAAGGAGCGGAATTTTTATCAATCCTTCGCTTGGAAACGGCTGGTTGATCTCGGGTTTCCTGTTTTCGGCGTCGAGTTCGTCGACATGGGGCCCGAGCAGCAGGCGGAGCGGAATGCGATTTATTATTTTCCGGAGTCCGGAGCGCACGAGGTCGTCCTGGAGGCGGCCGCTGCGGTGAGGCAGCGACTGCAACTGCCGAAACGAAAGTTGCTGGTCATCGGGCAATCGGGAGGGACGAGCGCGGCCCAGCAGTTCGCCGCAGCCAAAAGCGGTGAAGTGGAGGTGCTCACTGGAACGGGGGGGCGGTTTTACGCGATTCCACCGCAACGCAGCGAGGTTCACTGGATGCTTTTGGCAACGCGCTGGGATCATACGGTGCCGCCCACCGAGGAAATTGCGGACACCCTGATCGGCCAGGGCGATTGGGCGCTGAACCTGACGACGCTGCCGCAATGGTTTCGTCGCGGGCGGGAAGGTTCGCTGTATTATCACACGCCGACCGAGTTGAATGTGAATTTTTCCCTTTCGTTTATCGAAGGGATGGCGGCGTTGCGAGGGGCGGATGGAGTGGTGCCCGCCTTGGTGTCGTGGCCGGTTGCGTATGATCCGCATTGGCCCGGACGGATCATACGCGCCTCGTCGTCAACACCCGTGCCCGACGGGTGGAGGCGTTTGCCTTCCCTGGATGTTTACCGCTGGATGCTGATGACACCGTTGCCGCATTTGGAATGGACGGTTCGCCGGGCCGGGGCGGTGGACATCCGTTTGATTCTGGCGCGTCCGCGCACAGGGGTTTCACCGAAGGGGTTGATTCTTTACGAGCGCTCGTGGGCAGACCGGCAGAATCTGGAGGAAGACCTGCTGCAGATGGCGGAGGACGGATACTCCGTGGTGACGATCGATCCCAATGTGAAGGGAACCGATTGGGGGCGGGTGGGTTTGTGGGCGGAGCATGACCCGGCCTTGCCTGTGCATCTGATAGCGGCGGACGATTATGACGAACAGGCCGTGGCCACGGCGGTAAAATCCATCGGCGGCCGTCTGAAGAGTGTTCAGCTGGGTTGGCTTGAGCCGTGGCAGGAAAGCAAGCCGCCGGTGGCCGTAAAGGCGGTGGCAGACAGGTTGATTCCAGTTCGTATCATCCCTGCGAACAAAGAGGACGCCACGGTCGGCCTGGTGGCCAAGGGGCGTTGGGGGCTGAGGGACGTAACCTGCAATCCATGGAAGGATGCGCCTTCTGCGGATGCGCTTCGCCAAGTCATGTTGCAGGCGGCACTGGACTACATCGAGCCGCCGGCCCCGGCTCCGACGGCAAAAAAGGACAAGCGATAGAAATCGGTTTTAGAGCCCGGCCAAGAGTGCCTTGAGCTCGGCCTCGGGGTCCTGGTGGTCTTGGGAGACGGCCAGTTGGAGGGCGTCTTCGAGCCACGGCTTGGCGTCGGTGCGGCGGCCGAGGGCCAGGAGGGTTTTGCCGAGCATGATGCGGGGCATCATCCAGTCGGACTTTTTGCGGGCGCAGGCTTCGAGGTGTTCGAGGGCGTCGGCTCCGCGGTCTTCGGCGAGCAAGGCTTGCGCGAGGCTGAAACGGAAGAGTTCGTTGTCGGGGTGCTTCGCGACCAAGGTGGCGAAGTGGGCGGAACGCGCGGCGCTCATTTTCAGGCTTCGTCGATGTAAACGAGGACGGCGGTGAGGTTGTCGTGTCCGCCGCGTTTCATGGCGAGATCGAGGATGAGCTTGAGCATATCGGCGGGACTCTCGGGGCCGGAGAGGATGTCGGACAACTCTTGTTCGGAGATCATGCGGCAGATCCCGTCGGTGGTGAAAAAATAACGGTCGCCTTTGGTGACGATAAACTCCTGGAAATCGACTTCGGGAACGCTGGGCTGGCCGATGCAACGGGTGAGAGCGTTGCGGTTTTCGGGGGTGATGGTGACCTTTTCGCCGCGGGCGCGCATCATGCGGGCTTCGTTCTCGATGTTGTGGTCGGTGGTGAGGGCGAGGAAGTCGCCTTTCTGAAGAACGTAGGCGCGGGAGTCGCCGACGTGGGCGAGCTTGAGTTGCCCGTTTTTGAAAATGCCGAAGGTGAGGGTGGTTCCGATGCCGTAGGGCGGGTTCACGGCCTGACCGAGTTCCTGCACGCGGGCGCTGACGGACTGCGTGAGCGTGACGAGGTCGGTGATGGCGGGGTCTTTTTGGAAGGCGGCGACCAAGCTTTGCACCGTGCATTCGGCGGCTTCGCCGCCGCCGGGGAGTCCGCCGATGCCGTCGGCCACGCCGAAAAGACCGAGGGCATCGTCGCGCAGAAAACGGTCCTCGTTTTCATTGCGGGTTTTGCCGATGTCGGTGATGGCGGCGGAGCGGTATTTCATGAGGCGGGAAGAAGATGAGCGTAGAACCGCCGGTATCAAATAAAAGGCTGAAATCGTTCGAGGCGATTTTCGCGGTTCATTCGCACGGCATTTTTCTGGGGAATGCACTCCAGAAAGAGGCGTCCGTAGGCTTTTTGGGTGACCCGGGAGTCGAGGAGGGTGATGACGCCGCGATCTTTGGCGGTGCGGATGAGGCGTCCGATGCCCTGGCGGAAGGTGATGAGGGCGTCGGGCAACGTGAGTTCGTTAAAGGGGTTGCCGCCGCGAGCACGGATCCATTCGGTGCGGGCCTCCAGCACGGGGTGCGAGGGGACTTGGAAGGGCAGGCGGGTGATGATGACTTGCGACAGGGCGTCGCCGGGCACGTCGATGCCGGTCCAAAAGCTGTCGGTGCCGAAGAGGATGCCGTTGCCGGCCTCGCGCAACTGGCGGGCGAGTTCGGTGCGGGAGTAGTCGCGGCCTTGCATGAAGAACGGGCGTTTGGCGCCGTCGTAGATCGGTTCGAGCGTCTCGGCGACGCGTTTCATGTCAAAGTAGCTGGTGAAGAGGACGAGTGTGCCGCCCTTGGTGCGACGGGTGCAGAAGTCGATGTAGTCGGTGAGCACGTCGAGCGCGAGGCGGGCATCCTGAGGCGTGGGCAGGGGGATATCGGCGGCGACGAAGACCCTCATGCGCCGTTCGAAGTCGAAGGGGGATTGTTCGACGGCGGTCTTCACTTGTTCGGCGCCGATGCGGGTCTGGAAAGGTTCGATGCGACCGCCCATGGCGAGGGTGGCGCTGGTGAAGACGACGGAGGTGCCGCGCTGGAGGAGGGATTCGCGGATGAACGGGGCGACGTCGATGGGCGCGGTGCGGAGGGCGACGATGGTCTGGCGTTTACCCATGCGCTCGACCCAGTAGACGGTTTTTTCGGCGTCGGCCACGGCGAGGAATTCGCGGAGGCTCGTCTGGAGGGTTTTGATTTTTCCGCCCTGCTCGAGGAGTTCGTCGCGGTCCTTGCCGTCGTCCATTTTTTCGGCGCGCTTCAGGATTTGTTTGTGCAAGGCTTGCAGCGGACCGTCCATCCATGGCTCGGCGAAACCCTCTTCGCGGATGCGGGCGATGGGTTGTTTGACGAGGAGACGTTCGTCGATGTGTGCGAAGAATTGTTGCGAGGCGTCGAGGGAATCCATCACCAACTGCTGCATCTCGGGCGTGCCGTGGCGGACGAGGAGACCGCGGCCCTTTTTCGGGTTGAAGAGATACTTCAACATGCGGTCCACGCCGTAGCTGGAGAGGCGGAGACCGCAGTGGTCGGTGGCGACGGCGGGGACGGTGTGGGCCTCGTCGAGGACGACGAAGTCATCGGGGAAGAGGACGCCGCGGGTGCCGCCTTTTTCGGAGGCGCCGCCGGCGTTGATGTGGGAGAAGAGGAGCGAGTGGTTGACGACGATGACGTGGGCGGCGCGGATGCGGGCGCGGGCGCGCTGGTAGGGGCATTTCTCGCAGTCGCAGAATTTCCGCGAGCAGGCGGAGGATTCGGCGTTGATCATCTCCCAAATCTCGGGGGACGGGGCGGGGTTGAGCTCGTGGCGCAGGCCCTCGGCGGTGGTCTCGGCCCACGTGGCGATGCGCTGGAGTTCCTCGTGCTCGGGCGTGGCGAAGAGCTCGTGTTTATCCTTGAGCGCGGTGGCGAGACGCGAGGTGCAGAGGTAGTTGCTTTTCCCTACAAGGACGGCGGATTTGAAAGCGGCGTAGGGTGCGGTCTCGGGGTTGGCGGCGAGGACGCGGCGGCAGAGCGGGAGATCCTTTTGGTCAAGCTGCTCCTGCAGGGCGATGGTGTGCGTGGAGACGATCATCTGGCGCGACTGGTTCATCGCGTGAATGATGCCGGGGAGGAGGTAGGCGAGGGATTTGCCGACACCGGTGCCGGCTTCGAATAGGAGGGATTCGTCGGCCTTCATTCCGGCGGCGACGGCGCGGGCCATTTTTTCCTGTTGGGGGCGGTGTTCGAGTTTGAGGCTGGTTTGCAGCCAGCCGCCTTCGGAGAACAGCTTCGCGGCGAACTCCGGCGCGCACGAGGGAGGCGGCGGGGGCGGGAGGTTGTCGGAAGTGTCGTCGCGGAGGCCGATCATGGGATCAAGGGGTGAGAAGACGCGGGCGGGGAGGAGAGCGCAAGTCGGCAGGCGGGGAATTGTGACGCAGTCTCAGGGTGTGGCGCCTTGCAACGGGCGGAAAAACACGTTGAGTCGGCGGTCTTACTTATATGCAGCCCTCTTGGACGGATACATTGGCGGATTTTTTGAAACAGGAGCCCGGCGTGGAAGCCGTGCGGCTGGACCCGGCTTCGCGGAAGGTGGCGATGGCGACGCTGGGGGCGTTGACGGAGGGTGATTTGAAGAAGTTGGAAAAGCGGCTGGCGGAGACGTTGGCGGCGATCGAACCGCAGTTGGCGAAGGCGAAAGGCGTGATGGCGCCGGCGGGGTTTACGTTGCGGCAAGACGGCGATGTGAAGGAACTGGCCGAGGTGAGTTGCGCGACTGCGCCGAAGTTTTGGAAATGGCGCGAGGTGGAGTGGCCGGAGTTGGTGCCGGCGGTGGATGCGCATGACGAGGCACCGGAGTGGAAGGAATTGAGCGTGTTGGCGGGGATTTGCGCGGTGTTTGGCATCGCGGGGTTTGTAGTTGCGCGCATGGGCGTGGGGCCGGCCTGGTTGGCGACGGCATTGTATGCGGTGGCGTTGATCGCGGGCGGCTGGGATGCGGCGATTGATTCGTGGGAGAACATCAAGAAGGGGAAACTGGACATTCATTTTCTGATGCTCGCGGTGGCGGTGGGCGCGGTGTGCATCGGGGCGTGGAGCGAGGCGGTGTTGCTGCTGTTTTTGTTTTCGGCGTCGGGTGCGATGGAGGAGTATGCGATGGACCGCACGCATCGCGAAGTGAGCGCGTTGCTCAAGTCGGCGCCGAAGCAGGCGACGTTGTTGCTGCCGGGCGGGGGCGAGCGGGAAGTTGCGATCGAGGAAATCGGGATCGGCGACCGGTTGCTGGTGAAGCCGGGCGAGGCGTTCGCGGCGGACGGCAATGTGGAAAAGGGGAAGAGCGCGAGCGACGAGTCGGCGCTGACGGGCGAAGCCGTGCCGGTGGAGAAGGGCGTGGGCGATCCGGTGTTCAGCGGGACGTTGAATTTGTGGGGCGCGGTGGAGTTCAAGGTCATGCGGCTGCCGGCGGAGAGCACGCTGCAGAAGATCATCCGGTTGATTCAGACCGCGCAAAAACTGCGGGCGCCGAGCGAGCGGTTTACGGACAAGTTTGGCGGCGGTTACACGCTGGCGGTGCTGGGCGTGTGCGCGGTGATGTTTTTGGTGTGGTGGCTGGGCTTCGGGATCGCGCCTTTTGTGAACGAAGGCGACGTGAAGTCGGCGTTTTACCGGGCGATGACGTTGCTCGTGGTGATGAGCCCCTGCGCGCTGGTGTTGTCGATTCCGTCGGCGATTTTGGCGGCGATCGCGTGGGGGGCGAAGCATGGCGTGTTGTTTCGCGGAGGCGCGGCGATTGAGAAACTGGCGGACATCACGGCGGTCGCGATGGACAAGACCGGGACGCTCACGACGGGCGAACTCGCGGTGGTGGGTTACGAGAGTTTCCCGGCGGGGCGCGACACGGAGATCATGGAGCTGGCGTATGCGTTGGAGGCGAATTCGCAGCATCCGCTGGCGCGGGCCATCGTGCGTGATGCGAAGGCGCGGGGTGTGCGCGAGCTGGGGCTGGAGGAGTTTCAGTCGATCACGGGGCAGGGCGTCGCGGGGCGGTTGGGCGGATCGCAGGTGTTGTTGGGACGGCGCGAACTGTTGGAGAAAGGTCCGCTGGCGGAGTGGTCGAAGCAGTTGCCGCCGGCGCCAGCGGAGTTGGCCGAGGTGTGGGTAGTCGGGAAGGACGTGATCGGACGCGTGTTGTTGCGCGATCAGATCCGGGCGGAGTCGAAGGGCGTGCTGGCGGAGTTAAAGCGGCTCGGCATAAAGACGATCATGCTCACGGGCGACCGGCGTCAGGCGGCGGAGTCGGTGGCTCTGGAGCTGGGTCTGGACGACGTGAAGGCCGGCCTCACACCGGAGGAAAAGGTGGAGGCGATTCAGGCTGAGAAGAAAGGCGGGCGGAAAATCGCGATGGTGGGCGACGGCGTGAACGATGCGCCGAGTCTGGCTGCGGCGGATGTGAGTGTGGCGATGGGAGCGCGGGGGAGCGACGCGGCGCTGGAGCAGGCCGAGGTGATCTTGATGCACGACCGCATCGAGAACTTTTTGGCGGCGTTGCGGCTGAGCAAACGGGCGAAGCGGATCATCAAGCAGAACCTGGCGATCTCGCTGGGCGTGGTCGTGTTGATGGCGGTGGCGGCGATTTTCGGGATCGTGCCGCTGGGTGTCGGCGTCGCGGCGCACGAAGGGAGCACGGTGGTGGTGTGCTTGAATTCGTTGCGGCTGTTGTTTGGGAAGAACCGGTGATGGAGCCGGAAGCGCGTTGGGGACAACGCGCTCCACCTTGGAGGTCAGTTGATCCAGACTAGGTCGCCTGCGCGGACTTCTTCGTGGAGGGCGATGATGTCGAGGTTGGCCATGAGGACGCAGCCGGCGCTTTGCGGGCTGCCCAGGCGGTCTTCGTGGTTGGTGCCGTGGATATAGACGTAGCGCTCGTAGGTATCGACGTTGCCGCCTTGGTTTACGCCGGGCTCGAGTCCGCGCAGCCAGAGGATGCGACTCGTGATCAAGTTGGGATGCGTGTCGGCGTCGGGCAGTTCATTGAAGTGACGGCCGGTGGGGACGCGGGCTTTGAATACCATGCCGCGCGGCTGGTCGGCGCCGAGTTTTTCGGCTATGGCGTGCAGACCGCGCGGGGTGCCGAGGGAGTCTTTTACGTTGGAAGGCGGGCGTTTGGACGTGGAGATGACGTAGCTGCGGACCAATTCGCCTTTGCGGAAAAACTGCATCGTCTGCGTGGCGATGTGCACGACAAGGCACCGGTCTGCGGGCTTGATGCCGAGGCGGGTGCATGTTTCAGTGACCGACTCCCAAGGAGATTTCATCGTGAATACGCGTAACAACTACGTCATCGGTATCGTCGGCGCCACGGGTGCCGTCGGTCAAGAGCTCGTGCGGCTTTTGCATGAGCGCAACTTCCCCATGTCCTCGCTGCGGCTGTTTGCCTCGGCGCGTTCGGCGGGCAAGGTCGTGGAGCGTTTCGGCAAGAAATGGACCATCGAGGAAGCCAAGCTTGGCGCGTTTACCGGCGTGGACCTCGCGTTCTTTGCCGCCGGAGGATCCGTCACCCGCGCCCTCGCGGCCGATGCCGTGAAGTCCGGCTGCGTGGTCATCGACAAGAGCTCGGCCCTCCGCATGGAGCCGAACATCCCGCTGGTCATCCCGGAGATCAATCCTGAGAAGCTGCGCAACCACGGTGGCATTATCGCCAACCCGAATTGCTCGACGGCGGTTATGCTCATGGGGCTTTGGCCGTTGCACCAGGAGTTTGGCCTTAAGCGCATCATTGTTTCCACTTACCAATCCGTTTCCGGCACGGGTGCCGAGGCCGTCAAGGAACTCGCCGACCAGATTCAGGCGCATGTCGCCGGCCAGCCGATCACGCACAAGGTTTATCCCTACCAGATCGCGTTTAACTGTATTCCGCAGATCGATTCATTCGGGGAGAACGGGTATACGGGCGAGGAGACCAAGATGGCCGAAGAGTCTCGCAAGATCATGGGCCTGCCCAACCTCAAGGTTTCCGCCACCACGGTGCGCGTGCCGGTGGTGCGCGCCCACTCGGTTTCAGTCAGCGCGGAGTTCGAGCGTCCGGTTGATCTCGCGAAGGCCCGTGCAGCCATCGCGGCGTTTCCGGGTGCCGAGTTGGTGGATGATGTTGCCAACAAAAAGTATCCGACCCCCCTCGACTTCGCCGAGAAGGTGAAGTGCGGCGTGGGACGTCTGCGCATCGACACGGCGTGGGACAACGGCCTCTCGTTCTGGGTGAGCGGCGACAACCTCTGGAAGGGGGCGGCGCTCAACGCCGTGCAGAACGCCGAGCTGATGATCCGCGAAGGTATCCTCAAGCCGGAGCCGGCGGCGGTTTGAGGTTCGATCGGGCGGGGGACTTTTCCGGTCCTTCGCCCGCTGGCTTTTCGTCCTCCGAATAAAGCCTTGTCAGCACCCATACCCGCCCGCTTATCTCTCAACTTTGGTTCGGACGCTTAGCTCAGTTGGTTAGAGCACCTCGCTTACACCGAGGGTGTCGGGGGTTCGAGTCCCTCAGCGTCCACCAGCCTTCGCGCTCTGCGCTTCGGCTTGGCAAGCCAGAACAGTTGGTTCCATATCCTCCCTTTCCTCCACCCAATAACCCGCAATGCGACACACGATCTCCGTCCTCGTTGAGAACAAGTTCGGCGTTTTAGCCCGCGTGGCCGGCATGTTTTCCGGCCGCGGCTTCAACATCGAGACGCTCAATGTAGCTCCCACGCATGACGCGTCGCTGTCTCGGATCACCGCTGTGCTCATCAGCGACGACACCGCGCTCGACCTCTGCATCAAACAGCTCCGCAAGCTGGTCAACGTCGTCGATGTCGTTGACTTCAACGAAGGCCAGGCCGTCTCCCGCGAACTCGTGTTGATCAAGGTCAAGGCCGACTCCAAGACCCGTTCCGAGATCATGCAGATCAGCGACATCTTCCGCACGAAGATCGTCAACGTCGCCCACGAGTCGCTCATCATCGAGATGACCGGCGACGACGCGAAGGTCGCGGCGTTCCTCAAGCTTATCGAGCCCTTCGGCATCCTTGAACTCGCCCGCACCGGTGCGCTCGCGCAGATGCGGTGACGCCGCTTCGCGGAAATCGCAAACGCCAAACGGCCAAACTCCAAAAGGTCTGGCCGTCCGATTTTTCCTTAAACTCAAAAACAACCCCTCAACTTTTTTCACACCATGCCTGCTAAAGTATATACCGACAAGGATGCCGATCTCGGCCTCTTCAAGAACAAGACCATCGCCGTGCTCGGCTACGGCTCCCAAGGCCACGCGCACGCCCTCAACCTGAAGGACTCCGGCGTGAAGGTCATCATCGGCCTTTACGAAGGTTCCAAGTCCGCCCCCGTCGCCAAGAAGCACGGTTTCACCGTCGTTTCCACCGCCGAGGCGGTGAAGCAGGCCGACGTCATCCTCGTCGGTCTCCCCGACATGAAGCAGGCCGACGTTTATAAATCCGACATCGAGCCCAACCTCACCAAGGGCAAGACCCTCATCTTCTCGCACGGCCTCGCGATCCACTTCGGCCTCATCAAAGTCCCCGCCGACATCGACGTTATCCTCGTCGCCCCCAAGGGCCCCGGCCACATGGTCCGCCGCCTCTATGTTGAAGGCAAAGGTATGCCCGCCCTCATCGGCGTGTTCCAAGACAAGTCCAAGAAGGCCAAGAAAAACGCCCTCGCCTGGGCCAAGGGCATCGGCAGCACCCGCGCCGGCGTGCTCCAGACCACCTTCAAGGAAGAGACCGAGACGGACCTCTTCGGCGAACAGGCCGTTCTCTGCGGTGGCGCTTCCGCCCTCGTTCAGGCCGGTTTCGAGACCCTCGTCGAGGCTGGCTACCAGCCCGAGATGGCCTACTTCGAGTGCTTGCACGAGCTGAAGCTCATCTGCGATCTCATGTATGAAAAGGGCATCTCCGGCATGCGCTTCTCCATCTCCGAGACCGCCAAATACGGCGATATCACCCGTGGTCCCCGCGTGATCAACGCGAACACGAAGAAGGAAATGAAGAAGATCCTCGCCGAGATCCAGAGCGGCAAGTTCGTCAAGCAGTGGGTCGCCGAATACAAGGGCGGCCTGAAGAACTACAACAAGCTCCTCAAGGCCGGCGAAAAGCACGGCATCGAGAAGACTGGCGAGCGCCTCCGCGGCCTCATGCCCTGGATGCCGAAGCGCGACATCAGCGGCGTTGCCGGCTCCTACGCCTCGTAAGCAGAGTCCAGCAAAGCTCTAATCACGGGCGCCGCCCCTTTCCGGGCGGCGCCCTTTTTGTTTTTTAGATTTCCAGATATGTCCGGCACCACACTCCGCCTTGCCACTCGCAAAAGCCCGCTTGCCCTCGCGCAATCCGAGCAGGTCGCCGCGCATCTGCGCGCCACGCTCGGCGTTGAAGTCGAGTTGTTGAAAATCGTCACTACCGGCGACCAGCGCACCGAGTGGTCGCTTGAAAAGCAGGGAGGCAAAGGTCTTTTCACGAAGGAACTCGAAGACTCGCTGCTGCGCGGTGATGCCGACCTCGCGGTTCACAGTTGCAAAGACCTGCCTGGCGAAATGCCCGCCGGTCTGTCCGTCGCCGGATATCTGCCGCGCGAAGATCCGCGCGACATGTTGGTGCTTCGTGAGGGTGTGGAGTCGCCCGCCACCGTCGCCACGAGCAGTCCGCGCCGGCGGCTGCAGCTCGCGATGCTGTTTCCCGACGCGCAGTTCACGGAGATCCGCGGCAACGTGGATACGCGTCTGCGCAAGATCGGGCAGGATCATGTCGCCGATGCGACGGTGCTGGCGTGCGCGGGATTGCGCCGCCTCGGCATCGGTGGCTGGCAAGGGGTGGATTTTCACGCGCTTGATTATTCGCATATGGTGCCGGCGGTGGGGCAGGCGGCGATCGCGATCCAGACGCGCGCGGCGGATGCGGCGCGGTTTGCGCCGGTCCTGGATAAACGCACGTCACGTTTCGTGACTCTGGAGCGCGCGTTTCAGGCGGCGCTGGGCGGCGGCTGCCAGACGGCGTTCGCGGCGCATGTGACGCCGGACACGCTTTGGTTTTATCACCATGAAATCGGACTCCGTAGCCTTCCGCTGAGCGACTCCGAGATCGACGCGCCAGTGGATACGGCGCGGGCGATTCTGAAGCATTTCGGGTTTCAGATTTAGTCACAGAGGTCGGAAGAGGTGGCACAGAGTGTCACAGAGCCAATCTAACGAACCCTTTTATAATTTTATTCTCCGTCTATTTCCGGGACTCTGTGACGCTCTGTGCATCCTCCGGTCCGCTCAGTGACAAAAATTCCGTCTCCCATGTCTTCCAAAGGTATCGTTCATCTCGTTGGCGCCGGTCCCGGTGACCTTGGCCTCGTCACTTTCCGTGCGAAGGAACTCATTTCGCAGGCCGACGTGCTTGTTTACGACTACCTCGTGCACCCCGAGCTGGTGAAATGGTGCCGCGCGGATTGTGAGATTTTCTATGTGGGCAAAAAGGCGGGGTTTCATTCCGTGCCACAGGAAGAGATCGAGTCGTTGCTCGTAACACATGCGCAGGCGGGCAAGAAGGTGGTGCGGTTGAAAGGCGGCGACCCCTACATTTTTGGACGTGGCGGCGAAGAGGCGCGCACACTGGCGAAGGACGGGATTCCGTTTGAAGTCGTGCCCGGGGTGACCGCGGCGATCGCGGCGGGCGCCTACGCGGGCATTCCACTCACCTACCGCAACCTCAGCACGTCGCTCGTCCTCCTCACCGGACACGAGGACCCGACGAAAAAAGAAACCCAGGTGGATTGGCGCAGCTACGGCGCGCTGAAAAACACCACGCTGGCGATCTACATGGGCATGGGGCGGCTGGAGTTTATTCTCGGTGAATTGCAGGCGGGCGGGTTGTCGGCGGAGACACCGGCGGCGGTGGTGCAATGGGCCTCGCTCGGGCGTCAGCGCAGTGTCACCGGCACAGTGGGCACGCTCGCCGAACTGGTGAAAACTTCGGGGCTGGCGGCGCCTGCGATCATATTTGTCGGTGAAGTGGTGCGCGATCATGAGGCGATCGACTGGTTTGAGCATCTGCCGCTGTTTGGGCGTCGGGTGGCGATCACGCGCACGCGCGACCAGAACAGCGAACTGCGGGACAAACTCGAAGTGCTCGGGGCGGAAGTGCTCGAATTGCCGCTCATCCAGATTTCCAAGGATACGGACCGGTTGGGCTTCGTGGAGATTCTCGCGGAGCTCGGCAGCTACGACTGGATCGTGTTCACGAGCGCGAATGGCGTGCGCTACTTCTTCGAGGATTTTCTGAAAGGGTTTAAGGACATCCGCTCGCTGGGAATTTTGCGTTTTGCCTGCGTGGGCAAGGCGACGGCTCGGGAAATCGAAAAGTATTTCATCAAAGTCGAGTGCATGCCCGACACGGCGACGGGCGATTCGCTGGCGGACGCGCTCATCGCGACCGGCAGTCTCGACAGCGCGAAAGTCATCGTGGTGACGGGCAACCTCAATCGCGACGTGCTGGTGCGCAAGCTGGAGGCCGGCGGGGCGATCGTGGACCGGTTGCTTCTCTATAAAACGGAGAAGACCGACCTCACGAACGATCCGGTGGCGGATGATTTTCGTCAGCACGGGGCGGACGCGATTCTCTTCGCGAGTTCGTCGGCGGTGTCGGCGTTTGCGGAACAGGGGGCGGCGCTGGCGCTGGCGTCGGAGGCGAAGGTGCCTCTCATCGGCAGCATCGGGCCGCAGACGACCGAGACGATGAAGAAGGCGGGCATGGTGATCGGTTTCGAGGCGAAGAAGCCGAGCCTGGACGTGTTGATCGAAGCGTTGATCAAAAACCTGAAGACTTCCCGGAAATAAAAAACGCCCGGCTTTGAGGGCCGGGCGTTTTTGCGGGAAGGCGGGTTGAAATGCTCGGGTCGCATCTCGCACCGCGTTACCGGCGGGCGAAGATGTCGGCGACCCGGTAGCTGCCGGCGGAGAGGGCGGCGTCGGTGAGGGATTCGTGGCTGGCGAGGATCCACTCGAGGCGGAAGCCGGCGGTGCCGGTGGCGTAGATTTCGACGTTTTGGTAGCGTGAATCGACGATCCAGAGACGGGGGGCGCGGCAGTCGGCGTAAACCTGTTTTTTGAGGACGGTGTCGGGGTGGTGGTCGCCCGGCTGGAGGACCTCGGCGGCGAGGTAGAGCTCGTGGTTGTCGCGGCGGACGAGGGCGAGGTCGGGGCAGATGTCGGTGCCCGGGCGCAGGGTGACGGTGGTGCGGCGCGGGAGGAGCTTGAGGACGGAGTTGGCGGGCAGATGGCTAGCGACCCAGGAATGAAGGCGGGCGCAGAGCAGCTCGTGCGGTGCGTTGAGCGGGCCTCGGATGAACGTCTCGCCGTCGATCAATTCTTCGTAAGGGTCGGGCATGTTATTTTTTGATGACGCGGACGAGCCAAAGGAGAACGAGACTTCCGCCGATGGCAAAGAGAACTTGCAGGGCGGTGCGGCTGACTTCGGTGAAGACGAACCAGCCGAGGAAGGCGCCGGCGATGGAGACGACGAGGTTGAGCGGGAAGCCGGTTTTGGCGGCCTTGCCGGTGAACGTGGCGACGAGTCCGGTGAGGGCGCCGACGACGAGGAGGGTGAGGAAAGTTTGGAAATTCACGCGGCGGCGGGGGCGCGCAGGGTTTGCCAGAGGGCGACGGGGATGTCTTCGGCGCGGCTTTGGGGTCCGTAGCCGGCGGAGGCGAGTTGAGCGAACCAGGCGGCGGCGGTGGCTTCGGGGAGTTTGTCGCGGAGGAGGGAGCCGAGCTGTTTGCGGCGTTGCTGGAAACAGGCGCGGATGAGGAGTTTGGTGTCGGCGTCGAAGACGAAGGGGGCGGGTTTGCGCACGAGGTTGAGCAAGTAGGACTCGATGTCGGGGCGCGGGTGGAAGCAGGCGGCGGAGACCTTGTGGCCGGGGGCGATGTCGTAGGCGGACTGGAGGAAGATGGAGATGGCGCCGAATTGTTTTCCGCCGGGTTTGGCGGCGTAGCGTTGGGCGGCTTCCTGCTGAAGCATCAGGACGAGGTTGGTTGGGAGCGGGCCGGAGAAAACGGCGTCCATCCACGGGGTGGAGATGGCGTAGGGGAGGTTGGCGACGATTTTAAAGCCGGACCCGGCGGCTTTGTCGGCGGGGAGGGCGGCGAGCGGGTGATCGACGGCGTCGCCCTCGAGGAGGTGGAAGGTTTTGGGGAAACGCGGGAGGAGCGTGGATTCGAGGTAGGCGTGGAGGTGGCGGTCGAATTCGACGGCCCAGAGGTCGGCGCCGGTTTCGAGGATGGCGGTCGTGAGCGTGCCGAGTCCGGGGCCGACCTCGACGACGGTGTCACCGGCGCGGACGCCGGCGAGTTCGAGGGATTTGAGGACGATGTTGCCGTCCACGAGGAAGTTTTGCCCGAGCGCGCGCTTGGGGAAGTGGCCGAGCTGGCCGAGGAGATCGCGGGTGGCGGAAGGACTTAAGGGCATCGGATTTTTTTACCGCGAAGAACGCGAAGGGACGCGAAGATCAGGCGTTTTGGAAGTCGGAGATGAGGGCGGCGGTGTCGGGGGTCTTCATGAGGGCTTCGCCGCAGAGGATGGCGTGGGCGCCGGCCTGGTGGACGCGGGCGGCGTCGGTTCCGGTGAAGATGCCGCTTTCGCTCACGGCGATGACGTGTTTCGGGAAGAGCGGGATGAGACGTTCGCTGAGACCGAGGTCGCACTTGAAGATGGCGAGGTCGCGGTTGTTGACGCCGATGATTTTGGCCCCGTGTTTCACGGCGCGGTCGAGTTCGGATTCGTTGTGAATCTCGAAGAGTGAATCGAGTCCGGCGAATTTGGCGGCGGTGAAGAGGGCGGCGATTTCGTCGTCGTTGAGGGCGCGGACGATGATGAGGATGGCGGAGGCGCCGGCTTCGCGGGCCTGGAGGACCTGGACCGGGTGGACCATGAAGTCCTTGCGGATGCAGGGGACGGCGGGGCGGTTTTGGCGGAAGTAGGCGGTGACGCCGGTGAGGTCGTCGAGGGTGCCGCCGAAGAATTTTTCGTCGGTGAGGATGGAAAGGGCGGCGGCGCCGGCGGCGCGGTAGTTGATGGCCTGGTCGGTGGCGGAGAGGGTGGTGGCGGCGATGGCGCCGGCGGAGGGCGAGCGGCGTTTGATCTCGGCGATCACGGCAAGTTTACCGTCGTCGCGGCGGAGGGCGGCGGCGAAGGACGGGGGCTTGGGCGCCATGGCGTTGTAGGCGGCAAGCTCGGGGAGGGGAACGTCGCGGATGAGCGGGGCGATCTCCTGACGCTTCCAGGCCATGATCTCGGTGAGTTTGTCGGACATATCGGAAAGGGACCACGAAACACACGAAACACACGAAAACCAGAACTGAATTGAGGTGGACGGGCTTGAGAAACGACCCACGGAATTTTAACCACTGATAAAAATCGGCCAACGGCCGATTTTCGGGGAGTGGTTACGGCCAATGGCCGTCACGATTGAGCGGAGGCGCGGCTGATGCCGCGTCAGCGCGTTGGGGACAACGCGCTCCACCTTATCTAGGGAATTTTCGTGTGTTTGGTGTGTTTCGTGGTTTCTCCTCTGTGCATGAGTTCGGTTGAAGATCTTCGTAAGACCATTGCCGCGTTGAGGGCGCCCGACGGGTGTCCTTGGGATCAGGAACAGACTCACGCCACGCTGACGCGTTGTCTGATCGACGAGGTCAGCGAGCTGCTGGACACGATCGACCGGCTCGACAAGCCGCACATGCGCGAGGAATTGGGCGACGTGCTGATGCAGGTGATTTTTCACGCGCAGATCGCAGAGGAGGACGGGCACTTCAATCTCGAGGACGTGGCGCGCGAGGCGAATGACAAGCTGGTGCGGCGGCATCCGCATGTGTTCGGGACGGGGGACAAACTCGGGACGGCCGAGGACGTGATCGTGAAATGGGAGCAGATCAAGGCTCAGGAAAAGAAGAACGGACCGGCGCAGACGGGCGTCTTCAAAGACCTGCCGCCGCGGTTGCCGGCGCTGATGTTTGCGGAGACGGTGTGGAAGCAGATTGAGAAGAAAGCGCTCCCGGCGGACGGCGCGGTGGATGTGGCGCAGGTGAAGGCGCTGGGGGCGCAGCTCGACGACGCGACGCTCGGGAGGATGTTGTTTGAACTCACGGCGGCGGCGCGCGTGAAGGGACTTGATCCCGAAGGTGCGCTGCGGTTGCACGCGACGAAGGTGATGCGCGATGTCGAAGCCCGCGTTACATCCGCCACCGCCTGAGCCGGTGCTGACGCGCTGGTGGGCGCCGTTTGCGGAGTTCCTGGAAAAGGAACGCCGGTATTCGGCGTATACCCTGCGCAACTACCGGCAGGCGTTTGATGATTTTTACCGGTGGTTGAACGAGGCGGGGTTGTGGGCGCGCGGCTTTGACCAACTCGGCACGCGGGAGCTGCGGGATTTCGTGATCGAAGGACAGTCGCGGTTTGGCCGGCGGACGCTGCACAACCATGTGTCGGGGTTGAGGGCGTTTTTTAAGTTTTGGTTGAGGCGCGGCGGGGTGAAACGGAATCCGTTTGTCGGCGTGCCGCTGCCGAAACTGGAGAAACGGTTGCCGCAGTTTTTGACGGAGAAGCAGATGAAATTGCTGCTCAACGGACCGCAGCGGTTGCTGGAGAATGAGGCGATCGATGCGTTCACGGCGTGGCGCGACCGGCTGGTGATGGAGCTGCTTTACGGAGGCGGACTGCGCGTGAGCGAGGTGGTGGCGCTGGATTACGGGCAGATTGACTTCACGAGTGGCGTGGCGCGCGTGCTCGGCAAAGGAAAGAAGGAACGGTTGTGTCCGCTCGGGCGCGTGGCGATGGCGGTGCTGGCGAAGTGGAAAAACGAGTTTGCGCGGGAAAGCGGCCACACGTCGCCGGTGCTGGTGAACGCGAAACACGAGCGGCTGCCGGTGAGGCAAGTGCAGTTGTTGCTGAAACGGTATCTGGCGCTGGCGGAGCTGCCGCTGGAGCTGACGCCGCACAAGTTGCGGCACAGTTATGCGACGCATTTGTTGAACGCGGGGGCGGATCTGCGGCTGGTGCAGGAATTGCTGGGTCACGCCAGCCTGAACACCACGCAGGTGTATACCCATGTGAGTGTTGCGAGGTTGCGTGATGTTTACGCGAAAGCCCATCCGCGGGCGTGACGGGTTTGTAGTTAAAAGCCCGATACACAATATGGCTAGTTGTTACTAGTATCTCGTAACAGCTAAAGTTTCGGATAAAGATGGATAAGTTTGATGCGAGCGTCCTCGGTGGTGAAGCGCCAGTTGATGGGAGCGCCGCGCTGGTTGCGGTGCTGTTGCCAGGCGGCGACTTCGCGGCGCATGGAGGCAATGT
>CAMBLN010000043.1 GCA_945868215.1 Opitutus sp. GAS368
CAGGATCGGCATGATAACATATTATATAATATTTCCTAATTAAAACCAGAAATAATAAAATATAATTTATTCAATCTAAACAGTGGTCGGGGCGATAGGATTCGAACCTACGACCTCCTGGTCCCAAACCAGGCGCTCTACCAGGCTAAGCTACACCCCGAAGCCGCAGATAAGGGCCTGCTGAAAGCGGAACTGTCAACGTAAACCCTGCGCGCCGCGCAGGCTGTTAATAAGTAGGGACAGTCTCTGCTTGCTTAGAAATTCCTTTCACCGTAACCCTCAACGACCAACCTTCTTTATCTAAATGGATACCATCTCTCGTGAGAATAACAGCTACCTGCCGGTTGCCGCCGTGATCATCGGCGTGCTCGCCCTCGTGCTTTCCGGCGTGGCTCTGGCCAAAATTTCTTCGGCCAAAAAAGAAATTTCCGCCCAAGTCGAACCACTTGGACTCCGCATTGATGAGGCCGTTGCCCAGGCGGGCAATGCCACCGCCGCGGCCGACCGTGCTTCCGGCAGCATCAACAAGCTCGCCGGAGACACCCAGGCCGCCTTCACCCAAGTTGCCACCGAGCTCGGCAACATCCGCGGTGAGATCACCAAGGTTCAAGAAGCCAAGGTTGCTCCCAAGGCTCCCGGCGCCAAGTCCACCGGTCCTGTCGTCGCCGGTCCCGATGAATACATCATCAAGTCGGGTGACACCTTCGCCAAGATCGCCCGCGCTCAAGGTGCCTCCCTTGCCGACGTCCAGGCCGTGAATCCCGGCGTTGACGCCGGAAAGCTCAAGGTCGGCCAGAAGATCAAACTGCCTGCCAAGAAATAATTTTCGGTTTTCCGAAAGCCCAACCTCCCGTCCCGCAAGGCCGGGAGGTTTTTTTTGCCCATGAGTTCCGATCAACCTTCCTCGTCTTCGCTTCCACGCTGGGAAAAAGGCGCCACTCGTTCTCTCGCGGCCACACGTATTTTTGACGTGCAGGGCGTGCAGTTCAGGCATCCGGTGCGCGGCACCGAACGCGAATTTGTCGTCATTGACGCGCCCGACTGGGTCAACGTGCTCGCACTCACTCCCGACCATCGTCTCGTGATGGTGAACCAGTTTCGTTACGGCACCGACGCGTTCTCATGGGAAATTCCCGGCGGCGTGATCGATCGCGGTGAAGATCCCGTCACCGCCGGCGTGCGCGAGTTGCGCGAAGAAACCGGTTACGTCGGCACATCCGCGCGTCTGCTCGGTTCGGTGAATCCGAATCCGGCCATCATGAACAACCGCTGCCACCTCGTGCTGGTCGAGGGCGCCGCGCCGGCCGGCGCGCTGGAGTGGGATCCCGATGAGGAAATCGAGGTGGCCACGCTTCCGGCGGACGAGGCCTATGCGTGGGCTCAGTCGGGCCGCATCACCCATTCACTGGTGCTCAACGCCCTGCTGCTTTTCGCGCCGGTGTGGGCCGAGATGAAGCGGGCCCGCTGATCGGGCCGCGGCATTTGACAGGGCGGGGGGCCGACATAGCCTGCGATTCCACCGACATGCAGTCCGCGCCTACGTTTGCCAACCACCCCGACCTGCTTGAAGCCGCTCAAAGCGGACGCCTGCCTGCACCGCTCGAGTCCGAGATCCGGAAGATCTACCGGCGCAGTCCGCTCTACACGCAGCGATTTCCGCTTCACTCCGAACCGATCCAATGGGGCTGCTACCGCGAGATCCCCGCGCTTTCCAAAAAAGAAATCGTCGAGCGCGGACACCGGGCCTTCTTCGAAGACTATGCGGTGATCGAACGCGGACTCGCGTCACAGAAATTTGAATACGAGTCCACCGGGGGCACGACGCAGTCGCCGATGACGGTCATCATGGAAGACGGCTGGTGGAATGCCCAGACCGCCCGCGCCTACCGCGCGCATCCGTTGCTCGCCCCATACGCCGACCGACCCTATCGCAAGTGCGTCCTCGCGCCCGTCGGGTGCTCCAGCAACATCTGTCCTTACGAGGATCATCCGTTCCCGCACCGCTACTTCGACGGCACGGTTTATCTCAATCTCACCAGCGATCCCTTCGTGTTTCCTGAAAGCGAATGGGATCGCATCGTCACCGAAGTGCAGGCCGTGCAACCCGAGGTCATCGAGGGCGAGCCGGTTTACTTGTCTCTCCTCGCGCGCGCCGTCCAGAAGCGCGGCGTCAAAGTCCCCAGCGTGAAGGTCGTCATCCTGACCTACGGCAAGGCCAGTCTTCAGCACGCCAAGCGCATCGCCGAGGTGTTCCCTGCTCCTCAAGTCGATCTCTACGGTTCGACCGAGGCCGGCTACATTTTCATCGGCGAGGCGTTCAAAGACGATTCGCGAGTCATCGACGGCAACGTGTTTGTCGAACTCGCGCCGTTCCGCGACCTGCCCGAGGTGTTCCAGATTTTCGTGACCACGCGCGACCGCGAAGCCATGCCGCTCCTGCGCTACCACACGGGTGACATCGTGCGTCGCACGCCGACGGGTTACCGGTTGCTTGGCCGCGAGGGCGGACTCTATTTCCGTCCCGACGGCTCGCTGGTGTCACCGCCCGAGATCGACGCCGCGTTGCCGGCGGATTTCGCCTGCTGGCACTACAGCCTCGTGCAGACTTCCGAAAACCGCTGGGACTTCCATTACGTGGCCGACCATGTCGCGCCCAAGTCCCTTGAGCCCGCCTTGGCCGAGGTGCTGGGTTTCGGTGCGCGCGTGGTGGCGTTCCGCCGCCGTTTCATCGCTCCTGCTGCCAGCGGTAAGTTCGCCCTGCTCAAGCCCCTGGCCAAGTAACCGCGCGGGGGCGCGGCAACTGATGGTCTTCTTCTTTGGGTTAGGGTGACTAATACACGCAATCCTGCCGCAAACTAGAGGGAGCGACACCTTTACAACGCGGGAGCCGGGTGTTTGTCTAATAGGACCAGCTGGCGTTTTAATGACGTCCGGTCGGTTTTGTTGACCCACTGACCCTGACCAACCTTCGCGATGAGCCTTATCGGTAACCTCTTCACTTCGTCCATCGGGCGAAAATTCATCATGGCTATCACGGGCCTCGTGCTCGTGGGCTTTGTGTTCGGACACCTGGTGGGCAACCTCCAGATTTTCCTCTCGCCCGACCACATCAACGGCTACGCCCACTTCCTCCAAGGTCTCGGGCCGGCTCTTTGGCTCGTCCGTCTCGTGCTGCTCGCCACCGTGGCGTTGCACATCTGGGCCGCCGTGGTCCTCACGCTGGAAAGCCGCGCCGCCCGCGGTCCCAACGATTACGGCGTCAAAAAATGGCTGCACGCCACCTGGGCTTCCCGCGCCATGCGCTGGTCCGGCGTGATCGTGTTTTTCTTCATCCTTTATCACCTCGCGCACTTCACGCTCGGCATCGCCGATCACGAGAACTTCAAGTCCAACTTCAATTGGACCATGCAGCATGACGCCAAGGAACTCGGCATCACCCTCGCGAAACAGGGCGAGGGCGTTCACGACGTTTACAGCATGATCTTCATCGGATTCCAGAATCCGATCGTCTCGATCTTCTACATCATCGCGACGTCCCTCCTGTCGGTTCACCTCCTTCACGGCATCGAGTCGCTCTTCCAGACCATCGGCTGGCGCAACGGCACCTGGGCCTGCTGCCTTCGCAAAGCCGTCACCGGCCTCGTGGTCCTTTATTTCCTGGGCAACTTGATCATCCCCGGCGCGATCCTCACTGGCATCGCCGAACCTGCCGCCGGTTCCGCCGCCGCACTCAAAGCCGCCGGCCAATCCGTGACCGCCCCCGCCGCCCACAACTGATCCCTTACCCGTCATGGCCACTCTCAATTCCAACGTTCCCCCCGGCCCCCTCGCTGACAAATGGCGCACCTACAAGTCCAACCTCAAGTTGGTCAACCCCGCCAATAAGCGTAAATACGAGGTCGTCATCGTCGGTGCCGGTCTCGCCGGTGCTTCCGCCGCCGCCACGCTTTCCGAGCTCGGCTACAAGGTGAAGTGCATCGTGTTTCACGACAGCCCCCGCCGCGCGCACTCCATCGCCGCGCAGGGTGGCGTGAATGCCGCCAAGAACTACCAGAACGACGGCGACAGCGTTCACCGTCTCTTCTACGACACGCTCAAGGGCGGCGACTACCGCGCCCGCGAGGGCAACGTCCACCGTCTCGCCGAGGTGTCCGTCAACATCATCGACCAGTGCGTCGCGCAAGGCGTCCCCTTCGCCCGCGAATACGGCGGCCTCCTCGCCAACCGTTCCTTCGGCGGTGCTCAGGTGTCCCGCACGTTCTACGCCCGCGGCCAGACCGGCCAGCAGCTCCTCCTCGGCGCCTACTCCGCGCTCTCCAAGCAGGTCGGCGCCGGTGCCGTCGAGCTCGTCACGCAGCACGAGATGGTCGACCTCGTCGTCGTGGACGGACACGCCCGCGGCGTCATCACCCGCGACCTCGTGACCGGCAAATTCCACCGCCACTCCGGCGAGGCCGTCATTCTCGCCACCGGCGGTTACGGCAACGTCTTCAATCTCTCCACCTACGCGCGCGGCTCCAACACCACCGCCATCTGGCGCGCCTACAAACGCGGCGCGTGCTTCGCCAATCCCTGCTATACGCAGATTCACCCGACCTGTATACCCGTCTCCGGCGACTACCAGTCCAAGCTCACGCTGATGTCCGAGTCGCTCCGCAACGACGGCCGCATCTGGGTCCCCAAGAAAGCCGCCGACTGCAAAAAGCCCCCGGCCGACATCCCCGAGGAAGACCGCGATTATTTCCTCGAACGCATCTACCCGAGCTTCGGCAATCTCGCCCCGCGCGACGTCTCCTCCCGCGCCGCCAAGCGCATGTGCGACGAAGGCCGCGGCGTCGGCGACACCGGCCTCGGCGTTTACCTCGACTTCGCCGAAGCCATCCAGCGCTACGGCAAGCAGGTCGCCAACCGCGCCAACCTCCACAACCCCTCCAAGGAAAAGATCCTCGAGCTCGGCGAAGCCGCCGTGAAGGAGCGCTACGGCAATCTCTTCGACATCTACCACGAGATCACCAACGAGAGCGCCTACAAACAGCCCATGCGCATCTACCCCGCGGTGCACTACACCATGGGCGGTCTTTGGGTGGACTATAACCTCATGTCCAACGTCCCGGGCCTCTTCGTGCTCGGCGAAGCCAATTTCTCCGACCACGGCGCGAACCGCCTCGGCGCCTCCGCCCTCATGCAAGGTCTCGCCGACGGCTACTTCGTCGTCCCCTACACGATCGGCAACTACCTCGCCACGGTGAAGCCCAACTCTCGCCCGTCCACCGACGCGCCCGAGTTCAAGGCCGCCGAGGAAAACGCCTCGTCCATCGTCAAGCGCCTCCTCGCCGCCAAGGGCAAGGAGCCCGTCAACTACTACCACAAGAAGCTCGGTCTCATCATGTGGAACCACTGCGGGATGGCCCGCACCAAGGAAGGTCTTGAGGACGGCATCAAAAAGATCCAGGCCCTCCGCACCGAGTTCTGGGCCAACGTCAACGTCCCCGGCTCCGGCGACAACATGAACCAGGCCCTCGAACGCGCCAACCGCGTCGCCGACTTCATCGAACTCGGCGAACTCATGTGCCGCGACGCGCTCACCCGCGAGGAAAGCTGCGGCGGTCACTTCCGCGAGGAGCACCAGTATCCCGACGGCGAGTGCAAACGCGACGACGTCAACTACGCCCACGTCGCCGCCTGGGAATTCCAAGGCGAAGGCAACACGCCGCTCCGCAACATCGAGCCGCTCAACTACGAGTTCACCAAGATGAGCACGCGCTCCTACAAGTAAGCCGAGCAGCCACACCCAACGCTAACACTCAAAAGCACACCCATCATGGTTGCCGAAACTTCCAAAAACATCTCCGTCACCATCCGCGTCTGGCGCCAGCCCGCCACCGACCAGCCGGGCAAGTTCGTCGATTATCCCGCCAAGGATCTGAACCCGAACATGTCCCTCCTCGAGATGCTCGACGTCGTCAACGACCAGCTCGAGCGCATCGGCGAGGACCCCATCGCTTTCGCCCACGACTGCCGCGAAGGCATCTGCGGCACCTGCTCGCTCGTCATCGACGGCAAGCCCCACGGCCCGCACCACGGCGTCGCCTCCTGCCAGACCTACATGCGCAGCTTCGAGGACAACTCGATCATCACCATCGAGCCTTTCCGCGCGAAACCGTTCCCGGTCATCAAGGATCTGATCTCCGATCGCTCCGCTTTCGACAAGATCCAGCAGGCCGGCGGTTTCATCTCCATCCGCACCGGCTCCGCCCAGGACGCCAACGCCACGCCCATCCCGAAGGAAGTCGCCGACCTCGCGATGGACGCCGCCCAGTGCATCGGCTGCGGTGCCTGCGTCGCCGCCTGCAAAAACGCCTCCGCGATGCTCTTCGTTTCGGCGAAGGTTTCGCAGCTCGGCCTTCTCCCGCAGGGCCAGCCCGAGCGCGACACCCGCGTGCTCAACATGGTCGCGAAGATGGACGAACTCGGTTTCGGCAGCTGCACCAACCAATACGAGTGCAGCGCCGCGTGCCCGAAGCTCATCAGCCACGACTTCATCGCCCGCATGAACCGCGACTACATCGCCGCGAGTTTCCGCTCCGCCTTCAAACCCACGCCCGCCGCCGGCAGCGGCGGCGGTGCGTAAGGTTGTCCGTTCGCCTCAGTGCAGAAAAAGCCGCGGCTTCTCCGACGCGGCTTTTTTGTGCAAAGGAGCCGGTTGCCGGCGGACGGTTTTAAACCAGCACCAGTTCGATCCCGAGCGCCTCGATCTCTTTGCGCGCATCCGCAGGCAGGTCCGTGTCCGAGATGATCGTGTCGAGTTCGGTGAGCGGCGCTACTTTCGTGAGGCTGGTCGTGCCCCACTTGCTCGAGTCCGTAACGAGGATCACCTGACGCGCCGATCGGATCATCGCACGCTTGGCTTGGGCGATTTCCATCGTCGAGTCGGTCAGACCGTTCGCGTCGAATGCCTGCGTTCCCAGAAACAATTTTTGAACCGACAACTCCGCGAGTCCCTGTTCCGTGAGCGAGCCGACGGTGCTCGACGATTCACGGTTGAACGTGCCGCCGAGTAAAATGAGCCGCTGCCCGGCAGCCGCGCCCAGTTCGAGCGCGACGTTGAGGGCGTTGGTCACGACCGTGAGCGGCGAGACTTTGGTCAACAGCCGCGCGATCTCGACCGCCGTCGTGCCCGCGTCGATGAGGATGGCGTCGCCCGCCACCACGCGTTGCGCCGCCGCCGCGCCGATGCGGCGCTTTTTGTCGAGGTGCAGCGTGGCGCGCTGGTCCACGCCGAGCAGCGATGTCACGAAGTGGTGGCTGCCCTTGGCCAGCGCGCCGCCGCGATCACGCAACAAACGGCCCTCGCGTTCCAGAATGACCAGGTCGCTGCGTATCGTGACTTCGGATACATCGAATCGCGCCGCCAGATCGGTCACGCGCACCGAGCCTTCGCGCTGCACCTGTTCGACGATGCGCGCGCGTCGATGGCCGGTCATCAACGTCTTGTCATCGGTGGATCCGGCGGAGTCGGGGGAGGGCATGGGCTCAAGAAATCGAAAGATTAGGGTTTCGGAAACACTGAATCGAAAGTTTTAGAAGGTTTTTGGGCTTTAAATCGAAGAATTTCATAAAATTAACCTCATTATTTTGCCGAAAGCTTGACCAATCGGAAAAATAACGAAGCATATCGAAAGATTTCGTAACCCCTGCTTACCCCATGAAACAGATCGTTGCTTTTGCGTCTTCATCCGCCGGAACCGCCCATGCCCGTCTCGCCGCCGAAGCGTTGCGCGCCGTATCCGTCCAAGCCGGACACTCCTTTAAGGCGGAGGTCGCCGATCCCGCCGGTGCCATCGGCGCACTCACGGCCGCCGACATCGCCGCCGCCGATGTGGTCCTGCTGGCGGTCGATGCCGCCGTGGATACGTCGCGGTTCGCCAACAAACCCGTTTACGAAACCCGCACCAGCGCTGCCATCCGCCACCCGCAGGCGATTCTGGATGCCGCGCTCGCCAAGATTTCCACCGATGCACCGGTTGCGGCGCCCGCCGCCGTTGCGGTGAAACGCCTCGTCGCCATCACGTCGTGTCCGACCGGTATCGCCCACACCTTCATGGCGGCCGAGGCGTTGAAAAAATCCGCCGCCGCCCTCGGCCACGAAATCCGCGTCGAGACGCAGGGCTCCGTCGGTGCGAAAACCCAGCTCACCTCCGAAGAAATCGCCGCCGCCGACGCGGTCGTGATCGCCGCCGACACCAACGTCGATCTCGCCCGCTTCGGCGGCAAACGCCTCCACCGCGTCTCCACCAAGGAAGCCATGCACGATGGCAAAAAAGTCATCACCGCCGCCCTCGAGCTGCCCGTGCCCGCCGCCGGACTCGCCGCCAACATCGAACAACTCAAGGCCGCGCGCGGCAGCGCCCGCAGCGGTCCCTACAAGCACCTCATGACGGGTGTTTCGCACATGCTGCCCATCGTGATCGCGGGCGGTCTGGCCATCGCGCTCGCATTCGCCGTCGGAGGCATTTACGCGGGCGACGCCAAGGGCACCTTCGCCGCCGCGCTCACCCAGATCGGTGGCGGCGCGGCCTTCCAGCTGATGGTCGCGGTGCTCTCCGGGTTCATCGCTTTCTCCATCGCCGACCGTCCCGGACTCGCGCCTGGCCTCGTCGGTGGTTTCCTCGCGCAACAACTTGGTGCCGGCTTCCTCGGCGGCATCGTCTCGGGGTTTCTCGCCGGTTACCTCACGCTGTTCCTCGCGAAAAAAATCAAACTCCCCGACAACCTCGAAGGCCTCAAACCCGTCCTCATTCTCCCGTTTCTCTCCACGCTCACGGTCGGCTTGCTCATGATTTTTGTGATCGCCCCGCCCGTGCAGGCGATCCTCTCCGCGATGACCGAGTGGCTCAACTCCATGCGCGGCGCCAACGCCTTGCTCCTCGGCGTGATCCTCGGCGGCATGATGGCCTTCGACATGGGAGGCCCGATCAACAAAGCCGCCTACACCTTCGGCGTCGGTCTCCTCGGCAGCCAGGTTTACACCCCGATGGCCGCGATTATGGCCGCCGGCATGACGCCGCCGCTCGGCATCGCCCTGGCCGTGTGGCTCGCCAAAAACCGCTTCTCATCCGACGAACGCAAAGCCGGTGCCGCCGCCGCCGTCCTCGGCCTCGCCTTCATCACCGAGGGCGCGATTCCCTTCGCGGCTAAAAATCCCCTCCGCGTCATTCCCGCGCTCGTTCTCGGCTCCGCTGTCACCGGCGCGCTCAGCATGGTCGTCGGTGTGCAACTCCTCGTTCCGCACGGCGGCGTGTTCGCCCTGCTGATCCCCGGAGCGGTCACGCACCTCGTCCCGTATTTCGTCGCCATCCTCGCGGGCACGGTCGTCACCACCGCCGTCCTGCTCGTCACGCTGCCGAAGTCCTCCGAACCCGCCGCGGCCTGATCGGTCCAACGTTACCCCGCCATGACGACCACCGCCGAACTCCCGCTCACCCTCCGCACGATCCGCCTCGGCGCGACCGTGGCCGACAAAGCCTCCGCCATCCGCGCCACCGGCCAGCTCCTCGTGGACGCCGGTTACATCGAGTCTGGCTACATCGACAGCATGCTCGCCCGCGAGGCCCAGGCCAACACCTGCCTCGGCCATGGCATCGCCATTCCGCACGGACAACCCGCGCACCGCACGCTCATCAAAAAAACCGGCCTCGCCGTCCTGCAAATCCCCGCCGGCGTCCGCTGGAACGACACACAAACCGTCCACGTCATCGTCGGCATCGCCGCCAAAGGCGACGAGCACCTCGAAATTCTCGCCGCGCTCACCGACGTGCTCGACGACGACAGCGCCGCGCAACGCCTCGCCACCACCACCGACGCCAACGACATCCTCAACGCCCTTCGTCGCGGCGGTGCACCCTCCGAAAAACCACCCGCCGCCATCGAGCCTTGGCCCGACGCCGTTTCCCGCGACGTCGTCCTGCGCGGCCACGCGGGCCTGCACGCCCGTCCCGCCACGAAATTCGCCGAGACCGCCGCCGACTTCGCCTCCGAGATTCGTGTCATCCACGGCGACCGCGCCGCCAACGGAAAAGCCATGGCTTCGCTCCTCCGCCTCGGCGTCGAAAGCGGCGTCACGCTGCGCATCGAAGCGCGCGGTTCCGATGCCGAGGCCGCGCTCGCCGTTCTCATCGAAGCCGTCGAAAGCGGTCTCGGCGACGTCGATGAACCCGACGCCGACGCCGCGCCCGCCGTCGCGTGGACTCCGCCCGAGACGGTCACCGCCGTCATCGTCGGCACCTCCGCCGCGCCCGGCATGGCGATCGCACCGATTTTTCGTTTCCGCGCCGAGATGCTCTCCGTCGAAGATTCCCGCGGAGAACCCGCCGCGGAAATCCGCCGCCTCGAAAAAATTCTTTCCGAAGCCCACGACGAACTTCAACGGCTCGGCGACGACGCGGCGGCCTGCCCCGTGCCCGCGCAGGCCGAGATTTTCAAAGCCCACCAAGCCCTTATTTCCGACCCCGAACTGAAGTCCGAGGTCGTCGCCCTCATCAACGAAAACCACGGCGCAGCCTGGTCGTGGCAGCAGATCATCGAGCGCCGCGTGGACGAAGTCCGCCGCCTCAAAAACGAACGCCACGCCGGCCGCGCCGTCGACTTGCGCGACATCGGACAACGCGTGCTGCGTCTTTTCTCCGGCGTCGTCAGCCGCGATCCCGTGCTGCCCGCGGGTCAGTGCATCCTCGTCGCCGACGATCTCACTCCGTCCGACACTGCGAAACTTGATCCGAAAAAAATTCTCGGTCTGTGCACCGCCGCCGGCGGCCCGACTTCGCACACCGCGATCATCGCCCGTGCCCGCGGACTCCCCGCCGTCGTCGGCGCCGGCAGCGAAGTCCTTTCACTTCCCGATGGCGCAATGGCCATCCTGGACGGCGGTGCCGGGCGACTCTATCCGCATCCCGACGAGTTCGCGCTCTCGCTGGCCCGCGAATTCCAAGTCGGCCTCGCCCGCCACCAAGCCGCTGCTGATGCCGACCGTTTCCGTCCCGCGCTGACCAGTGACGGACACCGCATCGAGATCGTCGCCAACATCGGCCACGCCGAAGAAGCCGCCGTAGCCGTCGAAGCCGGTGCCGAGGGCGTGGGACTGCTCCGCACCGAGTTCCTCTTCCTCGGCCGCGAATCCGCGCCCACCGAAGACGAACAATTTCTCGCCTACACCGAGATGATCCGCGCGCTCAACGGGCTGCCCATCGTCATCCGCACGCTCGATATCGGCGGCGACAAAATCGTGCCCTACCTCGGCCTCGTCCACGAAGAGAACCCTTTCCTCGGCGTGCGCGGCATTCGTCTCTGCCTGCGCCGACCCGATGTCTTCAAAACCCAACTTCGTGCCATCTATCGCGCCGCTGCCACCGCCGAGGCCGGCTCCGTGAAGATCATGTTCCCCATGGTCACCACGCTCGAAGACTTGCGCGCCTTAAAAAAACTTGCCGAGTGCGTCCGCGCCGAACTGGGCGCACCGCACTGCGATCTCGGCATCATGGTCGAGGTGCCGTCGGTTGTGCTCATGGCCCGCGAGTTCGCCCGCGAGGCCGACTTCTTCTCGGTCGGCACGAACGACCTCACGCAATACGCGCTCGCCATCGATCGCCAGAATCCGGAGCTCGGCAAGGAAGCCGATGCGCTGCACCCCGCCGTTCTCCGCCTCATCGATCTCACGGTGAAAGCCGCGACTGCCGAGGGAAAATGGGTCGGCGTGTGCGGTGGTGCCGCCGGAGAAACGCTCGGCGCTTCGATTCTCGCCGGTCTCGGCGTCACCGAGCTGAGCATGAGCGCCCCGTCGCTCGCCGCCGTGAAGGCCAAGCTCCGCGGCACCTCAATCAAAGCCCTCCGCGCCCTCGCGCAGCGCGCGCTTGCCTGCTCGACCGCGGCGGAGGTCCGCGCACTCTCGAAATAAACCGTCATGTCTTTCCCCGCCATCACCACCCTTACGCTCAACCCTGCGCTTGACCGCACGGTGACCATCTCCGGTTTCACCGCCGGCGCGGTCAACCGTGTCGAGAGCACCAGCGACCGCCCCGGCGGCAAGGGCATCAACGTCGCCGCCGCGCTCGCCGAACACGGCAACGCCGTCGCCGCCCTGGGCTTCCTCGGACGCAACAACGAGACCGCCTTCACGGCGTTTTTCGCCGCGCGCGGCATCGAGGATCATTGCCTGCGCCTGCCCGGTTCGACCCGCGTGGGCATCAAAATTTCCGATCCGCTCCGCCACGAGACAACCGACATCAATTTTCCCGGGCTCAGTCCGTCGTGTGCCGACATCGCCGCCTTGCGCGCGCAAATCGCCGCGATCTCCGGCGGCTGGTGCGTGCTTGCGGGGAGTCTGCCCCCCGGCGTGCCGGCGGCGATCTACCGCGAATTCATCACCACGCTCAAAGCGAACGGCGTGCGCACCGTGCTCGATTCCAGCGGCGACGCACTGCGTGAAGCGCTCACGGCCGGACCCGACTTCATCAAGCCCAACGTTCACGAACTCGAAGCCCACGTCGGCCGCGCGCTCCCGACCGAGGTCGCCGTGATCGCCGCCGCCCGCGAACTCGTGGCCGGTGGCGTGCGCCTGGTGGTCGTGTCGCGCGGCGCCGACGGCGCGTGCTTCGTCACCGCAGGCGAAGTCGTCACCGCGAAGCCCCCGGCCGTCACCGTGCGCAGCACGGTTGGCGCGGGCGACGCGATGGTCGCCGGCGTGGTCGCCGCGCAGTTGCGCGGACTCTCGCTCGCCGACACCGCGCGCCTCGCGACCGCCTTTTCCCTTTCCGCGCTCACGCGCTCCGAGACCAGCCTGAACCTGCAGGTCGAGATCGAGGCGTTCGCGAGTCGCGTGCAGATCACGTCCGTTCCCCAGCCCTGAACCGTCCTTCATTCATCGCCCGGCGTTCGCCGGGCTCCAGCTACTGCTTTGCCCATGAACTCCAAACTCCTGACCCTCCTCCTCGCCAGTTCGACCGCGCTTGCCGCCGCCGATGCTGTTCCTGATGCACGCTTCGCCAACCGCCTTACCGGCGACTGGGGCGGCGCCCGCTCGCAACTCGCCGACAAGGGCGTCGAGATCTTCGCCTACTACAACGCCATCCTCGCCTCCAACGTCTCCGGCGGCATCCGCCGCGAGACCAACTTCGCCGGTGATCTCTTCACCGGCGTCACCCTCGACCTCGAAAAACTCGCCGGCTGGAACGACACCGTGTTCACTCTCTCCGCCATCGACCGCGGCGGCAGCGACATCACGCCGTCCGTCGGCAGCCAATACAGCGTCATGCAGCTCGTGGGCGGACAAACCACGTTCCTCTACAACGTGACCCTCGAAAAAACGTTCCGCGACGGCGACCTCTCGGTGAAACTCGGCCGCATGACCGCGACCGATGACTTCGTCGGTTCGCCGCTCTACGGCTACTCGCTCAACAACGCGGTCAACGGCCAGATCCGCGCCGTGCTCTTCGACGGCGTGATGACCTCGTATCCCTTCGCCGTGTGGGGCGGACGCGTGAAGGCAAAGACCTCCGCCGACAGTTTTGTGCAGGCCGGCGTGTTCCAGATTTCGCCCGACATGTTTGATCCGACGAAACACGGCGCGGACATGAGCATCTCCGGCGATGACGGCGTCTCGGTGTTTGTGCAATACGACTGGAACCCCGTGCTCGCCGGAAAACAGGCGCGGTTCTTCGCGGGCGTGAACACCACGTTTGCGATGGAACTGCCCGAGTTTGATTCCGCCGGAACCACCGACCGTTTCACGCGCTTCTATGCGCACGGCGATTACCAAGTGTATCGGGAATCGGATACGACCGACGAAGGCCTGACGCTTTTCGCGACGCTGGCCTACACGTCGCAGGACGCCGTTGCGATCATCCCGATCCAGTCGACGCTCGGCGCGAATTACAAAGGCCTGCTGCCCGGCCGTCCCGACGACCGCACGGTGGCGTTTGTGACCTATGGAAAATTCAGCGATGCGTTTTCCGACGAACAAATCGGTCTCGGCAACAGCCCGGTTGATTACGAAATGGTGGTCGAAATCGGCCACCGCGTGCAGCTCACGAAATACGCCTACATCCAGCCCGACATCCAGTGGGTGAAGCGTCCGGGCGGCACGGGCGACATCGACGACGCGATCATCCTTGGTGTGCAGTTCGGGGCGAGCTTCTGAGCAACGGGGCAGGGCAGGGGCGGGCGAGCGTGTCCGCGCCTGTGCGCTTGAACTGCGGGAGTTTTGCCGATGCCGTCGGGGGAGCCATCCCACCGGCGGCATCGTTACTCCCCATGAAACCTTTCAACTACCTCCTGGCCGCACTGCTGGGTGCCGGACTGGCCAGTCTGCTCACCTGGCGCATCCTCGCTCCAAAACCGGTGGAGACGCCTGTCGTTGAGGCGCCCGTCGTGCGCCTGGCTCCGGCTCCTGCGCCCGTGCCTGAACCACCGGCCGGTCCGACACCTGCGGAGATCGCGCAGTTGCGCGCCGATAACGCCGCGCTCGCCGCTCAACTCGCCGAAGCCAACGCGCGGTTGATCGAGCGCGATGCCACGCTCGTCCAGACGAAGGAGCAATTGGCGGAACTGCGCCGCCCGATGGATGCGGATATCATGAGTTCCGCCCTGCGTGCCGAGCTTAAGTCGGGCGAAGTGATCGTGACGGGAGGTTACCGGCTGCCCGACGGACGCCGGTTGTATGCGTTCGCCCAGCCGGTCGTCACGCAAGTGGACGGTGAGGATCGGGTGACGATCCAAGGACGCCTGCTGTCGTTGACCGAGGAATCGGGCAAGACGGTGGGACTGGATAATCTTTCGACCAATGCCGCCAATACGCTCCAACACGGCGAAGTGTGGGTGGCCGACGAGCAGCAGGACGTTTTGGGCAAACTGTCCGCAGACCCCACGGCCGACCTGCTGACGATGCCCGGAGTGACCGTGAAAACGGGAGGCAGCACGACCATCGAAATCGGCGACATCAAGCTGCGGGTGACCCCTACCTTGAGCGGAAACCAAGGCGCCATGAACATGGAGTTACGACTGGAGCAACCGCAGGTGCCGGCACCCGTTACGCCGCCCGCGGCGGCGGACCCGACTGCCGCCCCGCCTGCTCCGTAAAGCTAACGGCCGGCAGAAGAGGGGCTTTATTTGGCGTCCCGGCGACGCCGTGCAGCGCCTCGTTTTCTTAGGCCGAGCAACGCTGCCAAAAACAGCGGGCCGAGAGGCAGCAGGAGCCAGGGGAATTCCACCGAGGCGTAATCGAAGTCGTCGCTCGCTTTACGAAGACCGAAGCCGAAGGGGCGCAGCGGATCCAGGCGGGTTTCGGAGAAAATATCCAGGTATTGCGACGTCAGGTGTTCCGTGTGTTTGAAGCCCGTGTCCTTTGAAAACTCCTCCAGCATCTCGCTGTTGGTGGGCGACGGCAGTGCGTTTGTCCGTGCGAGATGGCACATCCCCTGTGAAGCCGCGACCACCCAGGCGGTCTTGGCCGGTTTGATGTAAATGAATACGTTTCGGCCGAATATATTGACGAGAAACGGAAGAATTAAAACCACCGCCAGAATCACCAGAATCCGAGTGATCATTTTAAAGTTTCCCGTGGCGACCGATGAGGCTGATTTTCGCGCATGAGCAGTGCGTGGATTTTTTGGCCACGGATTAACAAGTAATAGGCGGCCAGCGCGAATAACACAAAGCCGAGGGCGCCAGGCCAGGAGGAGTCGAAGGCGACGCGCGAACCCAGATCCGTTTTGATTTCGCGTAATGCGCCGCTGCCGAAAAGATAGGCGACGTAGAGAATCGAGAAAACCTGTCTGGCCGCCTGGAACAGGGCGAGCAGACCAAGCGTTCGGATGATCAACCAGGCGGCTTCGTGTTTATTCATGAGTCGGGAGTAATATAGAAACAGGGCTGGCGACTGAACCGGGCGTGACTACCGGATGACGGTAGATATAGCTGCGGCGGGGATGGCTTTTTTGGCCTTGTTGATTCTTTCCCAAACGGCCTTACCGAGTGCGATGGACGGTTGTTCAACCCATCTGAAAGTCGCCAGTGAGAGCACGAGAATCAGAGGATACCAGCCCAGGCAAAGGGCATATTTGATCAGCGGATGAACGAGTGTTTCCGAGAATAGGTTACGCGAGGCCACGTTGGTGAGTTCAATGACCGGCTGGTGGAAAAGATAAAAACCATAGCTGACGACGCCCAGAGAACTCAGCTGCAACCAACAGGCCCGGATCAAGGGCCCCCGAACGGCTGGAGAGGGCCATGCCCCGGTGATAAAGCGATCAATGGCGATGGCGGTCAGCCAGGAAAACGAAAGAAACGTAAAGGGGTCCGTCGGCTTGAATAGCGGGAGTAGAAAAGAAACGGCCGCGACGATTGCAAAACGAACCGGACAGCAACCGGCTCCTTTTCCCGGTCAGATAGCAGTCCGCCAGGTAGGCGCCCAGTGACCAGCTGAACCAGTAGGCAAAAGGCGATGACGTGATGATGCGGGGAAGCGGTGTTTCATAAAAAACACCGTAGGCCGAGGAGGCTGAACGGATAAAAATCTCCAGGAAGCCGGCGAGAATGAGGCTCTTGCGCCAACCCAGCCGGATTGTGAGGAGCACGAGCAAAGGGTATATGGCGTAAAGCTGGATTTCGACGGCCACGCTCCAGAAGGAAGGGTTGATGCCGAAAAAACCACTCTCATGCAGATTATGAACGGCGAACAAATGACTTCCCAGTTGGGCCAGCGGGGAGAAACCCTCCGGATCGGGTGATCCCCACGGCCAGATAAAAAAGAACACGCAGGTGGCGACGAGGTAGGGAGGATATATACGGAAAAACCGGCGGTTAAAAAAACAGGCCCATCCTTTGTCGCGGCTACGTTGATGGCTGAGGTGAATGCAAAAACCGCTCACGACAAAAAAGACGGCGACACCGGCATGGCCATAGGTGAGCGGATACAGCGCCAAAAAAGACCCCGAGGTGTCAAAGTCGCGAAACAGTCCCGCCCACGGTAGTTTATCGAAGCCGAAGGAAGTCCCCAGGGAGTGAAAGAGGAAAACGGAAAGAATCGCGATTCCGCGAATGCCATCGAGAAAGGGAAGGTGCTCCTTGTCGCGGTGCATTTTAGATTCCGTGAGCTTCATTTGAATAAAGCGACTAGTGGAACGGGCGCACTTCGACTGATGAGCGGCAGGCGGCGGCGGCTTTGCGGCCCACGCCAGGGCTTCGTCCGGATCGGCGGCTTCGACGAGCACACCAAATTCGACTCATCGTTACGTAGGTCAATCCAGCCACATTATTCTTCGAGTTGGACGTTGTAGCGGGCCAGGGAAGTGCCTTCGAGGCGGGCGAGTTCGGCGAGGGCGATGCGGAGGTTTACTTTCGCGAGCAGTTCATTCACGCGGGCGGTGTCGAGGTCCTGGCGGGAGTCTTCCACGAAGCGGTAGGTCGAGAGGCCGGCTTCGTAGCGGGCTTTTTCGGTTTCGAATTGTTTCTGGCTGAGCTCGGTCGCGAGGGTCGAGACGGTGGCGGTTTCGCGGTTGGTTTCGACGGCGCGGACGGCGGAGCGGACCTGGACGAGGAGGCTTTGGTCGAGCTGCTGGATGAAGGTTTCCTGGCGGCGGAGGTTGGTGAGGGCCTGGCGGTGGCGGGCGCGTTCGGCGCGGAGGCCCCAGGGGAGGCGGAGGGTGAGGTCAACCTGCCAGTCGTAGGAGTCGCCGCTCGAGGCGCTGGAGAAGGCTCCGCCGGCGTCGCGGCGGCCGTCGCCGTTGAAGCCGACGGCGGCGCCGAGGTCGAGGACGGGGAGGCGGTTGTTTTTGGCGATGTCGGCGTCGATGCGGAGTTGTTCGGCGAGGACTTTGTTGGCGGCGTAGTCGGGGGCGTTGGCGAGGGCGAGGGTGTAGGAGCGGTCGAAGGTGACGGCGGGGACGGTGAGGTCGGAGAGGGTGACGGGCCCGGGGGGCGTGGAGAAGGCGAAGCGTCCGATGAGATTGAGGAGGGTGTCTTCGCTGTCCTGGACGGTTTGTTCGGCGAGGAGGAGGTCGCGGCGGGCGTTGGCGACGCCGACCTCGGATTGGAGGACCTCGAGGTTGGTGGCGACGCCGGTGTTGAGGCGGGCTTTGTTTTCGTCGAGGAGGGTCTGGGCGATGGAGAGGCTGAATTTGCGGACGGCGAGTTGTTCGCGGGAGAAGGCGAGGGTGTAGTAGGCGGTTTCGACGTTGCGGATGAGGGCGAGGACGACGGCTTTGAAGTCGAGTTGGGCGCGGGTGAGGCCGAGGCGGGCGCGGGCGATGGAGGCGCGGTTGAGGGTGACGCCGAAGCCCTGGAGGAGGGGTTGGGTGACGGAGAGGGAGAGGTCGCTGGTGTAAACGGGGTTGAAGAGCGGCGGGGAGGAGTAGGGGCGCTCCTTGGCGCGCAAGATCGAGGTGCTGGCGGTGACTTCGGCGCCGGTGACGAGCCGTTGGGAAACGCCGGCGCGGACGGCTTGTTCCTGGGTGGAGGTGCCGGCGGTGTTTTTGCGGCCGGCGAGGGCGGCGGTGGAGAAGAGGGCGGGGTCGTAGACGGCGTTGGCGGCGATGATTTCGTCGCGGGCGTTGGCGGTGGAGAATTGCTGGAGCTGGAGGTCGAAATTATGGTTGAGCGCGCGGGCGACGCATTCTTCGAGGGTGAGCGCGGGGACGGCCGCGTATAGGGCTTCGCCCACGCGGTTTGTTTCGGCGGGCGTGACGAGCTGGGCGAAAGCGGGGGCCAGGGTGAAGAAGGAGAGCGTGGCGATGAGGAGCGGACGGATCATGAAGCGGGGAGGGGGAGAGCGGCGTTTTTTAACCACGGATTACGCGGATGGGCACGGATGACGGGAGGGGACGGATGGACTACTGGCGTTCAAATTCGTTGTCGTTGATTCGTTTGAAGACGGTGAAGCCGGCTTGTTTGGCTTTGGAGACGGAAGTCGGGGCCAAAAGTTTCGGAGTAGTGATCTGCTGGATACAATCGCGTGTGACGGCTTGTCCGCAGGTGGGGCAGGCGGTAAGGGCGGGGTCGGAAGCGGCATGCCGGTGGTCGAAGCCTTCGCCGCAGAGTTTGCAGGGGGCTTTGAGGGGGACGTAGCGGTGAACGGGCATGGCAGGTGAAAACGGAAACCATGGGGGAGGATTTGGCCAGCATGGTTTGCGGAGTCGGAATTTGGACAGGATCCGCCGTCGCGCGGGTGCGCTGTGGCGTGACAAGCGGGCGGGCGCGAAAAAGGCAGGTCGGTGAGGACCTGCCTTGGGAGGGAGAGGAGGCAGGCTGGAAGCCTGCGCTACTTTTTATTTACGGGGTGGCGGGGGCGGATTTGGCGAGTTCGGAATCGACGATGGCGGCGAGGATTGCGCCGGCGTTGCGGGACGCGGTGAAGGAGGCGATGCGTTCGCGGGTTTCGGCGAACTTGGGGTCCGTGGGATCGGAGGCGGGGAGTTTTTTGTCGGCGGCGTAGATGAGGACGCCTTTTTCGACGGTGGTCGTCATCTCGGAGAGTTCACCGGGGGTGAGGGTGTTGAGGGCGGTGTAGACGGTGTAGTCGATGTCGGGGGGCGGGGTGGCGAGGGTGAAGGGAGGCCAGGTCTTGGTGGTGAGTTTGGCGGGGATGACGTTGGCGGAGGCGGCGACGGCTTTTTCGAGGGTGTCGCCGGCTTTCAGGCGGGCGGAGAGGGCTGCGCGGAGGGTGCGGCCGGCCTCGGCGAAGCGTTTGCGTTTTTCGGTTTCGAGGTAGTCGGCGGTGACGCGGTCTTTGATCTCGGAGAGGGCGGGCTGGCGGGCGGGGAGGGTTTCGTTCCAGACGAGGAGGGCGGCGCCGCGGCCGGTGTCGACGGGGTCGGAGACGAGGCGGTCGGGGCCGGTTTTGAGGGCTTCGACGGCGATGCGGCTGCCGGTGCCGAGTTCGGCGGGGACGTTTTCGGCGTTGAAGGGGGCGAGGGGTTTGAGGGTGAGGTTGCGGGCGGCGACGAGGCCGGGGAGGGTGGTGGCGGTGGCCTCGGCTTCGTAGAGGGCGACGGCGAGGTCGGAGGCGGCGGAGTTGGCGAGGTTTTTGGCGCGTTCGAGGCGGTAGGCTTCCTCGACCTTGGCGCGGACGGAGGCGTAGGCGGCGTCGGGGTCGGCGGGCTTGGGGGCTTTGTCGTCGAGCGGGGGGAGGAAGCGGGCGGAGTTGGCGTCGTAGTAGGCGCGGAGACCCTCTTCGCTGAAGGTGACCTTGGCGGTGTAGGCGGAGGCGGGGAAGTCGATGTAGGAGACGGCGACGCGGGGGGCGATCTCGTAGCGGGCGCCGTTGTATTCAAAATATTTGGACAGCTCTTCGTCGGTGGCGGTGATGACGGGTTTGAAGTCGGTGTAGTCGACGTTGACGGCTTCGATGGTCCAGGTGGCGTCGATGCGGTTGAGCTGGTTCTGGACGTCGGCGGGGAGGACGTAGCCGGGGCCGGAGAGGAGTTTGAGGACGCGCTGGTAGATCACGTCGTCGGAGAGGACGCGGGAGACGTCGGCTTCCTTGAGCTGGGGGTTGGTTTTGAGGCTGTCGACGAAGCGGGTGTAGAGTTTGACGTCGAATTTGCCGCCGGGGGCGAAGGCGCCGAGGGAGCGGATGTGCTGGGAGAGTTCCTCCTGGGTGGGGGCGGGGAGGTTGAGTTCGCCGGCGAGGTGGAGGGCGGCGCGGCGTTGGAGGGCGTATTGCTCGAACTGGCCCTCGCTGCGGATCTGGAGGGCGGGGCCTTGGAGCTGGACGCTGAGGGAGGCGTCTTTCATGAGGGCCTGGACCTCCTCGGGGGAGCTGAGGTTAAGGCCGAAGAACGGTTTGGCGGGGGCTTGTTTCGCGGAGTGTCCCAACCCGGAGGAGGTGTTGGTGATGAAGACGAACGAGACGATGACGACGGCGAGAAGGAGGAGGAACAGCCATTTGAAGTGCTGTTGGAAGGTGCGTTGAATCCAGGAAATCATGTGGGTAAAGGGGAGGATGGTGGAAGGAGGCGAGGGGGTTTCAAGAGCGGAATGTGCGGCGCTCAAACGAGCCGCGAAGACGATGTAACCACGGAGATACCGAGGCACGGAGACGGAAATTCAGGAGGGACGGCTCGCGGAGGGGCGGCCGTGGTGGCAACGGCCTAGGCGGTGGCGACGGGGTGTTCCTTGAAGAGATCGTCGAGGTTTTTTTGGAAGAATTCGGAGCGGCCAAGGTCTTCGATGCTTTGGTTGTAGCGGCTGACGATGGGGTCGAGTTCGGAAATGAGGGGGCCGGCGGGGTCGCCGCCAAAGTCGTCGTCGAGGCGTTTGAATTCACCGAGACAAATGCGGTTGAGCGGGCGGGCGGGCTGGTAGCGGAGATCGGTGGCGTCGGCGTCGGGCGGGGGCGGGATGGGCGTGATGAGGGTCATGAGCACCAAGCGGGCGATGCACTCGTTGAGGATCTGGGTGGGGACTTTGAGGCGTTCGCCGAGCTGGGTGGCGGTGCTGGGGGGCAGGCAGGATTGGAAACGGCGTCCGATCATGAGCAGGACGATGAGGGAAAGGCGTTCCCGCATGGATTCGGCGAGGCTGCCCCAGGCGGCCTGGCTGTTGCGGAAGTGGACGTTTTGGACGGCGTAGCTGACTTGGCCGCCGAGGAGGACAAAGAACCAGAACACGTAGAGGCCGAACATGAGGATCGGCAGGAGTCCGAGGGAACCGTAGAGGCTTTTTTGGAGGACGACGCGCTTGAGGTAGAGGAAGGCGAGGAAGTTGTTGAGGACGATCAGGGCGGCGACGACGAGGGCGCCGATGAGGGCGGCGCGCCACCAGACGCGGGTGTTGGGAATGGTGCGGTAGAAAATCGTGAGCATCGCGACCAGCATGAGCAGGGAGCCGGCGGGGAGGGAAAATTTGAGAAGGACGACTACCTCGGCCCCGTAGGGCATGCGGGATTCAAAGGCGTTGAAGAGTGCGCCGGCGGAGAGGCCGGTGAGGGCCGCGAAGATGAGGACGGCGCCGAGGG
>CAMBLN010000044.1 GCA_945868215.1 Opitutus sp. GAS368
CAAACGCACCCGACCTCCCGCCGTCGGAAACGTGAAATCCCCTTCACCTGCCGGGTGAAGCTCTTTTGTGTTCGAAACCTCGTTCATACGCATCACTTGCAGCAGCTTCCGTGTCAGCCGCTTGGTTCAACTGCGGAATTTAGGATGAAAGTTCCCACCTGTCGCGAAATTGCCGAAGCCTGCCGGGTCAACACCTCGACGGTTTCCCGCGCGTTATCCGGAAGTCATCTGATCCCCAAAGACACCCGTCAGCGCATCCTGTCGATTGCGCAATGCATGGGCTGGAATCCCAATCCCTTCGCTTCCGTTTACATGGCGCATCTGCGGGCCACCAAGCAGCCCGCCTACCGCGCGAATCTGGCCTACGTGATCTCCAAAACCGAAAAAAACCGCTACGAGGACCTGCCCGAGTATCAGCGGGCGCATTTCAAGGGTGCGGAACAACGGGCGGCGAGCCTCGGCCACCGGCTGGAGCCCATCTGGTATCGCGAGCTTGAGTTTCACGGTGCGCGACTGACCAAGCTGCTTAAGAACCGCGGTATTCCCGGTGTCATTTTCCACGGTGAGCCGCAACTGGCCGAAAGCCTGCGTGGTTTTGAGTGGGACGCCTTTTCGTCGGTGGTGTGGGGTGGAATCAATCTGCCCGGCGGAGCCCTGCATCATGCCACTTGCCATCACCTGCATGTCATGCGCCTGGCCTTGCAGAAAATCCGCGTACTCGGTTACCGGCGCATCGCGCTGATCCTTTCCGAGGATCAAGACCGGCTGGCGGATTACTCTTTTTTCTCGTGCTTTCACGGCGAGGAAAAAGTCCAGGCGCGGGGCGAACGCCTGTGTTCCTTTCGGCTGCCGAGCTGGGAGTCCACCCCGGCCCTGCGAAAAAAGATTCGCCGCTGGATCGAGCTGCACCGGCCGGAGGTCATCATGGGTGAGCGGGCGGTGTGGGAGGCGATTCAGGAAATGGGTTGGAAGGTTCCGGGGGATGTCGCCTACGTGTCGCTTTTCTGGTCGTCCGTCTGGCCCCAGGCGGGCGGTGTGGATCAATGCCCGGAGGTCATCGGCGCGAACACGGTGGACCTCGTCGCCACCCAATTGTTGAACAACGAACGAGGGATTCCCGCCACGTCAAAACTGCTGGTGAATGAAGGCCGGTGGAGAGACGGCCCCAGCATCCCGCCGGCGAAAGAAACCGGTCGGAAAAACACGAAAAACGGACGTTTGCTCCGGTGCATCGAAAGCTGAACAGCGGCTGAAAATCCGGTCCGCCAGGGGTGGTGCAACGTGCTGCATGCCGCGTCCGTTGCGTTGAAGGGTATTGGCAATAATTCATGCCTCGTTGGTTAAACCCTGAACCCCTATATCCCCGTGAAGAAACCCCATCGATTCTACACGCTGACGGCCATGCTCTGGCTTTGCAGCGTTTTTTGTTTATCCGTCCGGGCCGAGACCATCAGCGCCCAGTTCGCAGTAACCTACCAAAACAAGCTGACGGCGGCCGAGTCGACCGGCGTGCAACCGGCGGCAAATTGGAATGTCGTCGAAGCCAACAGCGGCTACTCCGGCAATGTCGTCAGTCTGAAAAATTCCAGCGGCACCACCACGACGATGTCGCTGGCCTGGACCACCGACCGCAACGGCATATGGCCGCGCAGCGGGACGGCCGGCACCGCCACTGGAAAATTATATTCAGCCGTGCTCACCGCCGGCGGCAGCGGCCCCACCGGCGGCAACGCCACGGTGACGCTCAGCGGCGTGCCTTACACGACCTACACGATCTACGCCTACCTCGCGTCGGGTCAGGCGAACCGCGCCGGCAAAATCAAATTGAACAGCGGTTCGCTCACGAACTGGAACGCGCAGCAATTTGATGCCAGCACGACCTTCACCGAAGTGACCGGTTCGAATGCGACCGGAAATTACATCAAGTGGACGGGCGTCACCGGCTCCTCGGCGACGATCACCGTGCAGCCCAACGGCGGCTGGGTTCCGGTGGGCATCACCGGCATCCAGGTCGTCGAGGAAGTCGCGATTGTCGACGTCGTCAGCGCCCAGTTTGCCGTGACCTATCAAAACAAGCTCACGGCCGGCGAGACGGCCGGCGTGCAACCGGCGGCAAACTGGAATGTGGTCGAAGCCAACAGCGGTTACTCGGGCACCAAGGCCAGCTTGAAAAACGCGGCGGGAACGACCACCGGAATTTCCCTGGCCTGGACGACGGATAACAACGGCATTTGGCCGCGGGGCGGCAACGCCACCACGCCGGACGGGAAAGTGCTGGCGGCCTTGCTGGTCGGCGGCGCCAGCGGTTCCTCCTCCCTCAACGCCACGGTGACGCTCAGCGGGATTCCTTATCCCGCCTACACGATCTACGCCTACTTCGCGTCGCCCCAGTCGAATCGCACGGGCAAGATCCGCCTCAACAACGGCATCCCCTTCTCCTTTAGCGCGCAGAACTTCAACGCCTATCCCTTCACGGAAGTGACCGATTCCAACACGAGTGGAAACTACGTGAAATGGACGGGGCTCACGGGCTCCACGCAGACGATCACCCTCCAGCCCAGCGGCGCCTGGTCGCCCACCGGCATCGGCGGTATCCAGATTGTGGCGACGGGCAGCCCGGCGCCCGTCATGACGGCCACGGCCACGAGCCACCAGTCCGGCAACGAGCCGGCGAAGGCCCTTGATGGCAACACCAACACCTTCTGGCACAGCCAGTGGAGCCCCAACCTGCCGCTGCCCCAGTCGATCACCATCGACCAAGGCTCGGTGAAAACGGTGGCCTCCCTGCGCTACCTTCCCCGCCAGGACGGCGGCTCGGGTGCGGCCCACGGCAACATCACCAGCTACAACATCTACGTGAGCACGAACGGCAGCACCTTCACCAAGGTGGTCGATCTCGGCACGTGGAGTTCCGATTCGTCGCGGAAGACCGCGAATTTCACGCCCGTCAGCGCGCGTTATGTGCGTCTTGAGGCGATCACCGGCCACGGCGGCTGGGCCAACGCGTCCGAAATCACCCTGTCGGACACGCCCTGGTATAAGCCGAACCAGACGATCGTTCTGTCCCTGGCCTACGGCAGCAATATCACCGGCAACACCACGGTGAACATCGTGTCGCCCGGCATGACCACGGCCACCGTGCGTTGCTGGCAGGCGGGCGGCAACCATGGTTCCGATTCCGTGGTCGCCACCGTTCCCTTGAGCGGCGTCAACGGCACGGGCTCCTTCGTATTCCCGGCCAACAGTTATCCGCACGGCCCGATCACGGTCCGCATCGCTGCGACGAATGCGAATGGCAACACGACGGACAACTGCTACCTCCAGCTCTACAACACGGGCGGGACGGTGTGGAACCAGGGCATCCCGGCTTCGGCTCCGCCGGCGGCCGCGGGCATGAACCTGGTGTTCTCGGATGACTTCACCTCAATGCCGACGATTTCCAGCAACGGCATCGGTGCGACCTACGCGGCCTTCAAGCCGAACGGGGGAGGCAATTTCAGCGGCATTCCGTTCGCCAATGCCTCGGGCACCGCCAATCCCTTCTCGCAGGTGGGCTCGTATCTGCGCATCCGTGCGGACGCCGCCAAGAACTCCACCGGCTTCATCTCCTCGCTGAGGACCGACGGCACGGGCTTCTGGACGCGTGCGCCCGCATACTTCGAGTGCCGCTTCATCGCCCAGTCGGCACCGGGCACTTGGCCGGCATTCTGGCTTATGTCGTTCGACACTGTCCTGAGCTTGCAGGCTCCCTCCGACGAACTCGACATCATCGAAGCCTACGGCGGCGAAGGTGGCGGCACCCCGAACGCCCCGCGTTCCTACCGGGTGACGTCGCATAACTGGAACCAGGTTCCGGCGCCCGCTTCGGAGTATCGCATCAGCAAGAGCGTCGATATGTCCACGGTGGGCGGCACCGCCGGCTGGATGTGGACGCCCCACGTCTATGGATGCCTGGTCGGGGAAGTGGATACGGTTTACTACCTCGATAACGTCGAGATCGGCCGTCACAAGACCTCGCCCTTGAGCAAAGTGGACAAGCTGTGGTTCATGGCGAATTTCGCCGTGGGCGGCATCAGCGGATGGGCCATCGACCTGAGCCGCTACAACGGCGTGGCCGACATGTATATCGATTATGTCCGCGTTTACGCGGCTCCTTAACCCGAAGCATGAAATCCTATAAAATCACGGGCGCGGTTGCCGCGCTCCTGATGTTGGGAGGCGCGGCCGCCTATTGGTGGCCGCCATCCGCCGCCCCGGAAGCGCAGCCAGGCGCCGACGCATCTCCGAACCCCGCGCCCTCCGCCGCCGGTGTCATCGACACCGGCCGGCAGGAGGCCGGGGTCACCGCCGCCCCCACGATCGTGGGGGCGGCGGCCGGGGGGCCGGCCGCGGATGATTCCGGACGGCGTTTCAAACAAATCGTTGGAAAGGGCGGTGTTGAGATCAACGACGCGATCGAGACCCTGCTGCCCGCGTGGGCGGCGCGGGCTCCCCGCGAAGCGCTGGATTATGCCGACTCGTTGCCCGACGGACCGCTTCGCGAAAGCATCCTGCATCGGATCATCCAGACTTGGGGTGAGAAGGACTCCACGGCGGCGCTCGATTGGATTTCCAAACGGGTGAACGCCGGCGAACGGCATTCCTTCGCGATGGCCGTGTGCCAGCAGATCGCGAGGACCGACCCCGTGTCGGCCATCGCGGCGGCTGAACGCACGGGCGTGGTCCGGGACAACCCGGACTTTATTCCCTACTTGGTGGAGGTGTGGGCGGACAAAGATGCGCCTTCCGCCCTGTCGTGGGTGCGGGCGCAGCCGGAAGGGGAGATCCGCAACGAGTATATGTCCAAGGTTGTCTTCAAGATGGCGCAGGGCGCCAAGTATGACAGCGCGGTCAAACTTGCCCTGGACGAGATCCCGGCGGGCGTCCAGCAGGACGACGCCTTGATCACGATCGTGAACCAGTGGGCGCAAAAGGACCTGGAGTCCGCGACGGTGTGGGTCGAAACCTTTTCGATCGCCAATCCGCTGCGCGGGCGCGCCTTCGCCGAGCTCGAAGGAGCCAAGCGTATCCAGAAAACGGATAAGAATCAGGCGGGCGGTTAAGACCGCCCGGCAACCGAACCGCGGGGCAGGGCCGGCAAATGCGCCTGCCGGCCCCGCGGTTCACGGTTGCACGGTCAGGGCTTGGCCCGTGCGGCGATGCGGTCGAAGTGCCGGCGCAGGAGCGGGGCGCAGAGACTGTGAAACCACGAAAGGGCGGTGAGCGGCAGGCCGGGGGTGACCGAGAAGCTTCCGTTGCGGATGCCTTTCAACGTGACGCGGGCGACCGCGTCGGCGGTCCACAGGCCGGCGCCGGCGGTGAGGGCGCGCGTTTCGGCGGGCTTGGTGAGGTTTTCCTCGACGAGCTGGGGCGTGTCGGTGTCCGGCGGATACACGATGGTCACGGCGACGCCCGCGGGTTTGAGTTCGGCGCGCAGGGATTCGGCGAGTCCGCGCAACGCGAATTTGCTCGGGGCGTAGGCGGTGTAGCCGAAGAGACCGACCAAACCGGCGCCGGAGGAGATGATGGCGATGGAACCGCGGCGGCGGGCGACCATGGCTGGGGTGACGGCTTTGATGGCGTGGAGCGTGCCGAAAAAATTGACCGCCATCGTGCGCTCGAAGACGGCGGCGGGCAGGTCGGAGAAGTAACCGGGGCGGGCGACACCGGCGGAGGTGATGAGAATGTCGACCGGGCCGTGGACGGCTTCGGCGGCGCGGATGGCCGCGGTGATTTCGCTTTCGACGGAGACGTCGGCGGGTGCGATGAAAACCGGAGTGGCCGAGGTGATCGACGCGACGGCGGCGGCGAGCTTGGCGGGGTCGCGGGCGACGAGACTCACGCGGGCGCCGGCTGCGGCCGACTGGCGGGCGAGGGCGAGGCCGATGCCGCTGGAGCCGCCGGTGATGAGCACGTGCCGGTTCTGCATCGGATGGAGGCGGGCGCTAACGCAGGGCCTTGGTGCGGAGAGCCTCGATTTCCTCGAACTGTTTCGTCGAGAGCAGGCGGCGCGGCAGGCGGCGTTTGGCCTCGCCGATGAGTTTGTCCCAATCGCTCTCGTCGGGCGTGTGGGGATCCCAGCCGGTATTGTGACCCTGGTGACGCGACCACTCGGCTTTGCCGCCGTGGATGCGCACTGAGATCTGAAATTTGCCCTCTTCGGGGCTCTTGTCCCACCAGCCGAACTCCATTGCCATGCGAGGAGTTGAAACAGCGTCGCGGCTAATCAGCCAGCGGAAACTCAGCGACGACGCGGCCGGGGTGGAACGCGCCGCCGGCGGCGTTGATGCGAATGACGCGGATGCGGTTGCCGGAGAGTTCGACGAAACGCGGGGCGAACGGACGCGACCACGTGCCGGTGTTGATGACGGTGAGCGGGTAGGAGCCGGGAACGCGCCAGACGCCGGGGTAATGGGTGTGGCCGAGAATGACGACGCGGGCGCGCGGACGCTGGGCGCGGGTGAGCGTGGCGACGAGACGCGGGGTGTCGCGCCAAGAGCGAAGGATGGTGAGCGCCTGCTCGGGCGGGAAGAGTGCGCGGAACAGACGGATGAGACGCGACGCGAACGTGTGGTGAAGGAGGTCGGTGTTCTCGGGAAGATCGCGGCAGACGAGGCGGTTGAGGCGGAGACGGGTTTCGATGAGGGCGAGTTCGGCGGGCGGGATGTTGGCGGTGAGCGCGGCGAGGCGGCGGGCGAATTCGGGACGGTAGCGGCTCCACGGGGCGATTTCGTCGAAGAAGACATCGCCGTGGGTGATCCAGACGCGGTCGTCGCAGAGGCTGGTTTCGGAGAGTGTTGAAATGTCGGGATCGTGGTTGCCGCTGAGGAACGTCACGCGCGGGCCGGCGTGGGCGAAGAACGCGCGGACCTCGTCAAGGTGGGAGAGATGCGGGGGGATCTGCGTATCGACGGTGTCGCCGTTGAAGATAATCTCGTCGGCGCCGCGGAGCAGCGGGGCGAAGGCGGCGAGGGTTTGCAGGCGGCTGGTGGCATCACGGTAATGCAGATCGGAAAAAATGCGGATGACCGGTGCGGACATGCGCGACAGGGAAGCAGGGCGGGCGGGGCGGGCAATCTTTTAGCCGGAAGGGCGGGCTTGTCGTGGCGGGCAAACCCTGTCGGATTGCGGGGTGATCCGTTTATTTTGGTTGATGCTCTGGATTGCGCTGGTGCCGGCGATTGCGCTGCGCGCGGATTTCGCGCGGGATGTGGCGCGAATCCATACGGAGGCCACGGGCGGACGGGAACAGATTGATGCGTTGAAATCGTTCAAGGCGACCGGGGTGACCCGCAACGAACGCGGCGAGATGCCGTTTATCATGTGGGCGGCGCGGCCGAGCAGCATCCGCATCGAGGTGAAGATGAATGCGCAGACCATCACGCAAGGCTGGGACGGGGAGCAGAACCCGTGGACGACGGATCCACGGACCAAGCGGGTGATATTTTTGTCGGGGCAGGCGGCGGAGGATTTCAAAGCCGAGGCGGAGTTTGACGATCCGCTGCTGGCGGGGCCGGATCGCAAGGTGACGACGGATTACGTCGGCGTGGTCGAGGAAGACGGGACAAAATACATCAAGATCATGGTGACGCAGAATTTCACCGCGGTGTCCTTCGTGTATCTGGATGCGGCGACGTATCTGATCGTCAGGCGGGATGTGGTGCGCAGGCGCGGAGTCACGGAGATGGTGTTGCGCACGGATTACAGTGATTTCCGCGAAGTGGCCGGCGTGGTGCTGCCGCACCGCATGATTGTGACCGCAGGCGGGAAACGGGTGCGCGAGACGGTGATCGACGTCATGCAGGCGAACCCGCAGGTGGCGGAGGGATTTTTCGCGGCCCGGGTTTCGGCACTTGCCAGTCCGTAACGGGCGGCCTTGGAGTAAACGCGACTTATGGCACTCTTTGGTTCTCCCGCCACGATTCGCGCGCAACTTGCCGGCAGCCCCCCGTTTGAACGGGCGCTGGCTTATGTGGAGGACATCCTTCGTCCGGGATCGGAGGCGCACGCGCGCTTGATGGCGGTGGCGACGGGCGAAACGGGACGCGTTGAACTGGGCGACGGCGTGTTCGCCCTCGAGCAAGCCTATATAGCGAAACCGCGCGCCGAAGGAAAGTGGGAGGCTCACAAGGTTTACATCGACGTGCAGGTGATCGTGAGCGGCGATGAGTTGATGGAAGTGACCGACGTGGCGCGGCTGACCGTCGCGGAAGACCACACGCCGGCGAAGGACATTTTATTTTTTGAGCAGAACCGGGACGGCTCGGTGCTGCGGATGCGGGCGGGGGAGATCGCGGTGTTTTATCCGGTGGACGCGCACAAGCCCTCGCTGGCCGCGGGCGAACCGGCGGCGCTGGTGCGCAAGACGGTGGTGAAGGTGCCGGTGGCTTCGCTCGCGTGAACTACCGCCACAGCTACCACGCGGGGAATTTCGCGGACGTGATGAAGCACGCGGTGCTCGTGCGCATCGTGCGCGCGATGCAGCGCAAGGAGCGCGGATTTCTTTACGTCGACACCCATGCGGGACGCGGGCGCTACGACCTGGCTTCGGCGGCGCGCGGCGACACGTTGGAACGCAAACCGGAGTGGCCCGAAGGCATCGGCCGGCTTTGGAACCGCTCGCGGTTGCCCGAGGTGCTGGCGGACTACATCGCGCTGGTGAAAACCTACGACCAGAAGCAGGGCAACCTGGAGGCGGCGCCGCGGTTTTATCCGGGCTCGCCGCGGCTGGTGCGGATGCTGGCGCGGGCACAGGACCGGTTGTCGCTGTTTGAAAAACAGCAGGACGAGGCGGGGGCGTTGCGCGCGGAGTTTGCGCGTTCGAGCCAGGTGGGCATCCAGTCGGCGGACGGTTACGCGGGCCTGCGCGGACAACTGCCGCCGCCGGAGAAGCGGGCGCTGGTGCTGATCGATCCGCCCTTTGAGGCGAAGGATGAATTTGCGCAGGTGGTGAAGGCGGTGGGCGATGCGCTGAAGCGGGCGCCGGCGGCGACGATCGCGGTGTGGTATCCGTTGACCGAGCGGGCGCGGGTGGACGGATTTTTCGCGGAGCTGGCGGGGCTGGCGTTGCCGCCGACGTTTGCGTTTGAGCTGACGGTGGTCGGGCCGGCGCATCCGATGAAGATGAAAGGATGCGGGCTTGTGGTGATCAACCCGCCGTATCAAATCGACCAAGAGCTGACGCCGACCTGCACGTGGATGGCTGAGATGCTGGCGCAGGATCAGGGAGGGCGGGCGGAGTTGCGCTGGTTGGTGAAGGAGGCGTAGGGTGTGTCTGGGAAAGAAATCAGACCATCGCTGATGCTCTGCGAGTGAAGGGAGGAAGGGCGCTGGGCCGGCGTTGCCCTCGGCGGCACGGGCCGCTGGCCCGCCTCCGCCTCGGTCGCCTTGGCCGAGCACCCTTTCTCCCTCACGCTGGCCCGACTTCTTTCCCAGACACACCCTAAAGCGGCCGCAAAAAAACGCGCCGTGAAAAACGGCGCGTTGAAAAGGAGCGGTGAAAATCCCCGCGGGGTTTTTTATTTGGCGGAGCGGCGGGTTTCGGTGACGCGGTGGGCGGTGAACGGGACGGAGGCGGCGACGGTCACTTTTGCCGGAAGATCGGGGGCGCGGAAAACGGGTTTTCCCCAGAGCACGTCGAAGTGCGCGGAGGATTCAAGGGAGACGGCCGGTTTGGGCGGGAGGGTATGGGGTTGCGAGATCATGGGGTGAAGCGGGGTGGAATGGATACAAAGGTTTATCGTGCCGGTAGCGACAGGAATTTAGCCAAAAGGTGCGGCTCATACGAAAAAAAAGCCCGCCGGCCTTGCGGCGGGCGGGCTTGGAATGAAGGAAACCGGAGCAGGGTCAGGCGACGCGCGAGAGGGCTTCGGGGGTCGGGAAGGCGGCGGGCTGTTTCTTGGGAATCGTGAGGGTGAGGATACCGTCGTGGATCTCGGCGCTGAGCGCAGGATAGTCGAGGTTGCGCCCGAGCCGGAGGCTGAGCAGGTAGTCGCGCTGGACGCCTTCGAGGTTGAGGGCGCCGAAGTTGACGCGGACGAAGTGGCTCTTGCGGGCGGAGACGAGCAGATCGGGGCCGCGGGTGGTGATTTCGACACCGGAGGCGTCCACACCGGGGACGTAGACGATGACCTTGAGGGCGTCGTCCTGCTCCTGGCAGTCGTAGTGCGGCTTTCGGGCGGCGACGGCGGGGGCCGTGGCTTCCGGGCTGCGGGTGCTGCGACTGGTCTTCAGCGGTGTGAGTATGGTGTTCATGGCAAAAGGGGAAAAATGGGTGGTTGGGTGGTGTGTAATCAGCGGTGGCTTCCTGGCGGCTTGGGGCCTCCGGGCTTCATCAGGTGGGTTAAACTTCGGTCCGCTTGGGCGGGAGTTTAGGCCTGAGAGCCCGGGCAAGGTTTGGATTGATTCCAACGTTGCTGGCGGGCGGTGGCCGGACGCATCTGTGCGCAGCATTGGACGACGGCCTTCGTGATCGAAGTGCCGGCGGTGCTGGGGAGATGTTGGGTGGTCCGGTTCATTGTAATGCGAGTTACCCTACACAATGCATCACGCGTGCCAAGTGGGCGGGCGCGATTCGCGAAATTGTCACACGGGCAAAATCGAGGCGGAGGCGGACGGCGTGTTTTCCGGGGCGGGGGCGAAGGAAGGCGCGTCGTCGGTGTCGGCTTCGGTTTCCTCGAACGGGAAGAGTTTCCGGAATTCGGAGAATTCGATGACCTCGAAGCGACCATCGAAGTGTTCGACGACGGCGGTGAGGGATTCGACCCAGTCGCCGGAGTTGAGGTAGTGGATGTCGCCGATCATGCGGTCGGCGGCGGTGTGGATGTGTCCGCACATGACCCCGATGCAGCCGCGGCTGCGGGCGAGTTCGGCGATGTGGTCTTCAAAGTTGGAGACGTGATTCACGGCCTGTTTCACGCGGGCCTTGATGGCCTTGGAGAGGGAGTAGTAGTCCTTGCCGCGCCAGACGCGCCACTGGTTGTAGAGGCGGTTGATGCGGAGGAGGGCGCGGTAGCCCCAGTCGCCGGCGTAGGCGAGGAAGACGAAGTTTTTGGTGATGGTGTCGAAGACGTCGCCGTGGAGGACGAAGTAGTCGCCGCGCACGCCTTGGTGGACGTGGTCCTCGACGATGACGAGGTTCTCGAAGGCGATGGGGAGAAACTTGGCGAGGACATCGTCGTGGTTGCCGCGCAGGTAGACGACACCGGTGTCCTTCTTTTCGAGTTTTTTGAGGATGAGACGGATGAAGCGCGTGTGGGTTTTGGGCCAGTGGCCGCCCTGCTTGAGTTTCCAGCCGTCGATGATGTCGCCGTTGAGGATCAGTTTCTGGGACTGCGTGTATTTGAGAAAATGATTCACCTCCGCGATCTTGCAGTCGTGGGTGCCGAGGTGGACGTCGGAAAGAATGATCGTCCTGAACTTGAGTGGCTTTTGGTCCATCTGGCGCGGAGTTTAACAAATGTGACGCGTGGTGACTAGGGGGTTGGACGATTAGTTACGCGAACGTCACGCACCCGAGGGAACCATGATGCGGAGGCTGCGGGGGAGGACGGTGATTTCGAGGGTGGAACCGGTGCGGTGGGTTTCACCGTCGGTGTGGATAAGGCCGGGGGCGGCGCGCCAGATGGTGAAATGAGAGCCGCGCAGGCGGGTGACGGAACGGCTGCCGTCGATGGATTTGAGGAAGAGACGGGCGGCGAGCGGGGCGGCGTTGAAGACGGTGGCGCGTTTGATGACGGTGAGGTCGAGCTGGCCGTCGTCGACGGAGGCGCCGGGGGCGATGAAGCAGTCGTTGCCGTATTGGTCGGAGTTGGCGACGGTGAGCAGGAAGGCGGTCGTGGAGAGGGAGGCGACGCCGTTGCGGATGAAGCAGGTTTCGGCGCGGTAGTCGAAGAGCGTGCCGAGGGTGGTGCGGACGTAGGCGGCGAGTCCGCGGCGGGTGAGGTGGTTGAAACGGTCGGCGATCTCGGCGTCGAAGCCGAGTCCCATGGCGTTGAAGAACGGGATGCCGTTCACCTGGCCGGTATCGATTTCGCGGATACGGCCTTCGACCAGGGTGCGGAAGGCGCCCTTGCCGGGGCCGGGGATGCCGAGGTGGCGGCCGAGGCCGTTGCCGGAGCCGCACGGGACGAGTCCGAAGACGGCGTCGGTGCCGACAAGGCCGGCGGCGGTTTCGTTGAGGGTGCCGTCTCCGCCGATGGCGACCACGAGCTTGCAACCCTCGTCAACGGCGCGGCGGGCGAGCTCGGTGGCGTGGCGCGGGCGCTCGGTGAGGACGACATCGGCGTCGAGCGAACGCTCGCGGATGAAAGCGCGCGTGCGTTCGAGCAGGTAGGGGTTCTTGGCATTGTGCCCCGACCGGGGGTTGAAGATGAACCGCGTCTTGATCACGAGGCGACGGTGGCGGGGGTGCGGGAGATTGGCACGGTCAATCCGGCGACCTCGTGGAGGTCGCGCTCAAAGCCGTTGATGACATGGTCCCAGGAAATGCCCTCGGCGGTGAGACGGGCGGCGGCGCCGAGACGCCGACGGAGGGAAGTCGAGGCCGCGAGGGTGTCGGCGGCGTGGAGCCAGGCTGTGGCGTTGCCGAACGGGACGACGAGGCCGTTTTCGAGGTTGCGGATGTAGCGGGCGGGAGCGGCGTAGTCGAAGGCGAGGACGGGGAGACCGGAGGCCATGGCCTCGGTGACGACGTTGCCGAAGGTTTCGGTAAGGCTGGCGTAGAGGAACAAGTCGGCGGAGGCGTAGTGGCGGGCGAGGTCGGCGCGAGGGAGAAACCCGGTGAAGAGGATCCACGGATACGCGCGGGCGAGTTTTTTGCGTAGGGGGCCGTCGCCGACGACGATGAAACGGGCGTCGGGATGGGCGGTGCGGATGCGGGCGAACGCGTCGAAGAGGAGCGGGTAGTTTTTCTCGGCGGCGAGACGGCTGACGTGGACGACGGCGGGGGACTCGGGGGCGACGCACCAAGACTTGCGGAGGGTCTCGTCGCGGAGGGCGGGGTTGAAGACGGCGGTATTTACGCCGCGGGAGAGCAGGCGCATGCCCTCGAAACCGTCGGCGGTGAGCTCGGCGTTGAGTTCGGCGGTGGGCGAGAGGGTGATGCGCGTGCGGTTGTGAAAGTGGCGGAGGTAGGCGAGGGCGGGACGGGTGAGAAAGGCGAAGCCGTAGTGTTTGGAGTAGCTGTGGAAGTTGGTGTGGAAACTGGAGGTGAGCGGGAGTCCGAGTTTATCGGCGGCGGAGAGCGCGGCGTAGCCGAGGGGGCCTTCGGTGGCGATGTGGACGAGATCGGGGCGGGCGGCGCGCCAGGATTTGAGGAGACGGCCGCGGACGGGGAGACCGCCGCGCAGGAACGGGTAGCCCGGAATGGGGAAGCCGGGGCAGAGCAGCTCGTCGTAAAGGCCGTCGGTGCGCGGGAGATCGGAAGGGTTTTGACGCGGACGGATGACGGTGACGCGGTGTCCGCGGAGGGCGAGACCCTCGACGAGATGGGAGAGGGTCATGGCCACGCCGTTGATCTCGGGCGGGAAGGTTTCGGTGACGAGGGCGATGTTCACGCGAAGAGCGTTGGAAACGCGCGGGACGGCGGGGGCGAGGGGAAACGGCGGGCGGACGGCGGATATTACACGACCGTAACATGGACGGTGCCGGAAGGATTGTCTCGCGAAGGACGCGAAGGGCGCGAAGGAATGGAGGGATTGATGAAAGGGATTATCCATGTGCTGACGGGGCCGACGGCGGTCGGGAAGACCGAGCTGGCGTTGCGCTGGGCGGAGGCGAACGGCGCGGAAATCGTGTCGTGCGATGCGTTGTTGTTTTACCGAGGCATGGATATCGGGACGGCGAAACCGACGGCGGCGGAACGGGCGCGCGTGCCGCATCACCTGATTGATTTGTGCGACGTGGACACGGGGATGGATGTGACCGGGTATGTGGAGCGGGCGCAGGCGGTGGTGGCGGACATCACGGGACGCGGGCGCGCGGTGTTGGTGGCGGGTGGGAGCGGGTTTTACCTGAAGAGTTTTTTTGCGGCGGTGGCGGACGGCGTCGAGGTGCCGGCGGAGCTGAGGGCGGAAATCGCGGGGAAGTTGGAAGGTGAAGGGTTGGCGGCGCTCGTGGCGGAATTGAAGGCGTTGAACGGGGACGGGTTGGGGGCGCTGGATGTGGAGAATCCGCGACGGGTGACGCGGGCGCTGGAGCGATGCCGTGCGTCGGGGAAGACGCTGGCGATGCTGGCGGAGGAGTTTGCGCGGATGCCGGGGCCGTTTGCGGGATGGGAAGTGAAGTGCACGCGGCTGGAGCGGGAGCGGGCGGAGCTGGATGCGCGGATTGCGCGGCGGGTGGACGCGATGATCGCGGACGGATTGGTGGAGGAAGTGGAGCGGCTGCGCGCGGCGGGGTTGGAGCGGAATTTGAGCGCGGCGAGGGCGATCGGTTATCGGGAGACGCTGGCGATGTTGGACGGGGTGTTGCCGCGAACGGAGCTGGCGGCGGAGATCGTCAAGAACACGCGCGCGTTAGTTAAGAAACAGAGAACGTGGTTTCGCACGCAGTTGCCGGAGCACCGGGTGATTGGGGCGGACGGGGCGTCGGTGACCGCGTTGTTTGGGTGATGGGTTTGATATTGATATGAGCTTTGCGCTTCAGGTGGCGGCGGGCAGGCTGCGGGGACATGTCCGTCGAATCCCAGCCCTCCCGCGATCTCACGGATATCAACCGGGAGTTCTACGAGGGGTTGTGGGGCGCGACTTACGTCGAGCGGCCGGAGCGGTTTAATACTTGGCCGTTGATCGCGAGTCTGGTGCCGCAGGCGTCGGCGAGGTTGGAAGTCGGGGCGGGATTGCGTCCGCGGCTGCCGGTGGCGGGCACGGAGTTTATCGATTTAAGCGCGGCTGCGGTGGCGCAACTGAACGCGCGGGGCGGGCGGGCGGCGGTGGGGGATATCACGGCGCTGCCGTTTGCGGACGGGAGTTTTGATCTGGTGGCGGCGTTTGATGTGATCGAGCACGTGGCGGATGACCGGCGGGTGTTTGCCGAGCTGGCGCGGGTGCTGGCACCGGGAGGGGTGCTGGTGTGCGCGGTGCCGTTGCATGCGGCGCACTGGACGTCGTTTGACGTATATGTGGGTCATGCGCGGCGGTATGAACCGGAGGTGTTGCGGGCGTTGCTGGACGAATACGGATTCGTTATCGAGCAAAGCGCGGTGTTCGGGATGCAGCCTAACAATCAGCGGTTGTTGGATTATGGGGTGCGGATGATGACGCGGCACCGGCGGCGGGCGATGAACTGGTATAACCGGGTGTTTATGCCGCTGGGCATGTGGTTTCAGAAGCGGCTGAAGTTTACGCCCGGGTTTATGGACACGGCGCGCGTGCATGAAGTGGCGCTGGTGTGCCGGCGCGTGTGAGGCCTGAAGGGCGGGGGGGGCAGGCTGGAAGCCTGCGCTACTCTTTCAGCCCTGGGCGAGTTCCTCGGCGCGGGTTTTGGCGGCCTGGATGGTCTCGACGAGGATGGCGCGGAGGTTGTGCGCTTCGAGGCGTTTTAAGCCGGCGAAGGTCGTGCCGTTGGGGGACGTGACCTGGTTGCGGAGCGTCTCTGGCTCGGTGCCCGTTTCAGCCATGAGGCGGGCGGAGCCGAGGAGGGTCTGCACGGCGAGCATTTGCGCGGTGTCGCGATCCAGGCCGGCGGCGACGCCGGCTTCGCGGAGGGCGGCGGTGAACTCAAACACGAAGGCGGGGCCGCAGCCGCTGACGCCCATGAGGGCTTCCATTTGCGTCTCGGGAATTTCGACTTCGCGGCCGATGGCGCGGAGCAGGGTGAGGACGGTGGCGCGATCGGTGTCGGCGAGCGGGGCGAGGGCGCACCAGCCGGTCATGCCGGCGCCGATGGCGGCGGGGGTGTTGGGCATGGTGCGCACGATGTTGCGCGCGGCGGGGAAGGCGGCGGAGAGGCGGGCGAGGGTTTTGGCGGCGAGGACGGAGAGGACGAGTTTGCCGGCGCAGAGGGCGGAGATGAGCGGATCGACGCTGGCGAGGTGTTGCGGCTTGAAGGCGATGACCACGATGTCGGCGTCGCTCAGGAGACCGGCGGGTGTAGTGGCGAGGCGGATACCGGTGCGGGCGGCGAGTTTTTGTGCGCTGGCGCCGGAGCCGCCGAGGCAGGCGAGGTCGGCGGGGGTGCAGACGTTTTGGGCGAGCAGGCCGGTGATGATGGCGGAGGCCATGTTGCCGGCGCCGAGGAAGGCGATCTTGGGCATGGGAGGGACGGGGCGTGCGCGGATCAGCCGGAGAGGGCTTTTTTGGTTTTGCGCTCGACGGGATGGGTGATGATGGCGGTGGCACCGCCGCCGGGGCGGTCCTGCAAGGTGACTTCGCCGCCGAGGTTGCGAAGGGCGTGGCGGGCGATGGTGAGGCCCATGCCGACGCCGACGGTGTGTTTGCTGCTGATGAAGGGCTCGAGCATGCGGTCGCGGATGTCTTCTTTGATGCCGAGGCCGGCGTCTTCGATGGTGAGCTGGAGGAGTTTGCCCTCGGAGTTTTGGGTGACGGCGGTGTGGAGCCAGATGCCGCGGTCTTCGACGGGGGCGTCGCCGTAGGATTCCCAGGCGTTGATGAGGACCTTGCCGACGATGTCCTCGAAGAGTTCGACGTTGGTGTCGACGGGGTATTCGCCGAGGGGGTTGTCGATGGTGATGGTGCGGGTGATCTGGTTTTCGGCCTGGTAGCGGCCGACGGAGCTGGCGAGGATTTCGTCGAGTTTGCAGCGGACGACGGGGGGGCGGGATTTTACGACGAGGGAGCTGAGCTGCTTGATGATGGAGACGATGCGCTGGACGGCGTTTTCGACGCTTTGGGCGTTTTTGAGGACCATCTCGGGTTTGTCGTGGCGGGACTTGATGAGGTCGAGGTAGCCGAGGACGACGCCGAGGAGGTTGTTGAGATTGTGGGCGACGCCCTGGGTGACGGCGCCGATGGTGGCGGCGCGGCGGGCTTCGACGAGGCGGCGCTGGAGGTCGACCATCTCGCGGTTGACCTGGACGAAGCGGAGCTGCGTCTGCACGCGGGCGAGGGTTTCGTCGAGGTCGATGGGTTTTGTGATGTAATCGACGGCGCCGACGCCTAGGCCCTCGATCTTGCCCTCCTTGGAGGTGCGGGCGGTGACAAAGATGACGGGGATGTGTCGGGAGGCTTCGTCGGCCTGGAGACGCTGGCAGACCTCGATGCCGTCCATGTCGGGCATCATGACGTCGAGGAGGATGAGGTCGGGTTTGACGCGGGCGACGGAGTCGAGGGCTTCCTGGCCGTTGTAGGCGGTGAGGATTTCGATGCCTTCCTTCTCCAGCTTGCGCTTGAGGAGCTGGACGTTGATGGGCTGGTCATCGACGACCAGGATTTTGGAGGCTGACATCTGCGGGGAAACTAAGGGTGGGGTTTCTCCGGGCGCAAGGCTCAGGAGCGGGCGAGGGTGAAAGCCTTGACGGTGTTTTTCATGAGCATGGCTACGGTCATTGGGCCGACACCGCCGGGCACGGGGGTGATTTTGGAGGCGAGGGGGGAGACGGTGGGGAAGTGGACGTCGCCGGTGAGGCGGTATCCGGTTTTTTTGGACGGGTCGGGAACGCGGTTGATGCCTACGTCGATGATAACGGCGCCGGGTTTGACCATGTCGGCGGTGACGAATTCGGCGCGTCCGATGGCGGCGATGAGGACGTCGGCCTGGCGGGTGATGGACGCGACGCCCCTGGTGCCGGAGTGGCAGATGGTGACGGTGCCGTTGGCGCCGGCTTTTTTCTGGAGGGCGAGAAGGGCGACCGGTTTGCCGACGATAAGGGAGCGGCCGAGGACGACGACGTGTTTGCCCTTCAGGTCGGTGCCGGAACGGGCGAGGAGTTCCATGATGCCGGCGGGGGTGCAGGCGACGAAGCCGGTGTCGTCCTCCTGGGCGACCTTGCCGATGTTGAGCGTGTGGAAGCCATCGACGTCCTTGTGGGCGGCGAGGCGGCGAAAGGCGGCGGGTTCGTCGAGGTGTTTGGGGAGGGGGGACTGGACGAGGATGCCGTCCACGGACGGGTCGGCGTTGAGATCGTCGATCAGTTTTTCGAGTTCGGCCTGCGTGGTGGTGGCGGGCGGGAGAATGATGCGGCTCTCGATGCCGATGTCGGCGGCGGTTTTCTCCTTCTTTTTGACGTAGGAGACGGAGGCGGGGTCTTCGCCGACGCGCACGAGGGCGATGCAAGGTTTGCGGCCGGAGAGGGCGGAGACCTGAGTTTTGAGTTCGGCGATGATTTCGGCCGCGATTTGGTTACCGTCGATCAGTTGCATGGGTGATAAAACGAGGTGCCCACGGAACACACGGACTACACGGAAGAACGAGCGTCTTTTCTTCCGTGTAGTCCGTGTGTTCCGTGGGCAAAATTCAGCGAGGGTTTTCTTAGCGGAGCTGGAGGCTTTCGGCGACGACGACCATGTCCTTGGAGCCGGGGACGGCCCGGGCGGTGCCGTAGATGACGACGGTGCGGTCGGTGTATTTGGTGAGCTGTTCGGTGGCGAGGAGCTTGCTGACGTCGATGTAGGCGTAGCGTGCGCCGGCGTCGTCGGTGAGTTGGAAATCGTAGGGACGGCGCGGGCGGAGGGGACTGTATGTGGAGGCGAATTTGCCTTGGAAGAGGCGGGGGAGGGCGGCGGAGGCACCATCGCCGACGGGAGCGGCGCGACCGACGGCGGTCACGGTGGGGGCAGCGGCGGCCGGGGTGTCGGTCACGGTGGACGTGGTCGCGGAGGGGGAGGCAACCGTGACGGCGGGCTTGATGGACCCCTTGATGTAGCCGACGACGGGTTTGGTCAGCCGGAACTTGGTCCACTTGCCGCGGTAATCGATGATCTCGGTCTGGTCGTCCTTTTGGGCGATGGCGAGCACGGGGGCGTCGGCCTTGGCCTCGGTGAGGTAAGAAGAACCGACGCGCACATCGAGGGACTTGGTGACGTCCTTGTTGGCGGCGTAGACCTCGTGCGGTCCGGCCAGGATGACGGCGATCCATCCGGCGGGAGCAGGGACGTCGTTGGTAACGGCGGCCTCTGTGCCGGGCTTGAGGGATGAAATCACGGCGGCGGTTGCATCGGGCTGGGCGTAAACCGGAGTGGTTTCAGCGAGGGGCGCGGCGTGAAGGGCGGCGGCGCCGAGGATGACGGCGGCGAAGAAGGAGGCGGTAAGCTTCATGGTTTTTTGGCGGTGCGTTGGGCGAGTGCGACGGCGTGGGGGTGGAGGCCGGGATCTTTAAAGAGGGAGTTAATTTCCTTGATGGAAAGTTGTTTCATGGCGCGCAAAGGAATTCCCTTCAGGGGGAAGGCGCCGATCTGGTAGCGGCGAAGGCGTTTCACGTCGTAACCCAGCTTGCCGAAGAGGAGGCGGATCTCGCGTTTTTTTCCGTGGTGCATGGCGACGTCCATGCTTTCGGATTCGTCGCTTTTGCCGGCGTTGACGAGGGCGGCGTATTCGACCTTCAGGTGTTCGCCATCGACGGTGAAGCCGCGGACGAGTTGGGGGATGCGGGAGGACGGGAAGGGTTTCTTGAGCGAGACGAAGTAGCGTTTGATGACGACGTTGCTCGGGTGCATCAGGCGGTTGGCCAGATCACCGTCGGTCGTGAGAATGAGAAGACCTTCGCTTTCCTTGTCGAGGCGGCCGGCGCAGAAGAAACGGAACTTGGAGAACTCGCGGGGGAGAAGATCGAAGACGGTCTGCGGGTTGAACGGGTCGTCGTTGGAGCACACAAGACCGCGGGGCTTGTGCATCGCGAGGGTGATCTTGGGCTGCGGCTTGGTGTTCTTGATGGACTTGCCGCTGACGGTGACCTTGTCGATGCCCGGAGTGACCTTCTGGCCGGGGATGGCCTTGACGGCGTTGACCCAGACTTCGCCTTCGCGAATGAGCACCTCGGCGTCGCGGCGTGAACAAATGCCGGTTTCGGCAAGGTATTTTTGAAGGCGGATGGGCTCTGAATCGGTCATGAGCGGCCCAGTTGGCTGCAAAGCGCGGACCGACGCAAGCCCGCGTGCCTCGGTGGTGCAACTAAGGGCTTGCGGGGGCGTGGGGGCTGTCCCTCAATTCTTGATTTTTATGTCAGCTCCCACCTCCACTTCCGCCTTCTCCAAGGACAACCCGTTCCCGGCCAAAGTCACCGAGAACCGTCTGCTCAACAAAGCCGGCTCCGCCAAGGAAACCCGCCACTTCATCGTCAGTTTGGGCGACAGCGGCCTCTCCTATAAAGCCGGTGACTCGCTCGGTGTTTTCCCGAGCAACCGCCCGGTCGAAGTCGCCGAAATCCTCGAAAAGCTCGGCGCCACCGGCGACGAACTTGTTTCGCCCGCGATGCTGAAGCTCGCCACACCCATCACGCTGCGCGAAGCCCTCACGCACCGTCTCGCCCTTGGCAGCCCGACCTCGAAGATCATCAATACGCTCTTCGCGAAGGCCACCGATCCGTCCGATAAAGCCGCGCTCGGCGAACTCGTCGCCCCCGAGGCCAAGGAGAAACTAGCCGGCTATCTCGATGAACGCGAATACATCGACATCCTTTGCGACTATCCGGACACCAAGCTCTCGCCGCAGGAATTCGTTGATCACCTGCGCAAGCTGATGCCCCGCCTTTATTCGATCGCGTCTTCGTCGAAGCCGTTCCCCAACGAGATTCATCTCACGGTTGCCGTTGTGCGCTACACGACCAACCACCGCGAGCGCCATGGCGTATGTTCCACGTTCCTCGCCGACCGCGTGCGCGTGAATGAGACCCCGACGCCCGTGTTCGTTTCCAACTCCCATTTCGGTCCGCCCGAGGACACCACCAAGGACGCCATCATGGTCGGCCCCGGAACCGGCATCGCGCCCTTCCGCGCCTTTGTGCAGGACCGCGTCGCCGCCGGCGCGACGGGTCGCAACTGGGTGTTTTTTGGCGACCAGAAGAGCGCCACCGATTATCTCTACCAGGAAGAGTGGGAGAAATACGTCGCCGACGGCCACGTCACGCATCTCGACCTCGCTTGGTCGCGCGACCAGATCCTCAAAGTTTACGTGCAGGACAAGATGCGCGAAAAGGGCGCCGAGCTCTGGAGCTGGATCAGCGGCGGCGGTTATTTCTTCGTGTGCGGCGATGCCAAGCGCATGGCCAAGGACGTAGATGTCGCCCTTCACGATGTGATCGCGCAGCACGGCGGCATGACCGCCGAGCAGGCCGTCGACTACGTGAAGCAGATGAAAAAGGACAAGCGTTACCAGCGCGACGTCTACTGAGCGGCCAAGCACGCTCAGTAAAAATCCAAACTCCAAAACCCAAACGCCAAATAAATCCCGACTGACCATCGATCTTGGTGCCGATTTTTGGCGTTTGGATCTTTGAGGTTCAGGATTTTTTATTCCTCCATGACCTTCACCAATCGCACCGCACTCGTCACCGGCGCCGGACGCGGCATCGGCAAAGCCATCGCCGAAGTCCTCGCCGCCAAAGGCGTCACCGTCATCTGCGTTTCCAAATCCGCCGAATCCTGCGGCGCGGTTGCCGCCGCCATCACCGCATCGGGCGGCAAGGCCGTTGCCCGCGCCGTGGACGTCGCCGACGCGGCGGCCGTTGCAAGGGCATCCGAGGAACTCCTCAAGGAATTCGGCAAGATCGACATCCTCGTGAACAATGCCGGCATCACTCGCGACGGCCTGCTCGCGCGCATGTCCGACGACGACTGGAACTCCGTGCTCCAGACCAACCTCACGAGCTGCTTTTATTGGACGAAGGCCATCGGCTGGCCGATGTGCCGCAATCGCTTCGGACGCATCATCAACATCTCCTCGGTCACCGGCATCATGGGCAACGCCG
>CAMBLN010000045.1 GCA_945868215.1 Opitutus sp. GAS368
GCGTCGTCGAGGAGGCTGGTGTTGAGTTTGTGGGCGTCGGCGACGGAGAGCGGTGTGGTGTCGAGAAACTCGAGGGCGCGCATGTTGCGGATGCAGGGAGGAGAGCCGGCGGAGAGGTGGAGGTCGCTGGCGCCGAAGGATTGCGCGGCGGAGAGGAGGTCGAGCATGAAGGCTTTGGCCTCGGGCTCGGTGAGTGAGGAAACGCGGGAGAAGTCCACCTCGTCGGCGTTTTTCGAGGGAGTGTGAAGCGCGGGGGCCTGGGCGCCGGAGACGGCCATGTGCTGGGCCTCGGTGGCGAGGCGGGTCATCAGCTCGATGTCGGTGATGTGGGCGTGGTCGATGACGGCCTGGGCGAACGCCATCGCATTAGCACCGGGGGGCATGGAGGCCATCAGCTGTTGGGCGAGGTCGGCGTCGATGAGATGCTCTTTGACGCACAGCGAAGCGATCCAGGGAACTTCGTTATTCATAGATGGGGATGACGGGGGTAGGAGCGAATGAGGGAAACCATACACACAAGGTAGAAAAGCCAAAACGTGCGACGGGGTTTTTCCGCGCGCCGTCTGTAGTGGGAGGGAACTACACGCGCGGCGGTTGTTCCGGCGGGCGGCGGGGAGTTAGAATTCGACGTCGCGGCAGCGGGCTTCCAACTGACGGGAGACGAGATCGAGCTGGTGTTCGTCGAGGACTGGAGTGCCGCGCAGGGCGACGGCGGCGGGAATCTGCTTGGGGTTGAGCACGGTGACTTCGCCGCGGGCGCGGGAGATCACCATCCAGCCCGGGAAAGTGAGGATGGGTTGGACGGGGGTGGGCCGGCCAAGGAGTTGGGCGAGGTGGTCTTCGAGCCAGCGGGCCTGGCGGAGGGCCTGGTCGAGTCCGTGGCGGTCTTCGCCCCACGGGTAGGCGAGCACGCGGCCGTCGTAGATGATCTGGTGCTCGGCGAAACCGGCGCGGGCGCGGCCCTTGCGGCGGGTTTTCGTTTCGATGGCGAAGATGCCGGAGGGGCCGACGATGACGTGGTCGATATTGAAGGGAGCTTTGGAGTCGCCGGCGGGGACGTCGTGGAAGATGCGGAACCCTGAGGTTTTGAGGGGTTCGAGGGATTCGGCGACGATGCGTTCGCCGAAGTAGCCGAGCCAGGTGTTGCGCCAGCGTTCGATGCCCTGGACGAGGCGGCGGATGACAAAGATGAGGCTGGCGAAGAGTCCGAGGCCGGCGATGAGCAGGCCGATGATTTGCGGAGTGCCGTCGAGACGGATGGCGATCTGGGCGAGGACCAAGCCGACACCGAGCGGGAGGAGAAGGGCGGCAAGGATTTCGTAAACGCTGCGTTCGTCGAGGTCGGCGAGTTTGCGGCGGAGGGTTTCGCCGGGGCCTCGGAGGAGGCGGGCGTTTTCAGGGAAGGGAGCGCGGGTCTTGCGGTTGCGTTTGCGCCAGAGGACGAGGCCGGCGAGGAGCGCGAAAAAGACGAGGGCGTAACCGCCGAAGAAAAGCCATTGCATGCCCTGCCTTAAATGGCGGGCGGCATAGGGCAGTCGAGCGCGGAGGCGAGGGCGCGGAGCAATTCGGCCTCCTCGATTTCAAAGCGTCCGTCGAAGCCGAGGGTGGCGGCGAGGGCGGTGAGGGCGCGTTTTTTGACGGGGCCGTAGGCGAGGGCTAGTTTGTCGAGGGCGGCGTCGAGGTGGTCGAGCTTGCAGGTGTCGGCGGGACGCAGGGAGAGGGCGGGATGGAGGCCGGCGAACTGGGCGGCGCCGGCGTTGAAGGCGAGGGAGGCTTCGGTGTCATCGGGCGCGCGCAGGCGGGCGCCGAAGGAGAGCAAGGTGGATATTTCCGCGGAGACCTCGGCAGGAGAGTAACGTTCGCGGAGGCCGGACGGGTGGGCCGCGAGGTTGAGGTGGTGGGTGAGGACCTTTTGCAGGGCGAATTCGAAAGTGCTGACCTGCTGGTCGGCGTGGACGAGTTCGTCGAGTGTTTCGAGCAGACGGGAGAGTTCGTCGGGGGCGAGTTGGCGGAGCGAGGGAGGGGCAAGCAGAAGGAGGGGAAGGCGTGCGCCGGGCGGCAGTGTGCTGAGGCTGGTTTCGAGCGGGGTGAGGGCGGCGGTGATGCGGTCGCTGGCGTGGCGGTTGATGAGCGCGTGCTGGCGTTCGCGAATTGAAGGATCGGTATCGAGGAGCAGTCCGCAGATGATGGCGGCGGCGCCTTCGGGGCTGTGAACGGCGTCACGCAGGCCGGGCGGGATGGAGCCGGCGACGAGTTGGGCGCGGTTGACGTGGGTGTCGGTAACGACGCCGATGGACGCGATGAGGGTGAGCGGATCGAGGGCGTTGCGTGGGCGCGGGGCGGGTTGGGCGGGTTTGGGCACCCAGGATTCGGTGGCGATTTCGACGGACGACGGAGGCTCGAAATATTTTCCGTCAAAGGACGCATCCACGGCGCGGATACGTTGGTCGAGCGGCGGGTGGGTGGCCCAGAGCCCGCCGAACGACGACAGGAAACCTTGCGCGAAAAAGAAGTGGCTGAGTTCGGAGGCGCGGGTGGATTGGACGCGGGAACCGGACGCGTAGCCGCCGATTTTTTTGAGGGCGCCGGTGATGCCGCCGGGGTTGCGGGTGAATTGAACGGCGGAGGCGTCGGCGAGGAATTCGCGCTGGCGGGAGACGGCGGCCTGGATGAGCCGGCCGAAGAAATAACCGACGTAGCCGAGGACGAGCAGGACGAGGCCGACGACGAGGATGACGGCCACGCCGTTGCCTTCTTTGCCGCCGCGGCGCGGACGGGAGTGCCGCAGACTGCCGACGATGCCGCGACCGATGAGACCGATGACCAGGATGCCGAAGAGAACGGCGGTGAGGCGCACATTGAGGCGCATGTCGCCGTTGAGGATGTGGCTGAATTCGTGGGCGACGACGCCTTGGAGTTCGTCGCGGGAAAGTTTTTCGAGGGTGCCGCGGGTGACGGCGACGACGGCGTCGCTGGTGGTGAGGCCGGCGGCGAAGGCGTTGATGCCGGTCTCGTCGTCGAGGATGAAGACGCCGGGCAGGGGGAGACCGGACGCAATGGACATCTCTTCGACGATGTTGAGGAGCTGGCGTTCGCGAGGGTGGGTTGTTTGTGGAAGGATTTCGCGGGCGCCGACCATTTTTGCGATGGCGCGACCACCGGCGCGGAGTTGGAGCCATTTGCCGAGGGCGGAGAGGCCGACGACGGTGAAGGTGAGCAGCGAAAAGGCGATCAACGCGCCGGGCTGCCAAAGCTGGAGTTGGTCGAGTCCGCCGATAGCACGCTCGAGTCCGCCGCCGTTGGCGGTGGCGCGCACACCGGCCATCGCGGTGAGCACGATGAAGGCGAAATAGCCGGCGGCGATGATGCCGAGCACGGCCAGCACGAAAAGGACGACGAGGCGGGTCGTGCGTTTTTTGGCGCGGGCCTGGGCTTCAAAGAAGTCCATGCGGACGAGTGCGCGCGGCGGACCTTAGAACTGGACCTTGGGGGCGTTGCGCTCGGTGGGATCTTCGATTTTGAAGAGCTCGGCGGGTTGGAAGCCGAAAGTGCCGGCGAGGATGACGGTGGGGAAGGTTTCGCGCTGCGTGTTATAGGTCATGACGCTGTCGTTATAGGCCTGGCGGGCGAAGGAGATTTTGTTCTCGGTCGAGGTGAGTTCCTCGGTGAGCTGCATCATGTTTTGGTTGGCCTTGAGGTCGGGATAGGCCTCGGAAACGACCATGAGGCGGGAGAGAGCGCCGCCGAGTCCGGCCTCGGCGGACATGAGTCCGCGCATGGCGTTGGCATCGGAAGGATTGGCGGCGGCGGTTTGCGCGGCGGAGGCGGCGATGTTGCGGGCTTTGATGACGGCCTCGAGCGTGGAGCTCTCGTGCTTGAGGTAGCCCTTGGCGGTTTCGACGAGATTGGGGATAAGATCGTAGCGGCGCTTGAGCTGGACGTCGATTTGGGCGAAGGCGTTTTTGAAGCGGTTGCGCAGGGTGACGAGGCCGTTGTAAACGGAGACGGCCCACAAGCCGAGGATCACGAGGAGAAGGAGCAGAATACCGAGGACGATGAGGGCGGTCATGATGTTAAGGGAATCAGTGGTTGCGGAACGCCGGAGAGCTTGCGCGGGAGTGAGGGAGGCGCGAGGAGGAAGTATTTACAACGCGGTTGATTGTTTCCAGCGACGCGAGCAAGTTGGGGACTTCGCATGGTGTTTCGAACCCCGATTTTCATTTTGCTGGCCACTGCTGTTTTTGCGGTGACGCCGGAGCTGCGTGCCGAAGAGGCGGCGGTGCAAGCCGCGCCGCTGGTTTCGGACAAAGACAAGCCGGTGCTGCCGGGCGGGGAGTTGCGGTCGTTCGTGGCGGCGCGACGGGCGTTGGAGCTGGGGTTCCCCTCGGTGGCGGCGGGTTTATACACGGAGTTGCTCGGCTCGCTCCGCACGACCGGGGCCGAGCGTGACGTGCTTGTTTTGGAGTTGGTCACGGCGCGGCTTGACGAAGGCCGCACGGACGAAGCGGAGCGGGCGTTGCAGATGCACTCCGCGGCACGCACGCCGGCTTATCAGTTGCGGGCGGGTCTGGTTGCGATGCGGAGCAAGCGGATTGACGAAGCCAAGGGCGTGCTGTCGGTGACGAAGGCGGAGGAACTCGGGGCGGCGGATCGCGGTTGGTGGTATTTTTTGCAAGGGCAGGTGGCGGATGCGGCGGGTGATTTCGCCAAGGCGCGCGATGCTTACCAGGCGGCCAACGACGTGGCGTTTTCGGAAGTGCAGCGCGCACATTTCACCCTGGCGCGCGAGCGGGCGCGGTTGAATCTCGGCGAGTCAACCGAGTCGCAGCTGAACACGCTTCGCCAGAATACGGAACGCTACCAAGGAAGGACGGTGGGTTACGCTTATGCGCGTCAGTATGCCGCATTGCTGGCTGCGCGTGGGCGCACGGCGGAAGCGGTGGATTTTTTGAACAAGCAGTTGCAGTCACTGCCTGCGGGGGAAGTGGCGGCGCGTGATGATTTTCGATTTTTGCTGGGATTGATCGCGGGAGCGCAGCGGGCGGAAGGTCGTAATGCGCTTGAAGGTCTGCTGGCCGGCGCGGGCGATGTGATGCTGCAGCGCGTGGCCTTGCAATTACTGGCCAAGGACGCGGAGGACGCGGCGTTTTACGCGAAGTTGAATGGATGGATCACGGCTTCGCCGGTGCACCCGATTCTTGCGGACATGCTGCTGGTGCGCGCGCAACTCGGATTGGCGGAGAAGCGGGTTCCAGTAGTTGAAAAAGCGGGGGCGCGGGAGCCGGTTGTCGCGGCGAATCAGGCGCAGGCGGAGTTGGATGCGAAGACGTTGCTGGCGAAGTTTCCCGGATCGGAGCTCAAGGCGGCGGCGCTGGGATTGCTGGCGGATTTATCGTGGGAATTGTTGCGTTACCGCACGGCGGCGGACTACGCGGCGCAGGCGCGCGCGGAACTGCCGCGCGGGGATGTGCGGTCTTCGCTGGGGGTGTTGGTCGCGGAGGCGTTTTTCAGGGCGGGCGATTACAGTGCGGCGGCCGAAGCGTATCAGATGACGCTGAATGAAGTGCCGGCAGGTGTATCGCCGGGGGGATTGATCTCACAGCGGGTGTTGTCGGAGATCATGGGCGGGCGGCTGGATGAAGCAGCCAAGCTGCTGGATGGATTCGCGGACGATAAGCGACTGGATGTGAATCAGCGCTGGCAATCCGAGTGGACGCTGTCGCGTGAAATGCAGGTCGCCAAACGCGACGCCGAAGCCTACGCGCGGGTAAATAAATTAATGGCAGGAGCAAACGAAGCCGGGACGTCGTTGAGCCCCGAGTTGCGCGTGCGGATGGCTTGGTTGCAGGCGCGGCTGTCGTTGGAGGTGGATGAAGCGGAAAAAACACTGGCCCTGACGGAGGCGTTGCCTGCGTTGCTTGGCGGAACAGATGCTGAGTTGCGTGTCGAAGTGGAGTCCAGCATCCGGCTCTTGCGGGCCAAGGCGCAATTTAAGCTCGGGCAATCGGAGGAGGCGCTGAAAACACTTTCGTTGTTGCGCGTCGAGTTTCCGCAGGCGGACGCCGCGGTTTATTCTTATATCGACGAGGCGGACTTTTATGCGGAGAGCGGGCGTTTTGTGGATGCACAAAAGCGCCTCACGGAGCTGGCCGATACGTTCAAGCAACACGCTTATGCGCCTTACGCGTTGTATCGCGCGGCATTGAATGCTGAACAGCGCGGACAGGACCAGTATTACGAAGAGGCCTATCGTATTCTTGAAGATCTGGTGAAAAATTATCCGGATGATCGCCTGGTATTTTATGCGAGGCTCAAGCAAGGGGATCTGGCGCGGCGCTTGAATGACTTTCCACGGGCCCGGCTGACCTATGAGTTTTTGATTAATAATTACAATGCGGCGCAGTATTCCGATGTGTTGTCTGCGGAACTCGCGCTCGCGATCTGTCATCGTGCCCTCATCACGCCCACGGATGTTTCGCATTATGAGAGTGCGCTCACGATTTTGGAGCGGTTGCTGGATCTGCCTACGGCTTCGGTTGATTTACGTGTCGAGGCGGGGTTTCAACTTGGGGATATGCTTGCGACCAATGGCAAAACCGGGGACTTCGCGCGAGCGGAAGCGGTGTGGTGGACGATGGTGACAACGTTTCTCCTGGACGAGGGGCAGGCCGCCAAGTTGGGCTCGAAAGGGCGTTACTGGCTTGCGCGAACGTTGTTGCGACTCGGTGATTCCCGTCGGGATCGCGGCGACTTCGAGGAAGCTCGCAATGCCTACGAACTTATTCTTCAAAAAAACCTGCCCTTCGCCAATCTTGCGCGAAAGTCATTTGTTCGCGCCGGGGGAAATCCCTGACACAGGTGATGGATCGCAGGCCATCGACTACCTCGGTTTTTCAGTAAAACTGACACCTTTTATCCAAACGCAGCTTTATTCTCCATGCCTTCCGATCCCAGTATTCTGACCCGAGGCGGTCCCATGATGTGGGTGCTGCTTCTCATGGCGGTCATCGTCCTCGTCTTATTCATCGAGCGGACGTTTTATCTGCATCGCGGGCAGATTAAATCCACGACGTTTGTGGATGGTATTAAAAACACGCTCGCCAAACGGCGTATCGTCGAGGCGCTCACGCTATGCGAGGAGACGCCTGGTCCGGTTGCCGCTGTGGTCAAGGCCGCGCTGATTCATGCGCATGACGACGAGACCCGGATGCGTTTCGCCGTGCAGGAGGCAGCTGTTGTCGAACTGCCAGCGCTGGAGCGTCGTTTGGGCTCGATAGCGGCGATCGCACAGATCGCTCCGATGGTCGGTTTGCTAGGGACGGTGCTCGGCATGGCGACAACATTTCATGCTTTTATGCAGGGCGGCCAATATGCGACCGCCCAAGCGCTGTCGCAGGGGATGTGGCAGGCACTGCTGGCGACGGCAGGCAGTCTTGTGCTCGCGATTCCAGCGCATCTGGCCTACCATTTTTTGCACGGTCGGGTGCGTTCGCTCGTGCGAGATATCGAGTGGTCGGGTAATGAGATTATGCGATATCTGTTGATCGACTACAGGAAGAATCAAGCGGGCGAGGGCAGTGGCGAGTTGGATTCGGCTTCGATTGAATCATGATCACCCGTCCTCTGGATCTTTCTTCGCGTTTGAGGCCTCCGCCGCGCAGTTTTGAGTTTTTGTTTTTTTTAAATGCGGGCCTGATAGCATTGTTTTTTGCTTTGTTCGGCTCTCGCTTTGTGCTTTCGCCGGGCCTCGGGATGGATTTTGATGTGCCGGTGATGAAAGGGGCTTTGCAGGGCGCGGTTTCCACCGATGTAGTGATAGCAATCAAAGGTGCGGACATGGCCTTTGTCGAAGGTGCGAAGGTTAATTTCAAAGGTCTGCATCGCTATTTGATGGAACGAGCAAGGAAACGTTCCGGTCTAAGATTGCTTGTGCAGGCCGACTCCTCGCTGACAACGCGGGATATCACGGAGGTTTATGCCATGGCCCGTGAGGCGGGCTTTGCATCGGTGCAAATCGCGGCTGAATCCATTCCTTGAATACAGATGGCCGCAAAGAACCGATTTCCCTGGGTTGCCGTGAGCGCAATGGTAGCCGTGGTGGTCGTGGGGGCGGTTGCCTTGTTACAGGTCCCCACGGATGATGTGCGGCCTGTCACGGGGCCGGAACTACCTGCTTTGGAGTTAACCCGGATCGGGGGCGAGTCACCGGAGAAGTTACTTTCCGAACAACTGGCGGCTTATGATCCTGCGCCGCTGTTCATTCCCTCCGCAATGAATAGTAGCGGCACGGATGAAGAGCGTCCCGGTGCTGACGGCCCATTTCCTGAGTTGCCTGCTGAGTTGATGAAAAAGGGACCTTTGGGCATTCCTTCTCCTGTTGCCTTGCCGGCTGGTCCGGTGGATGGACTGCGGTTAACCGAGAGAGCGAGTGCCCCCATGGCAATCGGGCGTGGTGATGTCGTGGTCGGGGGAATCAAGGTGCGCATGGCCCAAATTGAGGCCGTGGTCGTCAAAACAGGGCGAGTGACTTTGACGCTAAGCTTGCCCGCAAGTTCTGGCGATTTGGCGGCGGGTGATTGGCAGCCGCTTGAATTGATGGGGGCGGTGACCCGTGAAGGCCTTTCAGGGGGGCTCGTCGTTACGAGCAGTTCGGGTTCTGATACGATAGATGATTATTTTCGTTCACACTTGAGGCAAAACGTGCGCATTGGAGAGCGTTTGTTGGAGGGTTTTTATCTGTTTCGAGTCGGTCCGTAGAACACCGAGAAAAAAGGAAAAGATTGCAGTTGACGGCCCAAAAACGGCTCGTCACGGTCCACACTCCTTTTCTCGTTTTTTGACCATTTCCTAGTTCGCCCAGATAGCTCAATTGGTAGAGCACGTCCTTGGTAAGGACGAGGTCGTCGGTTCGAGTCCGATTCTGGGCTCCAGGTCACTAAACTTTAAAAGTCACATTTTCGGACAAGTATAAAACTCATCACATTTCACCATGGCTAAAGGCACATTCGAACGCACCAAACCCCACGTTAACGTCGGCACTATCGGCCACGTTGACCACGGAAAAACCACCACGACGACCGCCATTCTTGCCGTTCAGGCTCGCAAGGGGCTCGCTGAGGTCAAAACCTACGCGGACATCGCCAAAGGCGGAACTGTCCGTGATGCTTCCAAGATCGTGACGATTTCGGTCGCCCACGTCGAATACCAGACGGAAAAGCGCCACTACGCGCACGTCGACTGCCCCGGCCACGCTGACTTCGTTAAGAACATGATCACGGGTGCCGCTCAAATGGATGGAGCCATCCTTGTGGTCTCCGCTGCTGACGGCCCGATGCCCCAGACCCGCGAACACATCCTTCTCGCCCGTCAGGTGGGCGTTCCGAAGATTGTTGTCTGGCTCAACAAAGTCGACCTCATCGATGACGCCGAGCTCCTCGATCTCGTCGAGATGGAAATCCGCGAGCTTCTCTCGAAGTATCAGTTCGATGGCGACAACGCCACGATCGTCCGTGGTTCCGCCACCGCCGCTCTTGAGGACAAGCCCGAGGGCAATGCCGCCATCACCGCCCTGATGGACGCCATCGACAAGGACATCCCCGAGCCCCAGCGCGAACACGACAAGCCTTTCCTCATGTCGGTTGAAGACGTTTTCTCGATCACCGGTCGTGGAACCGTCGCCACCGGTCGTATCGAGCGCGGTATCATCAAGGTTAACGACTCCGTCGAGATCGTTGGTCTCAAGGACACCGTCGTTTCCGTAGTCACTGGTATCGAAATGTTCCGCAAGCTCCTCGATTCCGGTCAGGCTGGCGATAACGTTGGTATCCTCCTCCGCGGTATCGATAAAGAGTCTATCGAGCGTGGCCAAGTTTTGGCTGCTCCGAAGTCCATTAAGCCTCACAAGAAGGCCAAGGCTGAAATCTACGTTCTCTCCAAAGAAGAGGGCGGCCGCCATACGCCTTTCTTTAACGGTTACCGTCCCCAGTTCTACTTCCGCACCACGGATGTTACCGGTATCGTGAATCTTCCCAAGGGTGTCGAAATGATCATGCCCGGTGACAACATCGCTGTTGAAATCGATCTGATCGTTCCGATCGCCATGGAAACGACTCAGCGCTTCGCTATCCGCGAGGGCGGTCGCACCATCGGCGCCGGTCGTATCACCGAGATCATCGAATAAGTTCAACGTAATTGTTTAGAACACGCCCGCCGAGGCCTCGTCAAAGGGGCCTCGGCTGCGTCGTCTAAAAACCAACCCACAGGCGTGTAGCTCAATTGGTAGAGTAGCGGTCTCCAAAACCGTTGGTTGGGGGTTCGATTCCCTCCGCGCCTGCCACTTTTATTAAATGAAGAACCCGTTCCGCAGCACCCGTATATTCTTCGGTGAAATGGTCGATGAGCTCAAGAAAGCCACTTGGCCGACCAAGACCGAACTGCGCGATTCGACAATCGTGGTCATTGTAGCCGCCATGATCCTCGGCTTGTTTACGAGCATCAGCGACTTTGCGCTCTATCAAGTCGTCGATCTCTTCACTTCCTTGGTCAGCTAACCCGATCCTTTTTAGATTCTTCTCATGTCCACTGAAACGACCGCCCCTGTTGGCGCCCAATGGTTCGCCCTTCACACCCTTTCCGGCCAGGAAAATAAGGTAAAGGCTTACATTGAGAAGTTTAAAAAAGTCGAGGAACTCGACGATTATATTTTCGACGTTCTCATGCCCACGGAAGTGGTCTCCGAGGTTAAAAACGGCAAAAAAAGTACCAAGACCCGTAAGCTATACCCGGGTTATGTATTTATTCAGATGCGTTTGTTTGAGGACAAGCACCTGATCAACAAACCGTGGTATTTCGTCAAGGAAGTCGCCGGCGTGATCAGTTTCGTCGGAGGCGAGAAGCCCGCGGCTCTCCGCCAGTCTGAAGTTGATGAAATCAAGGCTCGCATTGCCGAAGCCAACGGCAAGGAAGTTCCGAAGGTTTCCTACGAGCTGGGCGAAGAGGTCAAGATCACTGACGGAGCGTTTGCCAACCTCACCGGCCGCATCGACGAGATCGATCCCGCCCGCGGCAAGCTTAAGATTTCCGTCTCCATTTTCGGCCGGTTCACCCCGGTTGAGCTCGAATACTGGCAGGTGCAGCGCCTCACCGAGTGAGTCGACGCCCTCTCTAAACCTACAGTCACTCGAATCTAAAACCAAACACCCACTCCTTTACTCACATGGCCAAGAAGATCCAAGGTTACATCCGTCTCCAACTGCCCGCCGGCGCCGCTAATCCCGCGCCTCCCGTCGGACCCGCGCTCGGCGCCCAAGGCGTCAACATCATGGCGTTCTGTAAGGAGTTTAACGCCAAAACCAAGGACCAGAACGGCATGATTCTGCCGGTCGTCATCACCGTTTACTCGGATAAGTCCTTTACCTTCATTCTCAAGTCGCCGCCCGCTTCCGTTCTTCTGAAAAAGGCTGCCAACATCGCTTCGGGCGCCGCTGCTCCCAATAAGGATAAGGTCGGCAAGGTCACCACCAAGCAGCTCGCCGAAATCTGGAAGCTGAAGAAGGCCGACATGAACGCCAAGGACGAAGCCGCCGGTATCAAGACCATCGCCGGCACCGCCCGCAACATGGGTATCGAAGTCGTCGATTAATTTTCCGTTAGAAACCACAACCACTCAAAGCGGGAGTCCTAACAAGGACGTTCGCACCGCAGGAGTAACAAATGCCCGAAAAACAAAGCAAACGCTACGTCAGCGCCGTCAAGAGCGCCGATCTTACGAAAGGCTATTCCTTGGCTGAAGCCGCGGAAGTCCTTTCCAAGTTCCCGAAAGCCAAGTTCGACGAGACCGTCGAGCTCTCTATCCGCCTCGGCGTGGACGCCACGCAAGGCGACCAGATGGTGCGCGGCACCACCCCGCTGCCCAATGGCTCCGGCAAGAAGGTTCGCGTCATCGTCTTCACCGATGCCCCTGAGGTCGCCCTCAAGGCGGGTGCCGACGAAGCCGGCCTCGCCGAGCTCATGAAAAAGGTGAGCGAAGGCTACCTCGACTTCGACGTCGCCATCGCGACGACCGAAGCCATGAAACAGGTCCGCACCCTCGCCCGCGTCCTCGGTCCCAAGGGCCTTATGCCCAACCCGAAGTCCGGCACCGTAACCGACGATATCCCCGCCGGTATCAAGGCCGTCAAGGCCGGTCGCGTGGAGTTCAAGATGGACAAAGCCGCCAACATCGGCGTCGGCATTGGCAAGCGCTCCTTCACCAACGCCCAGATCGTCGAGAACGCCCAGGCTGTTCTCGAAGCCATCAGCAAGGCCAAACCGGCCTCCTTCAAGGGCACCTACATCAAGAGCGTCGGCATCTCGTCCTCGATGAGCCCCGGCGTTCGCGTCGCCTCCACCGAGTTCACCAAACTCTAATCGGAACCCACCATGAGAGCCGAAAAACAATACCTAATCAGCGAAGTCGAGACTCACCTCAAGAAGTCCGATTACGTTATCCTCGCCAACTTCTCGAAAGTTACCGTCTCCGACGTCGCTGAGCTCCGTGCCAGCCTAGCCGCCGAGAACGCTGAGTTCCACGTCGTCAAGAACAGCTCCCTGCGCGTCGCCGCCAAGGCCCTCGGTCTGCCCGAGTTTGACGCTGCCTCGCTGGCTGGCCCCACGGCCATCCTCGTTGGCGGCAAGAACCCGGCCGGCGTCGCCAAGATCCTCAAGACCTTCTTCGACAAGAAGCAGAAGCTTGAGGTAAAAGTCGGCGTGCTGGAGAAGAAGGTTTTCTCTGCGAAAGAACTCGCGGTGATCGCCGACCTGCCTCCGTTCGACGTGCTGCGCTCGCAGTTCCTCAGCTTGCTGACCAGCAATGCTGCCGCCTTCGTTCGCGTCCTCGACGCCAAGGTAAAGAAAGAGCAACCCGCCGCCTAATCCACCACCAACCATTTTGAGAAGACGCCGGCTTTGTCCGGCATCTTCGAAAAGCCAAAAAATCCAAAGGGGTAGAGTAGGGGATACGTCTCTTAAACGTGTTTCATTCCCGAAACCGCTAGTCCGTCCCAGGAAGTTAATACCATGAGCAACCTCACCAAAGACCAAGTCATCGAATGGCTGTCCGCCCAGCCCGTTCTCGAACTCGCCGCCCTCGTTAAAGATCTCGAAGGCAAATGGGGCGTTTCCGCCGCCGCTGCCGTCGCCGCTGGCCCCGCCGCTGGTGGTGCCGCCGCCGCGCCCGCCGAAGAGAAGACCGAGTTCAACGTCATCCTCACTGAGGCCGGCGCGAACAAGATCGGCGTCATTAAGGAAGTCCGCGCCATCACCGGCTTGGGCCTCAAGGAAGCCAAGGACCTCGTTGAAGGCGCTCCCAAGCCCGTCAAGGAAGGCGCCTCCAAGGCCGACGCCGAAGACATCAAGAAGAAGCTCGAGGCCGCTGGCGCCAAGGTCGAACTCAAGTAACCACTTGGCGTTTAACGATCTAAATCGTCTTCAGTTTTCGGGACAGGCCGTGCGTTTGCGCGGCCTGTCCTTTGCCTTTTCCGCTTTCTGTTCTTTGTTTCAGTTTCTCGCCACCGCCCCCGGGCGTTGCGCACCTGATTTTACCGCGCTCCCGGCGCGGTTCCTCCGTCTATTCTCTCCACCTAACAGGGATCACCCATGGCTGCTCGCAATCAACCTGACCGCATCAACTTCGGCAAACTCCGTGAAGTAATCGTTCCGCCGAACCTGATCGAAATCCAGATCACGTCCTATCTCGATTTCCTCCAAAAGGGCATCCCCGACAAACAGCGCAAGCCCCAGGGCCTTGAGGCCGTGTTCCGCGAGGTGTTCCCGATCGAGTCCTACGACGCCCGTCTCGTTCTCGAATACGTTTCCTACACCCTCGGTGATTCCAAGAACTCCGAGCTCGAGTGCATCAAGGAAGGCATCACCTACTCGGTTCCCCTCTACGTGAAGCTCCGCCTTCGCGAAGAAGACTTCATCAAGGACGAAGAGATCTACATGGGCGAGATCCCCATGGTGACCGAGCGCGGCTCCTTCATCATCAACGGCGCCGAGCGCGTCGTCGTCTCCCAGCTCCACCGTTCGCCCGGCATCGCCTTCGAAGTGACGCCCCACGCCAACGGCAAGCCCCTCCACTCTTTCCGCGTCATTCCTGACCGCGGCACTTGGCTCGAGGTTCAGTTCGACAACAACGACCTCCTCTACGTCTATCTCGACCGCCGCCGCCGTCGCCGCAAGTTCCTCATCACGACGCTGCTCCGCGCCATCGGCTACAGCTCCGACATCGATATCCTGAACCTCTTCTACGAGATCAAGGACATCAAGATCTCCAAGGCCCTCGACCTTGAGAACGTCTCCACGCTCGTCCTCGTCGAGGACGCCATCGACGCCCAGAAGGGCGTCGTTCTCGCCCGCGCCTTCGAGCCGCTCACCAAGCAGATCGTGCGCACCTTCGAGAAGCACGACATCTCCAGTATCCGCGTGATCGATACATCTTCCGACGAAGGCGCCATCATCCGCGCCCTCAAGAAGGACCCGACCCGCAACGAGGAAGAGGCCCTCAAGGAAATCTACAAGCGCCTGCGTCCGGGCGAGCCGCCGACCACCGCCAACGCCAAGGCCCTCCTCAAGCGCCTGTTCTTCGATCCGAAGCGCTACGACCTCGGTCGCGTCGGTCGCTACAAGATCAACCAGAAGCTCGGCCTCAAGGTTGACCTCGAACAGCGCATCCTCGAGTCCGGCGACGTCACCGCCGCCACCAAGTATCTCGTCCGCCTCAAGCGCGGCGAGGGCGTCGTGGACGACATCGACCATCTCGGTTCCCGCCGCGTCCGCACCGTCGGCGAGCTTCTCGCCAACCAGTGCCGCGTCGGCCTCAGCCGCACCGAGCGTCTCGTTCGCGAGCGCATGACCATGTATGACCAGTCCGTCGATTCGATCACGCCCCAGAAGCTGATCAACCCGAAGGCCCTCACCACGGTCATCCGCGACTTCTTCGCCCGTTCGCAGCTGTCGCAGTTCATGGACCAGATTAACCCGCTCGCCGAGGTCACGCACAAGCGTCGTCTCTCCGCGCTCGGACCGGGCGGTCTTAACCGTGAGCGTGCCGGCTTCGAAGTGCGCGACGTTCATCCGTCCCACTACGGCCGCATCTGCCCGATCGAAACGCCCGAAGGTCCGAACATCGGTCTGATCAACTCCCTCTCGACCTACGCTCGCGTCAACGAGTTTGGTTTCATCGAGACGCCCTACCGCCAGGTCAAAGACGGAAAGGTCACCGACAAGATCGACTACCTCACCGCCGACCAGGAAGAGGCCAAGGTCATCGCCCAGGCAAACTCCGAACTCGACGACAAGAACCACTTCGTCGGCAAGGTCACCGTCCGTCAGGACGGCGAGTTCCTCGAAGTCCCCGCCGCCGAAGTCCACTACATGGACGTCTCGCCGAAGCAGGTGATCTCGATCGCCGCCGGTATGATTCCGTTCCTTGAGCACGACGACGCCAACCGCGCGCTGATGGGAGCGAACATGCAACGCCAGGGTGTTCCTCTCCTTCAAGCCGAGTCGCCGTTCGTCGGCACCGGCATCGAAGAACGCGTCGCTCGCGACTCCAAGATCGTAGTCGTCGCTGAAGACTCCGGTATCGTCGCCTTCGTTGACGCCAAGAGCATCGTCACCACCAAGGACGGCGAACTCCCCCGCAACTTCGAGAAGAGCCCGAAGACCGACGCCAAGAACGGCGTTTACGTTTACGAGCTCCGCAAATTCATGCGCTCGAACGCCGGCACCTGCTTCAACCAGAAGCCGATCGTGGACAAGGGCCAGAAGATCAAAGCCGGCGACATCATCGCCGACGGTCCTTCCACCCAGAAGGGCGAAATGGCCCTCGGTCGCAACGTGCTCGTGGCGTTCATGCCTTGGAACGGTTACAACTTCGAAGACGCCATCCTTATCTCCGAGAAGGTCCTCAAGGAAGACATCTTCACCTCCATCCACATCCAGGAGTTCGAGGTCACCGCCCGTGACACCAAGCTCGGGCCGGAGGAAATCACCCGCGACATCCCGAACGTCGGCGAAGAGGCTCTCAAGAACCTCGACCACAACGGCGTCATCCGCATCGGTGCCGAAGTGAAGCCCGGCGACATCCTCGTCGGCAAGATCACGCCCAAGTCCGAAACCGAACTCGCTCCGGAAGAGAAACTCCTCCGCGCGATCTTCGGTGAAAAGGCCGCCGACGTGAAAGACACCTCGCTCGTCGTCCCCTCCGGTGTCGCCGGCATCATCATGGACGTCAAGGTCTCCAGCCGCGTCGATTTCGAGAAGGAGAAGCTCTCTCCTTCCGACCGCCGCCGCCAGACCAAGCAGATCCAGGAAGATTACAAGACGCAGATGGACAAGTTGCGCGAAGGTCTCACCGAGGCCCTCTCCAACATCCTCCTCGGCGAAAAGATCCCGCTCGACGTCATCAACGGTGACACGAACGAGATCATCATCCCGGCCAACCGTAAGATCACCAAGACGCTCCTCCGCAAGCTCGCCGCCGTCTCCAAGCACGTCGAGATCGACCCGTCCCCGGTTCGCATCAAGATCATGGAGATCATCGGTTCCTACCAGTCGAAGTTCGACGAGTTGGAAACCGATCGCGAGCGCAAGGTCACCAGCATCGAAGCCGGTGAAGACAACGGCAACGGCGCGATCAAGCAGGTCAAGGTCTACATCGCCACCAAGCACAAGCTTGAGGTCGGTGACAAGATGGCCGGTCGTCACGGTAACAAGGGTGTGGTCGCCAAGATCGTTCCCCAGGAAGACATGCCGTTCCTCCCGGACGGCACCCCGGTCGAAATCTGCTTGAACCCCCTCGGCGTGCCTTCGCGCATGAACGTCGGTCAGGTGCTTGAAACCCACCTCGGCTGGGCGTGCTCCAAGTTGGGCATCAAGGTCGCGACCCCTGTCTTCGACGGTATCCCCGAGAAGAAGGTCCGCGAATACCTCAAGGACGCCGGTCTGCCCACCACGGGCAAGAGCGTGCTCTTTGACGGTCGCACCGGCGAGAAGATCGATCAGCAGGTCGTGGTCGGCTACATCTATATGATGAAGCTGAACCATCTTGTGTCCCACAAGATCCACGCCCGTGCCGTCGGTCCTTACTCCCTCGTCACGCAGCAGCCGTTGGGTGGCAAAGCCCAATACGGCGGCCAGCGTTTCGGCGAAATGGAAGTGTGGGCGCTCGAAGCTTACGGCGCGGCGCACACCCTCCAGGAGCTCCTCACGGTCAAGTCCGACGACGTGCAGGGTCGCACCAAGATCTACGAGTCGCTCGTCAAGGGCGACAACACGCTGGTCGCGGGCACGCCCGAGTCCTTCAACGTGTTGATCAAGGAAATCCAGTCCCTCGGCCTCGATATCAAGCTCAACAAGCGCGATGCCCTCGGCGGTCTCACCGCCTGATCCGGTTCACGTCACCATTTAACGAATACACTAGGGATATAACTCAACATGAGCATTCAACCCAACGAAGTTGCCGCCGGTGCCCGCGAAGAAACTCGCGCCGCGCTCGGTCTGGAAGAGAGCCCGTTCGACTGCGTCTCCATCACCGTCTCCTCTCCGGAGACGATCCGCGCCTGGTCCAAGGGCGAGGTCAAGAACCCCGAGACGATCAATTACCGCACCTTCAAGCCCGAGCCGGGTGGTCTTTTCTGCCAAAAGATCTTCGGGCCGGTCCGTGACTACGAGTGCGCCTGCGGAAAATACAAGCGCATCAAATACAAGGACGTCGTCTGCGATCGCTGCGGCGTCGAAGTGACCATCTCCCGCGTCCGTCGCGAGCGCATGGGCCACATCGAACTCGCCGTGCCCGTCGCGCACATCTGGTTCCTTAAGTCGATGCCCTCGCGCCTCGGCCTTCTCCTCGACATGACCGCCCGTTCACTCGAGCGCGTCATCTACTACGAGAACTACATGGTCGTCGATCCGGGCAAGACCCCGCTCGAACTGAAGCAGCTCCTCACCGACGTCGAATATCGCCAGGCTCTCGACGAATACGGTGACGACTCCTTCGTCGCCAAGATGGGCGCCGAGGCCGTCCGCGACTGCCTCGTCAAGACCGACATGGAAGCGACCGTCGCCGAGCTCCAGGAGCAGATGCGCGCCACCAAGTCCAAGCAGATCAAAAAGAAGCTCTCCAAGCGTCTCAAGGTCATCCAAGGCTTCATCCACTCCCAGTCCCGTCCCGAATGGATGGTCCTCGAAGTGCTGCCCGTCATCCCGCCCGACCTCCGTCCTCTCGTTCCCCTCGAAGGCGGCCGTTTCGCGACGTCCGACCTGAACGACCTCTATCGCCGCGTCATCAACCGCAACAACCGTCTGCGGAATCTGATGCAGCTCAAGACGCCCGACGTTATCATCCATAACGAAAAGCGCATGTTGCAGGAAGCCGTTGACGCCCTCTTCGACAACGGCCGTCACGGCCGTCCGGTCACCGGCGCCGGCAACCGTCCCCTGAAGTCCCTCTCGGACATGCTCAAGGGCAAGCAGGGCCGTGTCCGCCAAACCTTGCTCGGCAAGCGCGTGGACTACTCCGGCCGTTCCGTCATCGTCATCGGTCCCGAGCTCAAGCTCAACCAATGCGGTCTCCCCAAGAAGATGGCGCTGGTTCTCTTCGAACCGTTCATCATCCGCCGCCTCAAAGAACTCGGCTTCGTGCACACCGTCCGCGGTGCCCGCAAAATGATCGAGAAAAAGTCCCCCGAGGTGTGGGACATCCTGGAAGAAGTGACCAAGGGCCACCCGGTTCTCCTGAATCGCGCTCCGACCCTTCACCGTCTGTCCATCCAGGCGTTCGAGCCCGTCCTCATCGAGGGCGAGGCGATCCGCGTTCACCCGCTCGTCTGCACAGCTTACAACGCTGACTTCGACGGTGACCAGATGGCCGTGCACGTCCCGTTGTCCCTCGAAGCCGTTATGGAGTGCAAACTCCTCATGATGGCGACGAACAACATCTTCTCGCCGTCCTCCGGCAAGCCGATCCTCACGCCCTCGCAGGACATCGTTCTCGGTGCCTACTATCTCACCATCGAGCCTCGCAAGAAGCCCGAGAAGGGCGTGCATGTTCCGCTCCTCTCCGGTCTCCAGGAAGTTCTCTTCGTCAAGGCCGACGGCGCTCTCAAGATGCACGACTGGGTCGAGGTTCCTAATCCTGACTTCGGCCGCGAAACCGTTTTCGGTAACTCCGAAAAACGCACCATCCGCACCACCGTCGGCCGCGTGATCTTCAACCAGATCTGGCCCGCCGGTCTCGGTTTCGTGAACTTCCCCGTTCCGAAGGGCAAACTCGGCGACCTCATCCTGAACACCTACAAGGTGGCCGGTGACAGCGTCACCGTCGAGACCCTCGACAAGTTGAAGGAGCTCGGCTTCCAGACCGCCATGCAGGCCGGTATCTCCATCGGTATCGACGACATGATCATCCCTGAGGATAAAAAGGACATCGTCATCGATTCCCGTAAGAAGATCGCCGAGGTCGAAGCCCAGTTCAACAAGGGTATCATCACCGACGGCGAGCGCTACAACAAGGTCGTCGACATCTGGACGGGTGCCACCGACAAGATCGCCAAGGCCGTGTTCGCCAAGCTGGAGAACAATGATGGCAAGACCGAGGTTAACCCGGTTTACATCATGATGGACTCCGGTGCGCGCGGTAATAAACAGCAGGTCCGCCAGCTGTGCGGCACCCGCGGTCTCATGGCCAAGCCCTCCGGCGAAATCATCGAGCGCCCGATTCTGTCGTCCTTCCGCGAAGGTCTGACCGTTCTCGAATACTTCATCTCGACCCACGGCGCCCGCAAGGGTCTCGCCGACACCGCGCTCAAGACCGCCGACGCCGGCTACCTCACCCGTAAGCTGTGCGACGTCGCCATGGACGTGATCATCGCCGAGGAAGACACCGGCAGCCGCGACGGCATCTGGAAGAAGTCGATCTTCGAAGGTGACGACGAAATCGTTAACCTCCGCGAGCGTATCGTCGGTCGCTGCGCTTCCGACGACATCTATAACCCGCTCAATCCCTCCGAGCTGCTGGTCGCCTCCGGTGACCTCATCAGCGAAGAGATGTCCGTCAAGATCGTCGATTGCGGCATCGAGCGCGTGAAGATCATGTCGCCCCTCACGTCGATCAGCCCCAATGGCATCGATGCGAAGAGCTACGGTATCAACCCGGCGACCAACCGTATCGCCAAGCAGGGTGACTCGGTCGGCATCATCGCCGCCCAGTCCATCGGCGAACCCGGCACGCAGCTCACGATGCGCACGTTCCACATCGGTGGCGTCGCCTCCGGCGGATTCAAGACGCCCGAGATCCGCGTCCGTAGCTCCGGCACCGTTCGCTACAAGGGCCTGCGCCTTGTGGAAACCGCCGACGGCGCCGCGATCGTGCTCAACAAGACCGGCACCATCCAGATCATCGACGCCGATGATCGCGAGCTCGACACCTACAACATCGTGGTCGGTTCCTTCCTCCATGTTGGCGATGGCGCCAAGATCGAGAAGGGCGCCGTGCTCGCCCAGTGGGATCCCTACAACATCCCCGTGCTCTCCGAAAAGGGCGGCACGCTCGGATTCAAGGACATGATCCCCGGTGTCACCGTGAAGCGCGAACTCGACGAATCGTCTGGCCGAATTGCCACGGTGGTTATCGAGCACAAGGAAGACCTCAATCCCCAGATCGAAGTCCGCGATGCCGCCGGCAAGGCCATCGCTGCCTACGCCATTCCGGTCGGGGCTCAGATCGCCGTTCAGGAAGGTGACATCATCCAGCCGGGTGCTCTTCTCGCGAAGACCCCCCGTCAGGCCTCCAAGACCAAGGACATCACCGGTGGTCTCCCTCGTATCGCCGAGCTCTTCGAAGCCCGTCGTCCGAAGGATGCCGCCGAGATGGCCCGCATCGACGGCGTCGTTTCGTTCGAGGGCACGCTGCGCGGCAAGCGCAAGCTGGTCGTTCGCAACGAAGAGACCGCCCAGGAAGAAGAGCACCTCATCCCCACCGGCAAACACATCATCGTGCAGCCGGGCGACGTGGTCCACAAAGGCCAGCACCTCACGGAAGGCTCCGCCGATCCGCACGAGATCCTCGAGATCCTTGGACCGTCCGCGCTGTATGACTTCCTCATCAGCCAAGTGCAGGAGGTTTACCGCCTGCAGGGTGTGACGATCAACGACAAGCACATCGAGATCATCATCCGCCAGATGCTCCGCAAGGTCCGCATCACCGATCCAGGTGACAGCGAATACTTCTGGGGCGAGCAGGTGGACCGCGCCGCGTTCCTGTTGGACAACAAGCGCCTTGAAGAAGCCGGCGGCAAGCCGGCCGAAGCCGAGCCGATCCTGTTGGGCATCACCAAGGCCTCGCTCGAGACCGAGTCGTTCATCTCCGCCGCGTCGTTCCAAGAGACGACCCGCGTGCTGACGGACGCCTCGACCCTCGGCAAGATCGACCTCCTGAAGGGCTTCAAGGAAAACGTCATCATGGGTCACTTGATCCCCGCCGGCACCGGTCTGCCCGCCTACAAGAACCTCCGCATCAGCCTGCCGTTCGGCGAAGAGCTCCCCACCGAGGAGCCCGTCGCCAACCAGGCCGGCTGATCCAGTTGGTTGAAAATCTCAAAGCCGCGGGCCAAAAGCCTGCGGCTTTTTTATGTCCGCACTACAGGGATTAATGTATTATTAACCCGGATTCCGCGATTGGAAGAGCATCGTTCCGTCCGAAGAGATGCTTCGCCAGTATGTTGGGTGATGAAAACCAATACCTGCGAAGAGGACGGAACGATGCGTCATAAATTTCGGCGTTTGGGCGACGGACGCCAAGCGATTTTAGGC
>CAMBLN010000046.1 GCA_945868215.1 Opitutus sp. GAS368
CCGGGCAATCCGCCGCCAGCGCCTCGGCAATGCCGATGTGTTTGGTGTAGGCCGCCCACGGCACCAAGCCGCCGAACGGCGTCAGCGCATCCTCCGTCACCGACAAACGCACCCGACCTCCCGCCGTCGGAAACGTGAAATCCCCTTCATCTGCCGGGTGAAGCTCTTTTGTGTTCGAAACCTCGTTCATACGCATCACTTGCAGCAGCTTCCGTGTCAGCCGCTTGGTTCAACTGCGGAATTTAGGATCAAGGTGGACTACTTCGCCTCGCCCTACCGCTCGCTCGCGGTGCAAGTGCTGGGCCGGCGCGGTGGGGTGACAAGTTACATGGAGCAATGGGGCTTCCGCTGGCGCGATCTCCACGACGCCCACCCGCGCCTACTGCGAGTGATGCTCTACGACCCCGCCGTGCAGGACATCGACTCCACCGCCACCGCCATCGGCGAAGCCGTGTGCGACTACTTCGGCCCCTACGACAACGTCACCCGCCTGCACGACCTGTTAGACACGGCCTCCAAAAAGTAATTTTGCCAAATGCAGCGCGCGAGCGCGTCAGAAGGCACTGGCAGAGGAACGATTTATCGATTCCCGGGGAAAACGTTATCACGCCTGATGATGTTTTTGGCACAACGAGCTCCGTTAGTTTGGGCGGCGGCTCCGTTAATTTGCGGAGAGCTCCGTTAGTTTGAGCGGGCACTCCGTTAGTTTAACCGACGCGGTTAAACCCGAATATTTATGATTCTCAGTTCTCCCTCCGGATCGGTCCGCTTCGGCAGCGGGGACTTATGCCGCCAACACGTCGGTAAGCTGGCGAGCCTGCGCGGGGTAGCCGAGCACAAGGGACTTTTCCCCCAGTCGAAGCAGGTCTTCTTCGCGCACGGCGTTATTGGTGGTGTCGTAAACCGTTACAAAGGTATGCCGGGCCTGCTCGTGCTCGAGGTCATACCAGCGGCGGAAAATCTCATGGCACAGGCCGTGCGCGTCAGCGGTGAGGGTGGCGGCGGTGCTGCCCGCCGGCCCGCCGCCGATGACGATCACATCGTAGTGGTGGCCGTTTGCGGGCATGGGGGAATCAGCTCACGTATTTTTGGACGATGGGGATGCGGCGGCCGACGCCGAAGGCGAGGGGGGTGATCTTCAAGCCGGGGGCCATTTGCTTACGCTTGTATTCGTTGAGATCGACCTTGCGGACGATGTCGTTGACGACGGATTCCGCGAAACCGAGCGCGACCAAGTCACGACGCGAGAGCCCTTCCTCGACGTAGCCGCGGAGAATGGCGTCGAGGACCTCGTAGGGCGGGAGGCTGTCCTGGTCGACCTGCCCAGGGCGGAGTTCGGCCGACGGAGGTTTTTCGATGGTGTTGACGGGGATGATTTCGCGGTCGCGGTTGATCCACCGGCAGAGATCGTAGACCTGGGTCTTGAAGACATCGCTGATGACGGCGAGACCGCCGCACATGTCGCCGTAGAGGGTGCAGTAACCGACGGCGACCTCGCTCTTGTTGCCGGTGGTGAGAAGGAGCGCGCCGAATTTGTTGGAGAGGGCCATCATGACAACGCCGCGCACGCGGGCCTGGATGTTTTCCTCGGTGACGTCACGGGCGCGGCCGGCGAACACCGGACCGAGGGAGGATTCGGCGGCGGCCACGGTGTCTGCGATGGCGATGGTTTCGAAGCGGATGCCGAGGTTGCGGGCGAGATCACGGGCGTCGTCGCGGGAATGTTGCGAGGAGATGGACGACGGCAGGGAAACGCCGATGACGTTGTCCGCACCGAGTGCTTTGACGGCGAGTTCGGCGACCAAGGCGGAGTCGATGCCGCCCGAGAGGGCGATGAGGGCTTTTTTGAAACCGCTTTTGTGCGCGTAATCACGCAGGCCGAGCACGAGGGCGGCGTGGATGTCGGCGAGTTCGGCAGACGGGGCCGCCGGTGTGAAGGGAAGGGATGCGGCGCCGGTGTCGGCCACGAGGAGATCGGGCGAGAAAGCGGACAGGCGGGCGGTGATGTGTCCTTGGGAATCGGATACAAGGCTGCGACCGTCGAAGACGAGTTCATCGTTCCCGCCGACGGCGTTCACATAGACGACGGGGCACCGCAGCTGACGGGCGGCGGCGGTGACAAGCTGTTCGCGCACGTGGCCCTTGCCATGGTGCCAAGGACTGGCGGAGAGGTTGACCATCAAGTCGAGCTTTCGGTCCGCGAGCCAGGCAAGGGTTTCAAAATGGTAGAGATTGCGCGGGGCGAGTTGCGGGTGGGTCCAGATGTCCTCGCAGATGGTGACGCCGATTTGGAGACCGTTGAGAGTGAAGACCGACGGCGGGGTGGAGGAGGGTTCGAAGTAACGGTCCTCGTCGAACACGTCGTAGGTGGGCAGCAGGCACTTGCGGGCGTGGCTGATGACTCGGCCTTGGTGGCAGAGCGCGACGGAATTGAAAAAGCGGCGGCCGCTTTCGGCGGGGTTGGCCTCGACGGTGCCGATCAGTGCGGGGACCTCGCCGATTTCGGCGGCGATTTCCCCGAGCACGGCGGAGATGTCCGGGACAAAACGGCGTTTGAAAAGAAGGTCGCGCGGGGGATAGCCGCAGATGACCAGTTCGGGATAAACGACCAGTTCGGCGCCGGCGGCCACAAGTGTTTTGTAGGCATCGAGGATCAGCCGGCGATTGCCGGAAAGATCGCCGACGGTGGTGTTAAGCTGGGCAAGGCCGATGCGCATGGGTGACGGAAAGGGTTAACGTGGGGAGGTTCCGTGAGCGTGACAACCCACAAGGCGCGCTTGCGCCATGACGTTTCGATGAACAGACAGACGGGCCATGGCACAGCCTCCACTCATTCTTGCATCGGCTTCGCCGCGCCGTCGCGAACTGCTCGCCGGGATAGGCGTGGAGTTTGATGTCATCACCGCCGACGTCACGGAACACGAGGAAGTGACGACCGATCCGCGGGTGATGGTTGCGCATAACGCGGCGTTGAAAGCGGACTGGGTCGCGGAAAGGTATCCGCACGCATGGGTGCTGGGCGCGGATACCACGGTGTTTGCGGACGGCCACGCGCTCAACAAGCCGCGCGATGGCGGCGAAGCCCGGGCGATGTTGCGGCGTCTGAGCGGGCGGACGCATACGGTGTTTACAGGTATTGCGTTGCGGCAGATGTCCGGGGGCGTGCGCATCGACCAAGGTGTGGCGAGTGAAGTGACCATGCGCGTGTTGGACGAGGCGCTGATCGAGGCTTATCTCGCCCAGGTTCACACGCTCGACAAGGCAGGCGGTTACGGAATTCAAGACCACGGGGAGATGATCGTGGAGCGTTACACGGGATCTTTGAGCAATATCATCGGACTTCCGGTTGAAGAGGCGAAACAACTTTTGACTCGTTGCGGTCTGCTTAAATCCTGAGCTGCCACCGCCTTTCATGATCAAGCCTCCGTCCACGCCCAAACCACCGAGCGCCTCAAGGCATTCCGCGCGGCCGGTGTTGTCGGCCAATCCGGATGTGCGCGCCGTGCAAATAGGCGTGGTCGCAACGATTCTTGTTCATGTGCTGCTTCTGGTGATGGCTCCGAAGATCGAGCAATGGATCGATGCGGGTGAAAGCGCGGAGTCACGCGATGATTGGTCCTCGAAGGAGTTTCAGATCGAATTTGTTCCCACGGACGCATCGCCCGAAACGCCGGTGCCGCCGCCGCAATTCGTCGAGGCCAATCCCAACGCACCCGAGAACACGCCCGACAAGACCAATTTTGTCGCCGCGCAAAACCAGCAGGTGGCCCAAGAAACCCCCGCGCCTGATTCGCAGGCCGATGCTCCCGCCAGCAAGGGCGATCCGGACACCACGTCCACGGCGATTGTGAGCGGCATGCAGGTTGAGCCCCAGCCTTCGGTGCGTCGTCCGCCCCCTTCAACCGAACCGGAAAAGGCCGCACAGGAGGCCGCCCGTCGTGAACAAATCCCGTTGTCCGGCACGGAAAAATTTGAAGGCGAAAGTCCCGATGGTGCCGGCAGCAACGTCAACAAACCAGCCCCCAATGCCACGCCCGTGCCTGAGCGGGTAGAGGGTTCGCCTGATGCGCCGAACACGAGCGGCAGTCGTGTCGGTCTTTATTACAAAGTCGATGCCTCCAAGCCGCAGCCGCGTCCCACACTCGCTCCCGACGTGGTGCGTGCCCGGCCGACACCGCTGGCGAACCGCGAGTTCGGCACGGAGAACATCGGGGCGGTCGCCTACAACGCGAAGTGGAGCGCCTATGGTGAATACCTCCAGAAATTCATCGAGTCGGTCGACATCCAGTGGCAGCGGATTCTGGGCCAGAGCAACGTCTACCCCGTGCGCGGCACCAAGGTCGTAGTGGTCTTTCGCATGAATTCGGACGGCGATATTTCCGAGATCGTAAAGGTCACCAGCGGAGGTGGCCGCGCCGCGCAGGATGCCTGCGTGAGCGCGATCGTGGCACGCGCTCCCTATGGCGCGTGGCCCGAGGACATGATCACCGTCCTCGGAAAATCCCAGGAGATCACCTTCACTTTTCATTATAACTAACACCCATCCATGAGTGCCATTCCTTCAAAATTCTGGGAGCAACTCCCGCTCGGCACCGGCGTGACCCTGCTTGCGCATGACGCCAACGGACTCGCCGCCCTCAGCAAACCCGAGGGTGTGCTCTCGCATCCCAACATGGAGAGCGAGATCCCGCGGGCGTTACTCACCGTGCCTTACACGATCAAGGGCGAGTGCTTCAACTGGACGCCTGCCGATATTCCCGGCGCCGCTCCCCGCCGTCTCTATCTCCTCAACCGGCTCGATTCCGCCACGTCGGGTGTGATTCTCGTCACGGCCAACGAAAAACTCGCGACCTACATGCGTGAGCTTTTTCTGCAAAAGCACATTCAGAAACTCTACCAGGCGGTGGTCTTTGGAAAACCGTCCGAGTCCAAACAACTTTGGCGCGACCGGTTGTCCGTCCAAAAAAGCCGCGCCAAGATCCGCGTGGGCGTGGGCACGGGGGCCGACGCCGCTGCGAAAGCGTCCGAATCGCGCATGACCGTTCTGCGTCAGAAAAAAGACGTTGAGCCTCCGCTGGCGCTCATCCAACTCGAACCGCTCACCGGTCGCAGCCACCAGTTGCGCGTGCAGTGCGCGGGTCGCAAACTCCCCATCGTAGGCGATCTGACCTACGGGGATTTTCCCGCCAACAAAGCCTTTGCGAAATCCACGGGGCACAAGCGCCTCTTCCTGCACTCCTACCAGACAAGTTTCGATTACGAGTGGCAGGGCAAAAAATTCCACTTCACGGCGACCGCGCCTTTGCCCGAGGAATTTATGCAGTTGCTTTGACGCGGGCCGCAAACCCGTCGATTCTCCACCGACTTGCCTATGACGATTCACTCCCTGGTCGTGACCAGCGTCGCCTTGTTGATCGCGGCTTCCCCCGCCGTCGCGCTCACGACGGTGCAACTCAAGAGCGGTGCCAGCCTCGAGGCTGAAGTCATCGCCGAGAAGGCCGACCGCATCGTGGTCGATCTCGGTTTCACCGTCGTCACCGTGCCGCGCGACGAAATCGAGAGCCTTAAAACCAAGGAGACCACGGGCATCGAACTCGCCGCCGACACGACAGACCTCTTCCGCGTCGCCGCCAACCTGCCGGTGCTGTCCGTGAAGGAGAATGTTGATCGCGTGGGTGAAGCCGTCGTGCTCATCCGCACTCCGGTCGGCCTGGGCTCGGGGTTTTTCATCCATTCGTCCGGCTACTTCGTGACCAACGAGCATGTCATCGCCGGCGAATACAACATCACCGTTACCCAGTTTCGCCGCGGTGCCGCCGAATTGGAAAAGGTTCAGTTCAACAAAGTCCGCATCGTGGCGCTCGATTCGCGCCTTGATCTTGCGCTGCTGAAAATCGAGGACGCCGGTCCCGTGCTTTTTCCGACGGTCCCGCTCGGCGACGGCGGCTCCATCAACGACGGGCAGTCCGTCTTCGCGATCGGCAGTCCGCTCGGCCTAGACCGCACGGTGTCGCAAGGCATCGTGAGCGCCCGCGCCCGTCCGCTCGACGGCCAGCTCTACATCCAGACGACCACGCAGATCAATCCCGGCAACTCCGGCGGACCGCTCTTCAACTTGCGCGGTGAAGTGGTTGGAGTGAACAACATGAAGGCCATGCAAGTCGGCATCGAGGGACTCAATTTCGCGATCCCCACGCCCGTCTTGAAAAACTTTTTGCGCAACCGTGATTCCTTTGCCTTCGACCCGCGCAATCCCAACGCGGGCTATCGCTACCTCGAACCTCCGCAAGCCGTTAAAGCCGCAGCAAAACCCCCCGCCGTTCCCGCGCCTGCATCCGATTCTAAGACCGCCAATCCTTAACATTTTCCATTCTCCTTTATGATACGCCATCTCCTCGCCCCTGTTTTCGTTCTTGCCGCGTCGCTGCTTCCGGCCGCCGTGCCGCTGGTCAACTTGGTCGATGATCGCACGCTGTTCGTGGTCTCCGTCACCGACACTCCCGCGTTGCTGCGCGGCTGGGATACAAGCCCGCTGGCCACGACGTGGAATGATCCCCAAATCGTGAAGTTCCTCGCTCCGCTGCGCGACGAACTCGATGTGGACGAATGGGACGCCGACACCAAGGCCGCCACCGGACTCACAGTGCGCGAACTGCTGGCGCTCGCCGAGGGCGAAGCCCTGTTTGCCCTGCCTGCCTTCAATTTTTCCACGCTGGAGTCCAAAACTCCGCCACCCTTTCTGCTGGCCCTCGAAGTCGGCAAACAGGCGGATAAAATCGAAAAACTCCTCGCCGACTCCGCCGAGAAAAAGTCCATCAAGGAGGAGACAGAAACCTTCTCCGGCGTGACCGTGAAAATCCGTCCGCTTTCCTCCGCTGAAAAATCCGCCGATCCCGACGCCGACGTCTCCGCCGTGCCCTCCTCGTTTGCCTGGGCCATCGTTGACGGGATCTGGCTGATCAGTGCCGACAAGGAACGCGTGTTTGCCGCGATCGACGCTGTGAAACAGGGCGGTCTCGATTCCTCGCTCGGCAAGAGCGAGGCCTTCCTGCGCACCCGCCAGCGGGCAGGGGAGGCGCAGTCGCTGTTTTATGTGAACATCCCCGCCATTTATCCGGCGGTGCGTGATGCGGTCGCGGCGGCCAAGGCCAAATCTGAGCAGGCCCCCAATCCGATGGGACTTGATCCCGAGGCGGCCTTTAACGCCCTCGGCCTCGACGCCCTTGGCGAGGCTTACATGGCGCTCCGCATTGATGAGAAGGAAACGCGCGTCGATGCCGGCCTGCGCTACACGGAGGAGCGCGGAATCCTGAAACTCATCGCCTACCAGCCCGGCCCCGTTGCCAAACCCGACTGGATTCCCGCCAAGTGGCCCAGCGTTTACACGATGCGTTTCAGCATGTCCAAGTTCTACGCGGGCCTCGAAGAACTCCTCGAGGAAATCAGCCCGATGATGTCCGGCATGGCCCAGGGCCAGATCCGCGCCTTCAATAAAAACCTGGGTATCGACATCAAGCGCGACTTCATCGGCAGCATCGGCGACGACCTCGTCTCGGCCTATGCCGTTCCTCCCGGCCTCGAACCCGGCGCCGTCCCCGCGTGGCAGGAAATGGATCAATTGATCTCGTTCTCGCTGGTCAACGAAGCGGCCTTCATCAAGTCCGTCGACGCGCTCAAAAAACTCGCCGGTCCCGCCGCCGAGCAGATGTTCATCAAGCGCGATTACCTCGGCCACACCCTCTACACGCTCAACATGCCGACGATGCCCGACGCCCCGCCCGCGCGCGGCTTCACCTATGCGATCGCCAACGGCACGTTCCTCATCGGCATCGGTTCTCCCGGCACCGTCGAAAACGCATTGCAGGGCATGGCTTCCCCCCAGGGTCTGTTCTGGAAACGCGACGACGTGAAAGCCGCGCTCGCCGATGTGCCGGAAGACGCCGTGGCCATTCAGGTGCAGGATCTGCGCGTGATGATGGCCTCGCTGGTGGAGACCTTCGTGCAATTGCAGGCCGCGACCGCCGGTGAAGATCAGCCGAAAATGCTCGATGTTTCCGCTCGTCCTGACGCCGAAGTGATCGCCCGCCATTGGGGCGTGGCCGGCTCGTCGGTCACCCGCACACCGGAAGGGATCTTCTCGAGCGCCCGCTTCGAACATCAGAAAAAATGAGCGGTCTGCCGATGCCGTCGTCCCGTTGCCGCTGGCTGTCCTTGATCGCGCTTGCGGGCGCGTGCTCGTTCGCACGCGCCGCCGCACCCGAGGTGGCGCTTTCCGGCCCCGAAGTCGAGAAACTGGATTGGAACATCCGCATCCTCCAGACGGCCGACATCAACGGCGACGGTCTGCTGGATGTCCTCGTGGCCAACAACGACCGCGCCACGATCGACATACTCCACCAACTCAAGCCCGGTGAAGCGCGCGAAGCCGCGACGAAGACGGCGCGCGCCAACCGCTGGGAACCCGTGGTGGCCGATGCGCGCTTTCGCCGCGAACGCGTCACGACGGGAGTCAGCATGTATGATCTCGCGACGGGGGACCTCAACGGCGACGGACGCGTCGACTTGGTTTACACGGGCGATCCCCAGGCGCTCACCGTCCAATACCAGCAGGCCGACGGCACCTGGACCGAAACCCGCCTCGACGAAGCCCCCGGTCCGATCCAGGGCGCGGTGGGCTTGCGCATCGCCGATCTCGACGGCGACAAACGCCTCGATGTCGTCATGCTCGGACTCAAGGAACTGGCGATCTTTTCGCAGACGGAGTCAGGCGAACTCGGAGCACCCGCGCGTTTACCGCTGGCCGATGAAAACTGCTACGGCCTGGAGATTTTTGACGTCGATGGGGACGGCCGCCTCGACATCGCCTACCTGAGCAACGCGAAGCGCGACGCCTTGCGCGTGCGCCTGCAAAACGCGCGCGGCCAGTTCGGCCCCGAACAGGCTTACGCCATCAAAGAAGCGCGCAGCACGTTGCAAATTCTGGCGTCCGCCGATGCCGCGAAGAAGCGCGCCGCACGGTTGGTGTTCGCCCAGCAACGCACCGGTCAGCTGGATTTCTTCAATCTGGAACCCGCCAAAAAAGAAAAAGCCGGCGGCGCGCCCGTGTTGCGTCCGCGCGTGTTCACCCCGCGGGCCTCCGGCAAGACACCGGCGGCTTACGCCTTGGGCGATTTCAATGGCGACGGTCGTGTCGACGTCGCGGTGAGCGATGCCGACGGAGCGCAGGTCTTCATTTATTTTCGCCAGACCGACGGCGGGTTTACGGCGGCGGAACGGTTTCCTTCGTTTGCCGATGTGCGCAGTCTGGCGGCCATTGACTGGAACGCCGACGGAAAGACCGAGTTGATCGTGGCCAGCCTCAAAGAACAGTCCGCCGGCATCGCTTCGATTAATGCCGAGGGACGCCTGGAGTATCCGCAGCCGCTGCCGGGCACCGGACGTCCGCTGGCGGTTGCGGCCGGCGACCTTGCGGGCACGCGCACGCCGACGCTCGTCGTGCTGCGTGAAGAGAAGGGGAAGCGCTGGTTCGATCTCATCGTGCGCAACCCCGACGGCGCGGCGACGATCACGCGCACGGTTGATCTCACCGGGCTAAAGACCGATCCGCGCGGATTGCGCCTGGTCGATGCGAATCAGGACGGACGGCTCGATGTGGCGATTTTCACGCCGCTTGATGCGATGAGGCTTTTTCTGCAAAAGGCCGACGGCAGTTTCATTGACGCGGGTGCGGCGGCGGGCTTCCGCAAAGGACTCGTGGACAACCTTGAAGTTTCCGCACTCTCCACCGGTGATGTGACGGGAGACGGCAAGGATGTGATGCTCGTGAGCACCGGCGGATTTGCCCGCGCGTTGCGCGTGGATGAAGCGGGGGTGCTCACGGTGATCGACCAGTTTAATGCGCGCGACACGACGGCCGAGATCACGGCGGCGTTCGCGACACCGCCGGCCAAGGGCAAACGTCCCGAGGTCTTGCTCTACGACCGGAAAGGCGAGCAGTTCCAGCGTCTGCGCGGCAACAAGCAGGGTGTCTATGAAGTCACGGACAGCGTGAATGTTGGCCGCATCGACGTGGTGGGCGCGGAGCTGCGGGCGGGCGACAAAGGCGGTAATCCGGAGTTATTCCTGTTCGGCAAAGACCGGTTCTGGTGGATGCCGTTGGGACGGGGTGATCTGACGGCGCGTTCGGTCGAGACCTACACGACCGATTTGCCGGACATCAATTACAGCGACGTGATCGCCGGTGATCTCACCGGTGACGGACAACCGGAGTTGGTCGCGCTCGATCCTGACAGCAGTGTGGTCGAGATTCTGGCGCGCGATGTTGAAACGAAGACCTGGGTGAGCCGGCTGCATTTCAAAGTGTTCGAGACTGACGCGCATTATCAGGGCCGGCGGGGTGAGTCGTTGGAGCCGCGCGAGGCCATCGTGGCCGATGTGACGGGTGACGGCAAAAAAGACCTGCTGCTGCTGGTTCACGACCGCGTGCTGGTTTATCCGCAGAAGTGAGCGGTTGCGGGCCTACAGCTGATCGGCCAGGCAGTTTGGAAAAACCCAAATTCACGCTTGCACTCACCGTTTAAAAACGGCTCTTTCACCTCTCCTCAGCGCAGCCTTAGCTCAACTGGATAGAGCATCTGACTACGAATCAGAAGGTTTGGGGTTCGACTCCCTAAGGTTGCACCATTTTTAGCCCGCCGCTTCTTAAAAAGAACGGCGGGCTTTTTCGTATCTGCTTGAAACGTAGGCGCCCGGGAAATGCGCCCAATGAAAAACCCGCCGAGGCTAGGAGCGGCGGGTTTGGGAACTGACTATTTAAACTCGGGACGTCTTAGATCGCTTCGGGCACGGCGCCTTCGAGATCGGTCACGCGGATGCGCTGACGCTTGGCCTTCACCATGTGGGCGCGGCGCTCGATCATGCGGTCGAGTTTGTCGATGAGCATGGCGACGGCCTTGTGGCATTCGTCGGCGGAGACGGAGGCGTTCATGTCGGGGCCGTAAATCTGGATGTGTCCCTTGGCGGTGAAACGATGGGAGACGGCCTGTTTCGGGTCGCACTCCAGTTCAACGCGAACGCGGATGATACGTTCCTGATGGCGGAAGAGGCGCTCGGCCTTTTCCTGGACAAACGTTTTGAGGGACGGGGTTAAGTCGAGGTGAATACCTGACACGATCACTTCCTGCGGATTATTTTGTCTATTCATGGCTGCAGTATGTTTTTGGTTAGACCTAGCCTGAAATTGGTAGCCTGCTGACGGGCATGTCATCGCTAAGCGAAGAAGTCACAAGGTATGCGGCCGTCATCGTGACGGGCGGCTCTTCCGGTATTGGAAAATCCTTCATTGAACTGATGGCGACGATGCATCCCGGGGTGCTCATTTGCAATCTTTCAAGACGCGTTCCGGACATAAATGTGAGTCAGCTTAACCTGCGCCATGTTCCCTGCGATTTGTCGAAGCATGACGAGGTCAGCGCCGGTGCGGACGCGGTATTAACCCTGCTAAAAGAGGCCGCGCCCGAGGGGCCGGTCTTGTTGATCAACAACAGCGGCTTCGGGGCGTATGGGGTGTTTCCCGAGCCGAATCTGGGGCATCAACTGGAGATGCTCGATGTGAACATCCGCGCGGTGGTCGAATTCACCGGACTGCTCCTGCCGTGCTTAAAAACGCGCGGCGGGGCGATCGTCACGGTGGCCTCGACGGCGGCGTTTCAACCCACGCCGTATCTGGCGGCCTACGGGGCGACGAAGGCGTTCGTGCTGCACTGGAGTCTGGCGCTTAACGAAGAGCTGCGTGGCACCGGTGGAAAGGTGCGCACGCTAGCGGTGTGTCCTGGGCCGACCTCGACGGAGTTCTTCCGGCGGGCGGGACTTCAGCAAGGTTCGGTGGCGGACTCGCTCGGGCAGACGACGGAGCAAGTGGTGCGCGAGGCGTTGCGGGCGTTGGCGGCGGGCAAAGCGCAGGTGGTGACCGGTTGGAAAAACAAAGTGATGACGGCGTTTTCGTCGAAGTTGCCCAAGCCGTGGGTCACGCGGTTGAGCGCGATGATTTTGAAACGCTGGCGACTGAGCAAGGTGTCGTCGTGAGCGGCGAACCGATACCGTCCGTCGATTACGACATCCGGGCGTGTGCCTGGCCGCCGCGACGCGGAGAGCCGCGCGAAGGCACGGTGCGCATGATCGGTCCGGACGAACTGAAGACGTGGATCGTGTATGAAGACGACCGGTTGTTGATCATCTCCAAGCCCGGGGACGTGGTGTGTCATCCGTCGAAGGCCGGCCCGTGGTCGAGCCTGGTCGGCGCGGCGCGCGAATACACGCAGTTGCCCACGGTGCATCTGGTGTTTCGTTTGGATCGCGAGACGAGCGGCATCATCGTGCTGGCGAAGGACCCCAAGATGGCGTCACGCCTGCAAAAGGCGGTGCAGGAACGGAGGGTGACGAAGCGCTATCAGGCGATTGTGTGGGGCGAATTGCGCGGGCCGGTGACGGTGAATCAACCGCTGGGAGTGGATCTGCACAGCCCGGTGTTCGTGAAGAGTGCGGTGGTGCGGATGGGCGACATGGAGGCGAAGGAGGCGGTCACGCATTTTTCGACGGAGGCGACGGCGAATGGGTTTTCGCTGGTGCGCGCCGATTTGGAAACGGGTCGCAAGCATCAGATCCGCGCGCACCTCCAGTGGCTCGGACATTCCGTGGTGGGCGACAAAATCTACGGACCGGATTCGCGGCATTACCTTGAGTTTATCGACCACGGCTGGACACCCGCGCTTGAGGCGAGACTTCTGATGGACCGCCAGGCGTTGCACTGCGCCGAGATCGGGCTGGAGGCGGCGGGGCTGCCGTTCACGTTCCGTGCGCCGCTGCCGGCGGATATGCGGGCCTTCTGCTCCGAGCGCATGGGGCTCGAAGGGGTGGACGTGGCGAAAGGCTAGCGGCGGACGGGGATGTTTTGTCCGGCGAGGTAATCTTTCACTTGCGGGATCGTGAGGGTGCCGAAGTGGAAGAGGCTGGCGGCGAGGACGGCGCTGGCGTGTCCGTCGGTGATGGCGTCGGCGAAGTGCGACAGTTCGCCGGCGCCGCCGCTGGCGATCACGGGGACGGTCACGGCGTCGCTGACGGCGCGCGTGAGAGGGCAGTCATAGCCGGTTTTCATACCGTCGCAGTCCATGCTCGTGAGCAGGATCTCGCCGGCCCCGAGGGCGACGGCCTGCTTCGCCCAATCGGCGGCGTTGAGGTCGGTGGGGTTGCGACCGCCGTGGGTGAAGACGCGCCAGGAGTTGCCGTCGGGTTCGCGGCGGGCGTCGATGGCGACGACGATGCATTGCGCGCCGAAGCGGTTGGAGGCGGCGGCGATGAGCTGCGGGTCTTTGATGGCGGAGGTGTTGAGCGAGACCTTGTCGGCACCGGCTTTCAGCATGCGCTCGATGTCTTCAAGGGAGCGGAGTCCGCCGCCGACGGTGAGCGGCATGAAGCATTGCTCGGCGGTGCGGGCGACGACGTCGTGCATGATGCCCCGGCCGTCGCTGGACGCGGTGATGTCGAGGAACACGAGTTCGTCGGCGCCCTGTTTGTCGTAGGCCTTGGCGGATTCGACGGGGTCGCCGGCGTCGCGGAGTTCGAGGAACTTGATGCCCTTGACGACACGACCGCCGTGGACGTCGAGACAAGGTATAATGCGCCTTGAGAGCATGGAGACTTAAAATGACCAATGACCAATGACCAATGACCCATGACAATCCATGACGGGGCTTCCGTTCATTGGGTATTGGTCATTGGACATTGGTCATTACGCGCGCTGCGGCGCGTCAGTTTTCCGTGTGGACGATGTCCGGCTCGAAGTTGACCACGAGGCGGTAGCTCTGGCCCGGGCGCATGACCAGCGGGTGGTCGCGCACGAGGTGCTGGAGGTAGTGGATCTTGCCGTAGTTGGTGCGGTAGGTCGGGTCGTTGCTGACGACCTCGGTCTCCTGCCAGACGCCTTGGAAGTCGTCTTTTTGCACGGTGCAGCGGTGTCCTTCGGCGCCGAGGGCGATGGCGCTGCCGACATGGTATTTCGAGTGGGGGGCGGCGATGGCGAGCACGTAGCGGAACTTGGTGAGCTCGACCTGGGCTTTCACGGTGTAGGTGAATTCGGCGCTGATCTTGGGGCCGGCGAAGTTCCACTGCACCTTCACGGTGCCGAGGTTTTTGATGATCTCTTCCTTGGTGTTGATCAGCTCGGGCTGGTCGTAGCGGAAGTAGAAGCTGTTGCGCAGACCGAGGCCGGTGACGCAGTTCTTGCCGTAGAAGGCGGGCAGGGTGACCTGCTCGACTCCGCCGACGTTGAACGTGAGCTCGGGGAGCATGATCGGCATGTAGACGTTGTTGGGCCAGTCGAACACGCCGGGGCAGTGGGGGAAAGGCAGGGAATCGCTCGTGAGGCTCGTGCCGGAGCTGATGAGCGGGATCTGCGCGTGCAGACCGCTTTCGGCGTCGCGGTAGAGAAAGAGGCCCTGCTCCTTGCGGTTGGATTTGTCGAAGATGACGAAACGGCCGACGGTGCGGGCGGCTTCCGGCGCCTTGGGCGCGCCGGTGGGAACGGGAACCTGGACGGCCTTGGCGAGACGGGCCCACTGGCACAGGTAGCGCGCGGCGTCGAAGTTCGCCATGCGGGTGGTGTGGTGGCTGTAGGCGGTGCGTTCTTCGTCGCGGAGATCGACGAAACCGTGCTCTTGATCGAGGTAGGTCTGGTAGAAGAAAACGAAGAGACGGCGGAGGAGATCGAAGTATTTGGGCTTCTGTTCCTCGAGGATCCAGCCGTCGCGGAGACCTTGGAGAACGAGGCTGATGCAGTGCATCTGGCCGTAGGCGCCGGCGGCGCGGCCGAAGGCCCAGCCGAGACCGTCCTGGCGGACGAGGTCGGGCATCATCTTGAGGTATTTCTCGGCGTAGGTGCGGAGGGTGGGGAGCTTGCGGTCGCGGACGCCGGAGTTGGCGTGGAGCTGGAGCGCGGAACGGGTGAAGACGAAGGTCATCACGCCGTAGAGATTGAAGTTGCCGCCGAGACCCTGCGTGGAGTCGTCGAAGAAACCGGTGGAGCTGGTCTGGTTGATGCGCTCGACCATGCGCTCGATGAGGCGCGAGGTTTCGTCTTTTTTGGAGAGGCCGAAGGAATAGCGGGCGACGGCTTTGGCGACGTTGAACGCCTGCCAGTGGTTGTCGTGGTCGCTGCGGTGGAGGAGTTGTTTGTCGATGCGGACCTGGGTCTCTTCGACGAGGCGTTCCCAGACGGGGTTGCGCTCTTTGGAAGGGCCGAAGCAGAGGAGGCCGAGGGCGGCGTAGGCGAGGCCGTTTTCGGTGGCGGGCTCGGTGAACATCTGCGCGGTGACGCAGCGGGCGGTGAGATCGATGAGATCGTAGCCCTTGAGGGTGGTTTCGCCGGTGGCGCGGTAATATTCGCCCAAGGTGTAGGCAACGTGGCCGGGTTCGTCGGCACGGGGATCCTCACCGGGAGCCGGCAGAATACTGCCGTCGGGTTGGATGGAGTCCAAATTATGGCCGAGAATGGATCGGGCCATGTCGAGACACTGCTCGGAAAAACTATGCATGCGTAGAGGTTTGTCTGCCAAGGTCTGCCGGTCGCATCGGGCGAACGGTGAAAAGGTAAGAATGTTCAGCGTTTGAACGGGTGGAGCAAGAGGGAAGTTGGCGATTTTCCCAAGTGTGACGCAGGTGAACTGCGTGAGGCGTGCTATCGGTAATACACCAGCCAGACCGTCGCGACGGTTGCGATGAGGAGAAGCAGGCTGGCGCCGAAGACGATGAAACAACCGCTGCGGATGGCTCCGGGATTTTCGCGCTCTTCGTCCGCGTAGCGCTTGAGGAGTTCATCGGCATCGGCGGCCGAGGCCGGAGTCGTCGTGGGCGATGGTGCGGGGGCGGCTGCGGACTCAGCGGGGGGGAGGACTGTCGGAATGCTTGTGGTCGCGCCGGTGGGCGGGGCTGCGGTTGTTTCGCGGGCGATCTCTGCGTCGATCCAAGCTAGGTGCTCGCGGAGGAGGGACTGCTGACGTTGAAGGTGGCGGAGACGTTCGCTCATGGCGGTGAGTTCATCGCGGCGTGGGCAGGCGGGGACGGCAAAACAAAAAAAGGCGCCGGGCTCGAAAGCCCGGCGCCGGTTGAAAGCGACCTGAGGATGGATCGTGCTTAGACGATGTTCACCTTGCGGTGGACCTTGTCGAACTCGACCTTGCCGTCCGTGAGGGCGAAGAGGGTCCAGTCGCGGCCGATGCCGACGTTCTTTCCGGCGTGCAGCTTGCTGCCGCGCTGACGGACGATGATGTTGCCGGCGATGACGGACTGGCCGCCAAATTTCTTTACGCCGAGACGTTTCGAGTGGCTTTCGCGACCGTTGGACGTGGAACCTGCACCTTTTTTATGCGCCATGGGATGGTTTCTCCTGTGTTAAATGATTGAGCCTGTTCAGGCCTTGATGGACTCGATCTTGATGACCGAAAGTTCCTGGCGGTGGCCACGCTTTTTCTCGTGGCCCTTACGCTTCTTCTTTTTGAAGACAATGACCTTATCACCGCGTTTGTTTTCGAGGATCTTGGCGGTGACGGAAGCACCGGCGAGGGTGGGGGTGCCGATTTTGAAGGTGGTGCCTTCACCGGCGGAGAGGACGTCGGTGATCTCGACGGTGGAGCCGGCTTCCGTGTTGGGGAAACGGTTTACAATGAGAATGTCTCCTTCGGAAACAGCGAACTGCTGGCCTTGGGTTTTGATGGTCGCTTTCATAAATAAAAGGGAGAACAAAGAGGTTTTTGACGGGCTCACGCAAGGAGATATTTGGGAATTTAAGCAGTTCGGCGTTCGGCGGGCAAACATCACGGGGTCGCGTTTGATTTGGATAGCGAAACTCGGGCAAATCCACCTAACTCGCGGGCTGTGATTACCCCGATTCCTCCGCGTGGCACCGCCGCGTTAGTTCTCATCTCATTGTTTATGTCTGTTTCCGTCCACGCCCGCGTGGGGGAAACTCAGGACGTGGTTGAGCGTCGTATTCTGCAGCCGAACCTCGGGAAGATGTTTTTCAAGCCGCGAGACAGGGATACCCCTGCCGCAGAGCGCGAGCGTCAGAGGGAAGAGCGCGAGCAGCCGTTTCATGCAGTGAAGACGTTTTTCCCTGCGGATACGAAGGAAGGGATTTATTGGAAATCGGCTCTCGCGAACCAACTCAGCAACGAAAACGGATGGAAGGTGCATGTGTTTTATCTGGGCGGGCGATCCGTGCTGGAGGCTTATCGTCGCGAGGGTCAGGGCTTGAACGAGTTTGAGGTGAGGGCGTTGCTGGCGGCCAATCGCGGAGCTTCGTCGTGGAAACGAGTTTCGTCCGAAGGCGGTGGGGTAAACGGCATCGGTTACGACTATGAACTTGAGGATGGTTCAATGCGGGCGAAGCAGCAGGGCAACTGGTTGATGATTTTTTCGACGCGGTTGGATACTTATGTGGTCGAACAACAGAAAGTGGCCAAGGAGCTGCGCGACCGCGAAACGGAGAAGCTCAAGCTGGAGCAACAGAGCAAGGCGCCCGAGAGTGTGATGGGGTTCTGAGTGGTCGTCCGAACCAGGCGCAAAAAAAGCGACGGTGTTGAATACCGTCGCCCGTGTGAAAAAAATACAGAGGCGGTGAAACCCCGGCGGAACCGCCCGATTACGGCGAGGCCGGTGCGGATTTCGCGGCTTCCAAGGCGGCGGCGTTTTCGAGGTCCACCTTCATGTAGTAGTGTTCGCGACGTTTGTAGTCCGGGGGCATGATGGTCCGCGGTATGAGAACTACGGGGCGGGCGGCGAGCGCGGCTTCCTGTTCCTGCTGGGCTTTGAGGGCGGCGAGACGGGCGGTTTCGCGGTCGGCGGCGTCTTGTTTTTCCTGTTCGGCGGCGGCGATTTTGGCGAGGGCGTCGAGGCGGGCTTTTTCAACGGCGGCGTTTTCCTGGGCGCGGAGTTCGGCGGCACGGCGAGCCTCATCTCCGTCAACAACGACGGCGGCGGCGGCTCGCTCGGCGGCTTCTTTTTCTGCGCGATCCTTGAGGGCGGCGAGACGCTCGGCTTCGGCGGCGGCGCGGAGACGTTCGGCTTCGGCGAGGGCGGCGGCTTTTTCGGCGGCTTCCTTGTCTTGTTGAGCTTTGAGGGCGGCGAGGCGGGCGGCCTCCGCTTCGGCGGCGGCTGTCTCGGCTTGCCGGCGGGCGGCGTCAGCTTGCTCGGCGGCGGCGATGCTGTCGGCGTTTTCCCTGGCGATTTTTTCTTTGTAGGAGCGGTAGCCGATCGCGGTGCCGAGACCCAATATAAGGAGGATGATCAGGATGATCAGAGTGATTCGTTTCATGGAGGAGGAGTTCGGTGGCTGACCGCGATTGCAGGAGGAGGTTCAAAATTTACGAAGGATCCCCGCCGGCCCGGGTGAGGAGGCTTCCGTAAAATTATTCTGTGGGTGTGAATTGAGCGAGAGCCGTGCCATGTTCAAGCTCTGCGTCCGCACCGGGTAATAAAACAACGGTCAGCGGGTGTCGGGTCGGGGCGGGCGGCGCGGCGGGTGCGGCGGTTTGATGAAAACGTAGTCCACCAGAATACTGAGTCCGAAAACACCTCCGAGTGTGCGGATGTTGCGCATCGCGCCCACGACGCTGGACAAGGGACTGGCGGCGTGTTCGTGGACGCGGGTGAGCAGCAGGCAGGCAAGCAGGGCGGTAATAGGAAGCACCCAAAAGACTCCATGGTAGATATCCAGCGGAGCGGTGTCGCCCTTGAGCAGATGTCCGAGGATTTTTCCTCCAAGGATCGGGCCCATGGCGGTGATCAGCGAGGTAAAGGCGAGGTTGACGCTGATCGCCAGCGTCTTGGCCCGCGGCGGGATGATTTTGAGTTGAAGGTTGAAGAGCGAAAGCACAAAGCCGGCGCCCATGATGCCGCCAAACGTCCACATGCCGTAGAGCAGCCAACTGTTGGCGGGCGTGAGGGTGCACCAGAGAAAGTTCTGCACCTGCCAGGCGATCATGCAGAAGAGAATCACGGGTTTGTTGCCGAAGCGGTCGGCCAGGGCGCCCCAGGCCGGGGCGCTGGCCGCGCCGCCCAGACTGCTGAGGATGACAAGCGTGCCGACGTTTTGAACGGAGAAGCCCAGTTCCTTATACATGAACACGGCGTAGAAAGGACCGAAGGTGCTGGTCGCGAAACCCCAGGCGGCACCGTAGGCGACCAGCCAGAGAAAGGCGCGGGTTGAGAGCAAGGTGGTGATTTGTTCACGCCAAGGCACGCGGAACTCAGGGCGGTCCGAAACCAGGGTTTCCGCGCGGATTTTTCGTTGGAACAGGATCGAGAACACGCGCAAGACCACGGCGCCGCCGAGAACGATCTGGAAGGCGGTGACCGTGCCGGTGTTTTGCCCGAGTATCCACCCCGCCAGAATCAGAAAGCCGATTTGAGCAACTTGGAGCAAACGGTTGCGCAGTCCGAAATATTTTCCTCGCAGGCGCACGGGCACCCATTCCTGAACCCACGACATCCAGCTCACGCCGGTGAGCGCGGTGACGGCGGCGGACACCGCGAACAATGACACGAACCAAGGGCCGCTTATCCCGGGTTTGTCGGCCGGTAGAAAGGACAGCATCGCCACCATCAGGCCCCAGCACAGCACTTGGAGTGAAGAGGAGGCGACGGAGACGGCTTTGGGCGAGTAGGACCGGTTCACCAGCGGCATCAGAAAGGCCTGTGCGAAGTTGCCCCAAAAAGGCAGTGAAGCGATGAGCCCGTAGACGGCGGGAGACAGTTGAAAGTGTTCCACCAACAGTGCGGCGATGATGAAATTGCCGGGTTGCAACAGGTATACAATCGGCGTCGCCGCGATGCCATCGTAGGTGCACTGGCGCAGATTGTGGCGGAGTGTCGAAGTGGACATGGCGGGTTCGAGACGCTTGAGGGCGAACCGCACACTAAATCCCCATTGCCGGCCGAATAGAAGCCAAAGTCTTCGACTCGAAAATTACGGTTGCTTCGGAGCGTCGGCGGTCGGGCCGGGCTTGTCCGGCGGTTGATAGGATGTGAGCACCGCGAAGGCGGTGCCTACTTTGAGTTTTACTTCGAAGCGAAGGGGCAGGCGGTCGGCATCGGCTGAAACCCAGACGCGGACTTCGCCGCCCCGGCGGAACATGCCCTTGGGTTTTCCGATCATGCGGGGGACGAGGAGCAAGGCTTTGCGGGGACCTTTGGGGGTGGATATGGTTTCCTCGCGCTCAGCGGTAATCTTTAACGAATAAAAATCATCGTCGAAGAGCACCAGGACATCGCGCGAATCACCGGCTTTCAGGGACCAGACGCGTGTTTGAATGAGGGCCGTCATCAGATCCATCGGACGGCCCTCCGGCACGATCAGGGTGGAGGAGCGCGCGGGTTTAAGATGGTCGATGTAATCGGCTTCGCGTTTGTCGTGATCGAAGGTGATGGAGGCGTGGGTGCGGTTTTTGCTCGAGCGGGTTCGCGCGGTTGCGCTGAGCAGGTTCCCGTCGGACGCGTCGAACAACATGGACGCGTCACCATCGAATGAATACAGGGCGCGCACGAGCCCGCGGGTCGCGGTGGTTGTGTTGACCCGGGTGTGGACAACCTCGTCGAGGGTTTCCGTTGCCGAGGTGATTTTCATGTCCCCCGCATGCCCTAGCAGGCCCCAACCGACGCGGTAGGTGAGCGTCTCGCCGGGTTGGAGCAGCACCACGCTTTCTGATGCGCGCACTCCGGCGCACAAAACAAGCATCACGAAAAATGCGCGGAGCGGTTTCATGTCGGGGATGAGCGTGAGAGTGGTCTTACGCGGACCCGCGTCCATGCTTTAAGTTGCGGTGAAGGCGTCGGCCGAGGCGAGTTTCACGCAGGTGGCGAGGGTGTCGATTTCCGCCGGGGTTTTGTCGGTGCGGATGCGGGCGATGCGCGGGAAACGCAGGGAGAAACCGCTGGCGTGGCGGTCACTGCGCTGGATGGAGTCGAAAGCGACTTCGAGCACGACGTCGGGCACGACGGTGCGGCGGCGGCCTTTTTCGGCGATCGTATGCTCGATGAAATGTTGCGTGAGCGTGGCGATCTCGACGTCGGTGAGACCCGAGTAGGCTTTGCCCACGGCGAGAAGTTCGCCGCTTGCGTCGTCGCGCACCGCGAAGGTATAGTCGCTGAGCACGCCCTTGCGTTTGCCGTGGCCGTATTCGACGGCGATCACCACCACGTCGAGGGTGGCGTAGGCTTTTTTCAACTTGAGCCAGGCTTGTCCGCGGCGGCCGGGCGTGTAGCTGCTGAGCGGATCTTTCGCGAGCAGCCCCTCGTTGCCCCGCT
>CAMBLN010000047.1 GCA_945868215.1 Opitutus sp. GAS368
AGCGCCAGCATTTGCTCGCGCGTGTTCATGCTCATCATAATGTCCTTCTTCGGACGGTTCATGGTGTTTCCTTCGGTTGGTGGGTTCCTGTTTCCACCTCACCAACTACCATGATCCGTCTTTTTGCTGAACTTTCCGGACACTACCAGATCACCCTGCGTCCCCCGCAAATCGCTGATCACAAAACACACCCGCGCCTGCTCCCACTGCGGACGCACCTCCCGCAACGCCACGAAATCAAACCCCGGCGCCGCAAACCTCCCCGAAATCTCCAACCGCGCCGCATACACCGGCGTCTCATAAATCCCTCTCCGACGCATCGAAGGCGTCACCGTCCCGTCCACCGCCAGCCGTTCCGGCAGAAACACCGCCTCGCCGCGCTGCTCACGATCCACGCTCACTTCCTGCCTCCGCCCGTCAATCAGACGCGTTTCCATCACCGAAATCAGGTGCGTGTAAGGCACCACCAACACCGGACCTGCCACTCGCTGCGCCCCGCCCCACGTCTGGGTGATCGCCCCGACAGCCTCCGCCTGCCTCGCGTAGCGCTCGTTCAACGTCGAACGCACCATCCCCAGCGGGATGAACAACAACAGCCCGAGCACGGCCACTCCCATCAATTTAAACGCCAACGCCCGCCGCTGAAACCACCTGCGCACACCCGACACCGCCGACGAAGGATCAAAGTTCATCCGCCCACTCTGCCACCCGCCCATGAAGCCCGTGTGAACCCAACATGAATTCCCCGCGAAAACTCACCCCGCCCCTCCTACCAATTCTCCCCGCCTTTTTCCAAATCCACCTCAACCCCCATTTGTCACTTAATAAGTGACAAACCTCGTCAACCCTTTCCTGGAAAATAAACTACACATCTCATTTTCCGCCTTCTCCGCCCATGCCACCCCTGCCCTACACCGCCGGCAACCCCAGCACCGCCCGCGTCCCTCCGCCCGCCCGATTTTCCACCGTAACCGTTCCCCCGTGCAGCGCCGCGATCTCCCTCACAAAACTCAACCCCAGCCCCGTGCTCTTCCGCCCGCCCTCCGGCCTCGGCAGCGAATAAAACCGCTCAAAAATCCGCTCCCGCGCGAACGCCGGCACCCCCGGCCCCGCATCGTCAACCACCACGCGCGCCCACGACCGTCCTTCCACATCGCCCCGCTCCACGCTCACCGTCACGACCCCGCCCGCCGGCGAAAACTCCACCGCGTTCTGCACCAGATTCACCACCGCCTGCACCAGCAAAAACACCTCCCCCTTCACCCGCAGCTCCGCACCCGCGCCTTCCTCACCCATACCCACGTCACGCCCCCCGCCCGTCCCCGCGCCCGCCTCCACCACCCGCACTTCCACCCCGCGCGCCACCCACACCGGCCGCAACGCATCCACCGCCTCCCTCGCCACCGCCACCGGTTCCACCCACTCCGCCTCCTCCAACCCCCGCCGCGCCTCCAGCGCCGCCAGCCGCAACATCCGCTCCACGATCTGCTCGATCCGCCCCGACTCCGTCCGCAAGTGCACCAGAAACCGCGCCCGCTCCTCCGCCGGCAACTCCTCCTGCAACAACTCCGCCGCCCCCCGTATCGCCGACAACGGCGCCTTCACCTCGTGCGCCAGCGCCTGCGTGTAACGCTCCACATACGCCTTCCCCTCCAACGCCAACCGCATCTCCTCGAACGCCTTCGCCAAAGCCGCCACCTCGCTCGCCCGCGACACCGGCGGCTTCGCCTCTTTTCCGTCGCGCACCGCCACCGCATACGCCGTCAACCGCTCCAGCGATCCCGTCAACTTCGTCGCGATCCACCACCCCGCCGCCGTCATCAACGCCGCCACCGCCAGCCCGCCCGCGATCAACCGCAACCTCGCCCGCAAAATCGCCTCCGTCACCGAATTCAACGACCGCGCCACCCCCACCCACCCCACCGTCGTCCCCTCGCGCCGCACCGCCGCCGTCACCCGCAACTCCCCGTTTACCAGGTCCACATTGTCCGCCGTCTCGTATTTGTTTTTAAAATACAACGCCATCTCCGGCCTCCGCGTGTAGTCCCGCCCCACATCCGCCCCGCCCGCCGAGTCGAAGACCACCACGCCCCTCGTATCCGTCACATAAACCCGCAACGCCCCCGACGCCCGCTCCAACGCACCCAGATTTCCCCGCCACGCATCCGCCAGCGTCGCGTCCGCCCTCCGCTCCAAATCCGCCTCCGCCAACACCGCCAGCAACGCCGCCGTGTCACCCAACGTCCTCCGCATCGACTCCACATACCGCGGACGCACCTCCTTCAAAATAAACGCCATCAACACCGCGAACCCCAGCGCCGACGCCGCCACATACACCCCGAAAATAGCCGTGCGAATCTTCACGACGACACCCTCCTCCGTTCCATCTCCACCCACCCGCCCGCCTTACTCCCGCCTTCCCCCCTCACTCGTTCACCCGCTTCCCCGCACGCCCACCCTGCCGTCTTTACCCCATCGGTCTCATTCGTCGCATCACTCATATTTGTCCCATTTTCTCCGACATCACGCCCCCGACCGCAGCGAATACCCTTCGCCCCGGTGCGTCTGAATCAACTCGCCCGCCGGCTCCGCCACCGCCCGCAACTTCCCCCGCAGCGTCTTGATATGCGCGTCCACCGTGCGATCCAGACTCGACCCCGGATCCTCCCACACCCGCGACATCAACTCATCCCGCGACCACACCCGCCCCGGCCGCGAGTGCAACACCGCCAGCAACCGGAACTCATACCGCGTCAAATCCAACTTCACCCCGCCCCAACGCGCCATTTTACACTCCCCATCCACCTCCAGCCCAACCGTTAAAACCGGTTTGTCACTTAATAAGTGACAAACCGGTTCTGTCGCGTCGCCCCCTTTTTTCGCCCCGTCTGACCCATCAGCCCTCTCCGGCCCATTCCCCCTGACCGCCTCTCCCGCCTGCGTCCGCCGCAAAATCGCCCGCACCCGCGCCGTCACTTCCCGCGGACTGAACGGTTTCGTCACATAATCATCCCCGCCCAATTCCAGCCCCACCACCCGGTCGATCTCCCCCGACCGCGCCGTCAAAAACAACACCGGCACCGCCCCCCGCGCCCGCAGCTCCCGACACACGTCAAACCCGCTCATGTCCGGCAACCCCACATCCAAAATCACCAGCGCAAACCCTCCACCCCCCGCCGCCAACGCCGCCAACCCCTCCCGCCCCGTCGTCCGCCACTCGGGCGCAAACCCCTCCGACCGCAACGCATACACTAGCGTGTCCGCGATCGCCGGCTCATCTTCGATCACCAGGATTCGCGTCGAAGCGGTCATCGTCCGGAGTTCGTCGCCCGCCCGCTCACGCCTCCAACCCCGCGCCTTCCTCCAACCCAAGGTGCAGGTTCATGCATTGAATCGCCGCGCCCGACGCCCCCTTGCCCAGATTGTCCAGCCGCGCCACGACCACCGCCTGATCCGCATGGCCGAACACCGCGAGATCGCACCGGTTCGTCCCGTTGCACGCCTGCACATCCAAAAATCCTCCGTCCAAAACGCCTTCGTCGCCAAACGGCAGCACGCGGATAAATTTCTCCCCCGCATAAGTCTCCACCAACGCGTGGTGCAACGCCTGCGGACTCGGCCCCACCGGTAGCTGCTTCAACGCCAGCGGCACCGTCACCATGAGTCCCTTGTAGAAATTCCCCACCACCGGACTGAAAATCGGCGCGTTCAACAACCCCGTATGCACGCGCATTTCCGGCAGATGTTTGTGCATCAATCCCAGCGCATACGGCCGCGGACTCTTCAACGCCTCGGGCAACGGCGTCTGCTCGTAATCCGCGATCATCTTCTTGCCGCCGCCGCTGTAGCCCGTGATCGAAAAACACGACAACGCGAAATCCGCCGGCACCAGCCCGCGCTGCACCAGCGGACGCACCGCCAGCGCAAACGCCGTCGCATGACACCCCGGATTGGCGATGCGCTTGCTCGTGCGGATCGCCGCCCGGTAATCCGCGCTCAACTCCGGCACGCCATACACCCACGCCGCGTCGATGCGGTGCGCCGTCGAGGCGTCGATCACGCAGGTCCGCGGATTCGTCACCAACGCCGCCGATTCCTTGGCCGCACCGTCCGGCAGACAAAGAAACGCCACGTCCGCCGCGTTCAGACACGCCGCCCGCGCCGCCGGATCCTTGCGCTTCGCCGGATCAATCTCGATCAGCTCCAGCTCGGACCGCAGCGCGAGCCGCTCATGGATCTGCAGGCCGGTGGTGCCTTCCTGTCCGTCGACAAAGACTTTGGTTTTCATGGTTGTTTTTGACTGAGACGTGCAATGACCGCCGGCAGCAACACATGTTCGGCCGCGTGGATTTTTCCGGAGAACGTTTCCAGCGTATCCGATTCATCGATACGCACCGCCGCCTGGTCGATGATCGGCCCGCCGTCCACTTCAAGCGTGACTTCATGCACCGTGCATCCCGCGATCTTCACCCCGCGCCGCCAGGCCTGCCCGATGCCGTCCAGCCCCGGGAAACTCGGCAGCAGGCTAGGATGCAGGTTGATGATTTTGCCCGCAAACGCCGTCAGGAACCCCGGCTTGATCACGCGCATGAACCCCGCGAGCACGATCAGGTCGGGCCGGCAGGCCGTGATCGCCGCGATGTAATGCTGCTCGCCCGCGCCATCGAGTTTCGTCTTGTAGGGCGCGGCATCGAGGAACGCCGCCGGCACCCCGAAACGCGGACCTAGCGTGAGAATGCCCGCGTCAGGCTTGTCCGAAAAAATCTGCACCACCTCGGCACGGCCGAGCCCGCCCGCCTGTTTAGCAAGCAGGATGGCTTCGGCATTGGAGCCGCGACCGGAACCGAGGATGACGACACGCATGGTTTTTCGAGGGTAACGCGGAGCGGCGGCTTAAAAGAACTTTTTCGCCTTCTCGAAGAAGCTCTTCGACATCGGCTCGTCGGCATCGCCGCTCACGCGCGCGAACTCCTCCAGGATTTTCTTTTGCTCGCTGCTAAGCGACTGCGGCACTTCGACGTGCACGCGAAGCAATTGGTCACCCGCCGCACCGCCACGGAGTGACGGCATGCCTTTGCCGCGCAAGCGGAAGGTCGTGCCGCTTTGCGTGCCGGCGGGAATCTTCAGCGAGGCTTTGCCGAAGAGCGTGGGCACTTCGATGCTGCCGCCGAGCGTCGCCAGCGTGAACTTGATCGGAATCTCGCAAAACAGATCGCTGCCGTGGCGCTCGAATAACTCGTGGTCGCGCACGTTGATCACGATGTAAAGATCACCCGCCTGACCACCCGCGAGCCCCGCCTCGCCGTTGCCGCTGGAGCGCAGGCGTGAACCGGTTTCGACACCGGCGGGAATGCGCACGTTGACCTTCGTGGTCTTCGCGGTGCGGCCTTCGCCGCGGCACACATTGCACGCTTTTTCGATTTTTTGTCCGCTGCCGCCGCACGTCGGACAGGTCTGCGTGAAGGTGATGATGCCCCCGCTGCGACGAACCTGGCCGTGACCTTTGCAGGTCGGGCACGTCACTTTTTTGGAGCCGGGTTCGGCGCCGCTGCCGCCGCAGCGTTCGCACGTCATGGCCTTGCGGAAGGAGATTTCCTTTTCGAGGCCCTTGGCTGCTTCTTCGAGTGAAATTTCCAAATCATAGCGCAGGTCGGCACCGTCACGGTCCCCACCCCGGCCGCCTCCGCCACCGCCAAACATTTCTTCAAAAATTCCCCCGCCACCCCCGCCGCCGCCACCTTGGCCGCCGAACACGTCGCGGAAGATGTCGAACGGATCATGGAAGCCGCCGCCCGCACCACCGGGGCCGCGCGGCCCCGCGCCGCCACCCTGCTGGAAGGCGGCGTGGCCGTAGCGATCATAGGCCGCCCGCTTCTGCGGATCTTTGAGAACTTCGTAGGCCTCGGAGACTTTTTTGAACATCTCCTCGGCCTCCTTGTTGCCCGGATTTTTGTCCGGGTGGAATTGCACGGCCTTCTTGCGATAAGCCTTCTTCAATTCCTCCTCAGTAGCGCCTTTTTCGACACTGAGCAGTTCGTAATAATCTTGTTGGGCGGCCATGTGGGAGAAAATCAGGCTTTGGCCTCTTCAGCGGCGGCGGGACCGGTGGACACAATCACGGATGCCGGACGCAGCAGGCGCCCGTTGAGCGTGAAGCCCACGCGCACCACCGTGGCTACGGAGCCTTCGGGGATATCGGCGCTGGGCTGCTGCGAAATCGCCTCGTGAAGATTCGGATCAAAGGGCTGGCCGGCCGGGTTGACCTCTTTCAATCCGTGGCTGGCGAGCGAGGTCTTGAGCTGTTCGGCCACCATGGAAATACCACCCACCAACGTCTTCAGATCGGCGTTGGGCGCCTTGGCGGCCGCAAGCCCGAGACCGAGATTGTCGATCACCGGCAGCAGATCCTCGAGCACGCGTGAAGCGGCAAACTGGCGGAGTTCGTCTTTCTCGCGGACGGTGCGGCGGCGGTGATTGTCGAGATCGGCCACCGAGCGGACGTAGCGGTCGTAGTTGTCCGCCGCTTCTTTTTTGGCAGCCGCAAGCTGTTCGCTCAGATCGGGAACAGCGGTAACGGGAGCCTCGGGCGCAGGCGTCGCCTCAGGGGCCGTGGTGGCGGCGGAGTCGGCGTTGGGTTGAGTCGAAGGGTCTTTGGCTTCAGGTTCGGGCGCGTTCATAAAACGCCCACCTAATCAAGGCTTCGGCTGTTCTTCAAGTTTCCTGGTAATGCCGGCGGTTTTTTCCTTCTTGTCGCCGTAAGCATAGGTCTGGCGGTCAATCGGCTGGGTGGCACTCGCCACGAATTTCTTGAGATCTCCCGTAAGCAGCTCACCCACATTCTTCCCCGCATCCGCCACGGACGGCGGAAGGTCGGCGTTGAACTTGGTGGCCGGCGTCACGTTGCGATAGTTGCGCTGGAAGGCGAGCGGATGAACCTTCGCGGCCACCTTGCCCGGACGCTCGTCTTTCACGACCACCTCTTCGAGACGCACATCCAGGTTCTTCACGAGAAATTGCAGCGGAGAACTCTTGGCGGCGGCGACCGGTTTGGCACCGGCTTTTGCGGGAGCAGCCACCGCAGCCGGCACGAAACGGCGATAAATCATATCAAGGTTATTCGCCCCGCGCGCATTCGTGACCACCGTAATACGGGCCACGTCCACCGTGGTCATGGCCAGCACCGGCTTGCTGCTCATCAGCGAAAACAAATCGGCTTTGGCGCTGAATTGCTGGACGTCCAAAAACTCGCTTTCAGCAAATCCCGCCGGATTCACAATCACCAGCCCGCGCATGCGCACCTCGCCGGTAAACGGATTCGCGTAAAAAGAATCCACCCGCGCCGGAAACCCCGTGCGATCCTCAATCACACTCGTAAAAAGTCCCGGCAACATCAGCATCCAACCCAGCGCCACCATCGCGAAAGCACACACCAGAAACATCACTATCTGGATAAGTGCCCCTCCTCCTCGCGTGGATTTTGAATGTTTCAGGCGCATGGCTGATTCACCCTAGGAGATGTCAGCAAAAGCCCTCGGTGACTAGCACAAGTGCGTCATTTTGCGCGATAAATGAATTTTTTACGGCGTAGGTTAAAATGACGTTATCACCCCGCGTCAGCACTTCGCCCGCTGGCGTGGTGATTTGTCCCTCCACCACGCTCAGAATCCGGGCCTGTTCGCCGGCCTCAAAGGTCAGCTCCCCGCGCTCGGCCAGCGGCACGCGCCGGATACGGAACTCCTTCGCATCGGCGATGATCGCCGGCGCTCGCACACCCCGCACCGGCTCGGGCTCAAAATCATCCCACTTGATGGATTTGAGCGACTGCTCGACGTGCATCGCCCGCGGCTTTCCATCAAGCCCCACCCGGCCCCAGTCATAAACCCGGTAGGTCGTGTCCGAGTTTTGCTGGATCTCCAAAATAAGATTCCCGCCGTCAATCGCATGAATCTGCCCGCTGTGCACCAAAATCGAATCGCCCGCCGTGACCGGAAACCGATGCACGCACGCCTCCAACGTCAGATCCGCGAGCGCCGTTTCAAACTGCGCCCGGGTCACTCCGCGCTTCAGCCCCACGATGAGATTCGAACCGGGTTCACACGCCGCGATATACCAGTTCTCGGTTTTCGGTTCGCCCTTCAACTCGCCCGCCACCGGCGCCGGCGGATGCACCTGAAGACTGAGGCGTTCTTTGCAATCGAGCCATTTCACCAGAATCGGAAACGCCCGGTCCGCCGGCCAGTCCGGACCCATGATCGCGGCGGTGTTGCCCGCGATGACTTCACGCAAGGTCCGTCCGTCGAACTCGCCGCCGCTCACCACCGACTGCGCCTCCGGCCGGTCAACGATCTCCCAGCTTTCACCGATCGGGCGGTCTGGCGGCAAAGAGCGGTCAAGCGCGCTCTCAAGCGCGCGACCACCCCATACACGGTCTTGGTAAAGAGGCTTTAAACGAAGGAAGGACGTCATGGTAAAATTTGCGTTTAGCGATAAAAGAGCACAGGGGGATATTGCGTTTGACCGAGAGGAACGTTGCCGTGGAATCCATCCGGTCACCCTAGGCCGAAAAACACATGCCCAAGCCTGCGAGTTCAACTGTAAACACCGTGCCCTCCTTCCAGCCGCCGCGTCAGCGGCCGCGCTGGGTGGCCGCCAGCATCTGCCTCTTGTTCGGCCTGCTGGTCACCGTGGCGTTTATCGATTTCGCTCCCGAGCAGAGTCGCTGGGCAGGCACCAACTACCGCCAGGTTGAACCCAACCTCGTTGGCAGCGTCGGCGCCGATTTCACGTGGTGGGCGCTCCACACCATCGGCCTGAGCATCTGGTTGCTGCCGCCGTTTCTTTTCTGGATGACCTACCTCGCGCTGCGCAACGCCCGGCAGTTTGCCGCCACCCGCGTCATCGCGATGGTCATCTGCGTCGTCAGCGCCTCGTCGCTCGCCGCCATGATCGAGAGTTTCGGCGTCACCCAATATTTCACCGAGGGCCTCGGCGGCCTTCTGGGCAACGCGATCTACAAGGGTCTCTTCAAAGAAACCCTCGGCGTCTTCGGCACCGTGCTTCTGCTCGGCACCACTTACGTTCTCGGGTTCATCTTCATCATCGTCCGCGATATCGGCACCGAGTTCGACAAACTCATCCACGGTTTCCACGCCTGGCGCGAACGCCGCGCCGCCGCCAAAAGCGAAGCCGCCGAATTGCGCGCCCAGCTCAAAGCCTCCGCCGAAAAACGCAAAACCGAGGAAAAAGCCCCCGCCGCCGCCGCAGTCGCCGCGCCGCCGCCTCCCAATAAAAAACTCACCCTCCCGCGCACCGGAAACACCGCCTCCCCTTTCGCCCCCAAAACCGAAAGCGAGCCCAAGCCCGCCGCCGTCGACGCCCCTCCGCCCGCCCCTCCCGTCGCCCCCAAAATCAACCGCGCCTCCGCCAAACCCGAAGGCACCCTCGAAAAACTCCCCGGCGGCCTCGCCCCCGTGTCCATCGTCAAGGCCGAGGAAACCAAAAAAGCCAAATCCCCCGCCATTCCGCTATCCGAGGAAAACTACCAGTTTCCCCCGCTCTCCCTCCTCAAGGAACAGGCTCCCGCCGCCACCGACGGCACCGACGACGAATACGCCCGCAACATGGCCGACCTCGTCCGCATCCTCGGCGAATTCGGCGTCACTGTATCCCCCGGGGAAATACACGTCGGCCCCGTCATCACCTGCTACGAACTCGTCCCCGCCCCCGGCGTCCGCGTCGAAAAAATCGCCGGCCTCGACAAAAACATCGCCCTCGGCATGCGCGCCCAGTCCGTCCGCATCCTCGCCCCCATTCCGGGCAAAGCCGCCGTCGGCGTCGAAATGCCCAACCGCACGCCCACCCCCGTCGGCATGCGCGAGATCCTCGAGTCCGAAGACTGGTCCGCCGCCAAGGCCGAAATCCCCATCGCCCTCGGCAAGGATGTCTCCGGCAAACCGCTCATCTCCGATCTCGCCAAGATGCCCCACCTCCTGATCGCCGGCGCCACCGGCTCGGGCAAATCGGTCTGCATCAACTCCATCATCGCCTCCATCGTTTACCGCAAGAGCCCCAAGGATCTCCGCCTCATCATGGTGGACCCGAAGGTCGTTGAACTTAAAATCTTCAACACCCTCCCCCACATGCTCATCCCGGTGGTGACCGAGCCGAAAAAGGTCCCCTCCGCCCTCAAGTGGCTCCTCGGCGAGATGGAACAACGCTACCAGATCTTCGCCAAGGTCGGCGTCCGCAACATCGCCGGCTTCAACGGACGCAAAAAATCCGCCTCCCCCGAGTTCCCCGCCGAAGACTCCCAACAATCCCTCGATGGCGTCGATCCCCTCGCCGCCGACGACGGCCTCGAAATCCCCGAGCGTCTGCCCTACATCGTCGCCATCATCGACGAGCTCGCCGACCTCATGATGGTCGCCCCCGCCGAGATCGAGACGTCCATCGCCCGCCTCGCCCAGCTCGCCCGCGCCGCCGGCATCCACCTCATCATCGCCACCCAACGCCCGTCCGTGAACGTCATCACCGGCGTTATCAAAGCCAACCTCCCTTCCCGCATCGCCTTCCAGGTCGCCTCCCAGGTCGACTCGCGCACCATCCTCGACGGCAAGGGCGCCGACACCCTCATCGGTCGCGGCGACATGTTGTTCTCGCCCCCCGGCAGCTCGCGCCTCGTCCGCGCGCAGGGCGCCTTCGTCTCCGACGAAGAGGTCCAGGACGTCGTCGAATTCCTCAAGAAAAACGGCCCGCCCCAATACGCCGCCTCCGTCCAGCAACAGATCGACCGCGACGCCTCCGCCGACGACGAGGACAGCGAAGCCGGCGGTGCCGACGACGACATGGGCGACGACGAAGAGCTATTCAACCAGGCCCTCGACGTCATCAAGTCCACCAAACGCGCCTCCACCTCCATGATCCAGCGCCGCCTGCGCATCGGTTACAACCGCGCCGCCCGCATCATGGACCTCATGGAGGAAAAGGGCATCGTCGGCCCCGAAAACGGCTCCAGCCCCCGCGAAATCCTCAAAGACTTGGACGCCCTTTAAAATCCGCCTTCCCCTTACGGTTCGTTTTCCCTAATCCCACCCTATGCAGACCATCGGCGAACGCCTCGAAGAAGCCCGTAAGCGCAAAGGCATTTCCATCCGTGAAGCCGCCGAGGCCACCAAAATCCGCGGCGACTACCTGCACAAATACGAGAATAACCAGTTTGATATCAAACTGCCCGAAATCTACGTGCGCGGCTTCCTCCGCACCTACGCGATCTACCTGAAACTCTCCGGCGAAAAAATCATCAACGATTACCACGCCCTCGGCCTCGGCGACGCCGCCAAAAACGGCCGCTCCCTCAACCGCGAAGTTTACGGCCGCATGGACATCAGCGTCGCCACCGCCAAGGCCGGCACCGTCGCCGAAGCCCCTTCCCCGGCTTCCCCCTCCCACACCGGCGCGGACGTCGTCCCTTCCGACAAAAACCCTGCCACTTTCCGCCCCCGCGCCCCCGGCGGTTTCAGCCTGGACCCCAATCTCATCCTCAAGGCCGGCGCGCTTCTCTGCGGCGCCATCATCCTCGTCCTCCTGCTCATCTGGGGCATCGGCGCTCTCACCGGCGACCGCCCCTCCGCCGACGACGTCACCTGGGTCAAAGCACAGCCCGGCGACCACGTGCTCAACCTCGCCGCCATCACCTCGGTGCCGCTCGTCACCGTCACCGAAAAACCCACCGGCACCGTCCTCTACCGCGGCCCTCTCAAAGCCGGCGAAAGCCGCCCGCTCCCCTACAACCAGGGCATGACCATCGTCTGCGAAACCCCGCAATCCCTGCAGGTCGAAGTCGGCGGCAACGGCAAATTCTGGCGCCTCGCCAACAGCCCCACCGAAATCAAGGCCCCGTAACCACTCCACGGATACACCCGCAAAAAAGCCGCACCCGAAAAGGCGCGGCTTTTTTATGCCCTGGTAGGGACGCCTCTCCGAGGCGTCCGCTCCGATTACCTCAACCCCACCGGTGCCCCGAGCACTTCGCGCATCACGATCGCCTTCCGCAGCGAACGCGCGTTGCGCAACTCGGCCAGCAATCCGAGATCGTCCCGCATCACCGGCGTCCCCTTCTTCATGCTCTTCCCGCCCGCGGGCAACGCGTCCGCCGTCCACACCGACTTTGCTTCGCGCCCGGCCTCCGCCTTGCGCGCCTTGAGCGCCGCCAGTTGCTCGGCCAGCCCGCGCTGACGCTCCAACACCAGCGCCGCCTCGTGTTCCACTTCCTGCCGCCGCGCATCCGACGCCTGTTCCCGACGCCAGTCGCGCGCCACCGGCACCGGCGGCGGCACCGGCGGATGTGAATGCCCCGTATGACCGCCGGAATGCCCCGCGCCGCCCGCACGCTCCGCGATCTTGCGGCGGATTTCCTCCTGCACCCGGCGCGTGTGCTCATCCGTCATCATCGTGTCGTCCTGTTCGCGCAACGCGCGGCCGGACCTCGGCACATTGTCCGGCTCGCCATCGCCATCATAATCCGCCGGCTCGCCCGCCTTGTCCTTGTTGCGCGCGTTCAGCCAGTAGGCGATCGCACCGGCGACCGCTATGACGATTTGAAGATTATCGAAGATCCAATCCATGAGGGTGGCGCGCGTTGTTCCCAACGCGCGGTTCGAGGTTAGGATTTATGCGCGTCACCGGGCTTCGCGATGGCCGTGCGCATGTCGGTGTCGGCCTTCACGTTTTCCATCTTGTAGTAATCCATCACGCCCAGACGGCCCGAACGGAACGCCTCGGCGATGGCCTTCGGCACCTCGGCCTCGGCGCGCACGACTTCCGCCTGCATCTCCTGCACGCGGGCCTTCATTTCCTGCTCCACGGCGACCGCCGCCGCACGACGAATTTCCGCCTGCGCCTGCGCGATCGACTTGTTCGCCTCGGCCTGCGCTTCCTGCAACTTCGCACCGACGTTCTCGCCCACGTCCACGTCGGCGATGTCGATGGAGAGGATTTCAAACGCCGTGCCCACATCGAGACCGCGCGCCAGCACCGTCTTCGAAATGCTGTCCGGCGACTCAAGGACGACCTTGTAGCTCTCGGAAGAACCGATGGTGGACACAATGCCTTCACCCACGCGGGCGATGATCGTGTCTTCCTTCGCACCGCCGACGAAACGATCAAGATTGGTGCGCACCGTCACGCGGGCCTTCACTTTCACTTGAATACCGTCTTTGGCGACACCGTCGATGGTCGTGCGACCGGCTTCGGGATTGGGACAATCGATCACCTTCGGATCAACGCTCGTGCGCACGGCCTCGACGACCGACTTGCCCGAACCCTTCGTCGCGAGGTCAATCGCGCACGCACGGTTCCAGCTCAGCTCGATGCCGGCCTTCTGCGCCGCGATGAGCGCCTGGATCGTGGGGACGACGTTACCACCCGCGAGGAAATGCGCCTCGATGTCGTCGATGGAGATGTCGATGCCGGCCTTCTTGGCGGTGATGCGCGCATCGACCACGAGACCGTAAGGCACCTGACGCAGACGCATCGCGACCAGCGTCACGATACCGACATAAGCGCCCGCCAGCCAGGCACGAAGCCACACGCTGAAGAACGAGAGAACGATGCCACCGATGATCAAAATCGGCAGACCAATAACAACGATGAGGAACCAGTTATTCATAAGGAAGGTTTAGGAGTTTTTTTGGACAATCAGACGAAAGTTATCGAGTTCAACCACGCGCAGCGCCTCGCCTTTGGCGATCAGCCCCGAACGCGAATACGCCTCGTAGCGTTTGCCCGCGACCGTGACATAGCCGGTGGGCGCAAGCGTCGTGTCAGCCACGCCGTCCTGTCCCAAAACCGTTTCACGTTTCGCCAGCGGCGCCTGACTCGCTCCCGTGACCTCGGCCTTCAGGAAAAGCCTCCGTCCCAGCGCGGTCTTCGGCAGAACCTTGAACTCAAACCACAGCGTGATCGCCGTAAGCCCGAGCGCCGCCGCAACCGCGATCCAGCCGCCCGTCGAACCATACTCGACGAACGACAATACCACTCCGACCAAAAGCGATATCGCCGCAAAAATCCCAAGGATAGCCCCCGGCACGAACACCTCCGCCGCAAGCAGCACCGCTCCGGCGATAAAAAACATCAGGATGGCGTTCATGCGTCAGTCCTTTCGACGACCAGTCCGAAGTCGCTCCGTTTCACAACCACCACCGTCGCACCCGCCTCGATCATGCCCACCGCAACACGCGCCTCATAACGGCGGCCGTCGATTTCAATCTGTCCTGAGGGCATCAACGCCGACGCCACCACGCCGCGGCGTCCCACCAGCGACCCCGACTCCGTCGCGCGTGTCGTCGGCGCCTGCGAATTCGTATCGATGGCCGCCTGCAAAATCATTTTGTCCCAAAACCACCCCTTCGGCAAAAACCGCGCCAGCACTGCGGCCAGCACCACCGCCACCAGCACGCCCAGCCCCATGCTGATCAGCGGCTGGGTAAACACGTCGCTGTTGATCTTCACCGGCTCGTTCGGCCACAGGTCCGCCATCGACCACACCAGCGCGCCCAGCATCAGCAGCACTCCCGTCAATGCCGCCACGATCACTCCGGGGAAAAACAATATCTCCGCAAACACCAGCAGCACGCCGATCGCAAACACCACCGCCGGCTCATGCCCTGACAATCCCGCCACGTAGTGCCCGAAAAATACAATCCCGAGCAAAACCCCGCCCGCGATGCCGAAAAATCCAAATCCCGGCGTCTTGAACTCGATGAACACCGCCAGCAATCCCAGCCCCATCAAAATGGGCGAAAGCGCGTTCAGGTATTGGGCGAACTCCTCCGACCAGGTCACTTCCAGCGTCTGCACCGTGAAATTCCCCGCGCCGAATTTCTGCACGAGCAGATCATCCACCGTCTTCGCGATGCCCGCCGCCAGCAGCGGCATCGGCGGCTCCCCGTAAACCTTGTTTGCCTCGGTCGCGGTCAACGAGAGCAACTCGCCTTTCTCCTTCAACACCTTGTCGCCGATCTTCAACTCCGTCTCCGCATCGATCATCGCGGAAATCACCGCGCCGCGGTGCTCCCCCTTGCCTTCGGAAATCGCCCGCACCCGCGCCTTCAGGTAACTCACGATCTTCTGCTTCATCGTCACATCGACGTCCTTGCCTCCGCCCGTGACCGGTGCCGCCGCGCCGATGACGCCATCCGGCGCAAACCAGATTTCATCCGTGGTCGCCGAGATAAAAGCCCCCGCCGAAATCGCCTCCTTGTTCACAAACGTGATCGTCTGCCCCTCAAACTTCCCCAGCGCCTCCATGATTTCGAAGGTCACGTCCAACCGTCCGCCCGGCGTCTCCATGTCCAGCACGACCACGTCGGCCTTTTTCTCGATCGCCTCCTTCATCCCGCGCCGCAGCACATACAAAATCGGATTGTCGATGCCTTCGCGCACCGGAATCACCACCACGGTTTTCCCCGTCTTCGCCACCGCCGCAGCTTCGGGCGCCGCCTCGGGCTTCACCGCCACCGGCTCCTCCGCCCGCAACAGCGGAAGCATCAACACCGCCAGCATGGTAAGGAAAACGCGCTTCATAAAACCGAGAGTAAGAGTCGGCCTATTTCATTGCGCAAGCATCCCGGCACATCAGCGCGTTATAAACTCCCCCGCTTGTTTCCACAAAATCCCTTTGCCTGCACGATTCGCACCCGCGAAAACTCCCCTCTCATGGAAAAGGTCGCTTACAACGGAAAGACGCTCACTCGCTGGCAGGTCGGCAACTCGACCTTCCTCGCCCTGCCCGAACAGGGCGCGCGTCTGATGAACTGGCACCTCGGCCTCGGCGACGGCTCCACCCGCGATATTCTCTACTGGCCTGAAGACGCCAACTTCGCCGAGTTCTACAAGGTCCGCGGCGGCAACCCCATCCTCTTCCCTTTCAACGCCCGCACCTTCGACGCCGGCGAAATCGCCTTCTGGCGCGACCCCGCCGGCCTGCGCCGCCCGATGCCCATGCACGGTTTCGCCCGCCAGGGTGAATTCAAGGTCACGCGTCTCGATGCCCGCGGCTTCACCGCCCAACTCCTCCCGAGCGACGATGCCCGCGCCGCCTATCCGTTCAACTACGAGTTCACCGTCGCCTATCGTTTCTCCGAGCTCGGCCTCGCCTGCGAACTCACCCTGCGCAATCTCGACACCCAGCCGATCCCGTGGAGCGCCGGCCACCACTTTTATTTTACAGCTCCATGGAGCGACGGCCACACGCGCGCCGACTACGCGATTCGCATCCCCGCCACACGCACCCACCGCCAGGATGCCGCCGGCAAACTCACCCCCGGCCCTGCCCTCAAGCCCGAGGAGCGCCTCGACAACCCCGCCCTCGTGGATACCTTCCACCTCGGCCTCAAGTCCAACGCCGTCTCCTTCGGCCCCGTCAACGGCCCCGGCTCCGTCACCGTGCGCAACGGCACCGCCGCCATTCCGCCCGCCGAGGCAACCTTCGTCACCTGGACGATGTCTCCCGAAGCTCCGTTCTACTGCGTCGAGCCGTGGATGGGCCCGCCCAATGCCCCCGAAACCAAGATCGGCCTCCACTGGGTCCAGCCCGGCCAGGCGCAAAGTTTCGTCGTCGAAATAGCCGTCAAATAATCCGCCATGTCCACCGCACCTCTCCACACACTCGCCTTCATCGACGGCCTCGGCGGCGGCGAGATGCTGCTCATCTTTTTTGTGATCCTGCTGCTCTTCGGCGGTCAACGTCTCCCCGAACTCGCCCGCGGCCTCGGCAAGTCCATCCGCGAATTCAAAAAAGCCACCTCCGGCGTCGAAGACCAAATCAAGCGCGCCCTCGATGACTCCGAGCCGCCCCGCCCCGCCCCCAAAAAACCGCGCTACACCCGTCCGCCCGAAACCATCGAGCCCGCCGCTTCCGACGACGGCGACGACACGACGACCCCTCCGCCCGAAAAGCCGGCGTCATGATGTAGGGTCGCACCTCGCGTGCGGACCGCTCCGCGTAGTCCGCCTCGCCCCTCCACCAACCGCTTGAATCTCCCTCCCGTGGTTGCCCCGCCCCGCAACCCGCATCCCTTGCGCGTCTGATGTCTCCGCCCGTTCCTGCCTCCGCTCCTAAGCCCGTTCGCGCCGCCACCTCCGAGCGCGGAGTCCTCTTCACCTTGGCCGCCATCCAGTTCACCCACATCATGGATTTTATGATCATGATGCCGCTCGGTGCCGGCCTCATGCGCGTGTTCAACATCACGCCTTCCCAATTCAGCTACCTCGTCGCCGCCTACGGACTCGCCGCCGCCGTCACCGGTTTTATCGGCGGCTTCTTTATCGACCGTCTCGACCGCAAACGCGCCTTGCTCTGGCTCTACGCCGGCTTCGGACTCGCCACGCTCGCCTGCGCCCTCTCGCCCACGTTTCACTTTCTGCTCATCGCGCGCATCGCCGCCGGTGCCTTCGGCGGTGTCGCCGGTGCCATCGTCCTCGCCATCGTCGCCGACGTCATCCCGCCCGAACGCCGCGGACGCGGCATGGCCGTCGTCATGTCCGCCTTCCCGCTCGCCTCCGTGCTCGGCATCCCCGCCGGTCTCATCCTCGTCGATCTCTTCGAATGGCACGCGCCGTTCTTCCTCCTCGCCGTCCTCGCCGTGCCGATCTGGTTCACCGCCTCGCGCTACCTGCCGTCGCTCCCACCCTCCGCCCTCAAAACCCACCCCGTCCGCCAGATGTGGGAAATCCTCACCCACGGCATCCACCTGCGCGGTTTCCTCGTCACCGCCGCGCTCGTGTTCGCCGGTGCCTCGATCATCCCGTTCATGTCGCCGTCCCTCGTCGCCAACACCGGTCTCTCCGAATCCCAGCTCAAATTCGTCTATCTCTTCGGCGGCGCCGCCACGTTCTTCACCACGCGTCTCTTCGGACGCCTCTCCGACCGCCACGACAAACTCCACGTCCTCGCCGGTGTCAGTGTATTCTCCATCATCACCGCGCTCATCATCACGCGACTCGGCTCCACGCCCATCGTCGTCACGTTGATCATCACCTCGCTGTTCTTCGCCACCATGGCCGGCCGCTTTACGCCCGCGATGGCCATGATCAGCAACGCCGTCGAACCGCGCTACCGCGGCGGTTTCATGAGCGTAAACTCCGCCGTGCAACAAGCCGCCGGCGGCTGCGCCAATCTCGTCGCCGGTTCCCTCATCACGCGCGACGTCGTCAGCGGACGCCTCGTCGGTTACCCGCGCGTCGGCTGGATCGCCGTCGCCGCCTTCGCCCTCACCGTCGTGCTCGCCTGGCGTCTTCGCGCCGTAGCCCCCCACGCCGCCAAATCCCCGCGCTCCGCCGATCCGCTTCTCCCCGTCGTAGCCGATTAAACACTCCGCTCCATCGGTGTTCTCGTAATCTTTCCCTTTCGCTCCCTCCGTTCCTGATTTCCTGATTTCCAAATAAGAAATCCGTCATCGTTGTCGTTCGCCGCTCCCACGCCTTTGCCATTGCCCGTCCGTCATCCCTGATTAACCTCACAACACTATGATCGACCTAATTAAGAAGACCCTGCTCGCCGGCGTCGGCGCCGCCGTCATCACCAAAGAAAAAGTGGAAGACACCCTCGGCGACTACGTCCGCCAAGGCAAAGTGAAGGCCGAGGACGCCAAGATCATCGCCTCCAAAATCGCCGAACAGGGCCGCAAGGAATTCGAGGACGTCAGCCAGACGCTCGCCGCCAAAATCCAGGAGCTCGCCTCCCGCGGCACCGACAAAACCGACCCTCGCATCGCCGCCCTCGAACAGCGCATCCGCGACCTCGAAGCCAAACTCGCCACGCCCCCCACCCGCGCCGGCGAACCGTGAAACCGCTGACGTTCCTCAGCAACGCCGCGCGCGCGAAGGACATCTTCGCCGTGCTCGCGAAGCACGGCTTCGCCAACCTGCTCACGCAGCTCGACCCGCAGGAGGGCCTGTGGAAACGCATCATCCCGCAGCCCGCCGAGCGTCGCACCGTCTGGGAACGCGCCCGCCTCGCCCTCGAGGAACTCGGCCCCACGTTTGTGAAAGTCGGCCAGCTCATGAGCATGCGGCCCGACGCCCTCCCGCCCCCGCTCATCTTCGAACTCCGCAAACTCCAGAACCGCGTCCGCCCGCTCCCGTTCGAAGCGATGCGCCCCGTTCTCTTCGAAGAACTCCCCGTCGCCCCGTCCGTCGCCTTCGCCTCCTTCAACGAGGCCTGCGTCGCCAGCGCGTCCCTCGCCCAGGTCTATTTCGCCACGCTTCCAGACGGCCGTGAAGTCGCCGTCAAAATCCAGCGCCCCGACCTCCTCAAAACCGTCCAGGCCGACCTCGATCTCCTCTCGTGGTTCGCCGGACAACTTCACCACCGCATCGAAGCCCTCAAACCCTACGACCTCCCCTCCGTCGTCGAAGAAGTAAAAGAAAACCTCCTCCGCGAACTCGATTTCCGCCACGAGGCCCGCAATCAGCGCTACTTCAACGCCCTCAATCCCCACCCCGACCGCGTCTTCGCCCCCGAGGTCATCGAGGAACTCTCCGGCGAATACGTCCTCGTCATGGAGCGTATCGCCGGCGTCACCGTCGGCGAAGCGCGCCTCGCACCCGAGGAAGCCAAACGCATCGCCGCCAACGGCGCCGCCTCGCTCATCCACCAGGTTCTCATCGCCGGCTTCTTCCACGCCGACCCGCACGCCGGCAACGTCCTCGTCACGCCCGACGGACGCCTCTGCTTCCTCGACTGGGGCATGGCCGGCAACCTCACGCGCCGCCTCCGCCTCGGCCTCGCCGACCTATTTATGGCGGCTGTCCACCAGGACGCCGAACGCATCGTGCAAATCGCCGCCGATCTCGGCAGCCCCGGCGGACGCGCCGACCTCCACGGCATGGAACGCGACGTCACCCTCGCCCTCCGCGAAGATTTCAACAGCGCCATCGGCCACGTCCAACTCGGCCGCGCCATGCTGAAGCTCCTCTTCATCTTCGGGCAGAACGGCATCAACATCACCCGCGATTATTCGCTCATGGCGAAAGCCGTGCTCTCCATCGAGGAAGTCGCCCGCACGCTCGACCCCGAGTTTGACCTGCGCCACGAAGCCAAGCCCATCCTCACCGAACTCCAGCAAGAACGCACCGGCCCCCGCGCCATGATCCGCGAAGGTCGTTCGATGCTCCGCTCGCTGCTCACCGGTGCACGCGAATTGCCCACGGAAATCTTCCGCATCATCCGCCGCATCGAGCACGACGACCTCACGATCAAGTTCCAGCACCAAGGCCTGGAAGACCTCGACGACGCCTTAAAAACCTCCGCCAACCGCATCGCCCTCGGCTTCATCAGCGGCTGTTTGTTCATCGGCAGTTCACTGATCGTCGCCGCCAAAGGCGGCGCCAACACCAGTCTGAGCGCCACCGGCTACATCATCGCCATCCTCCTCGCCGCCTACGTCGCCTACGGCATCTACAAAGAGGGCAAACACTAGCCTCCGACGTGGGAGCGAGCTTGCTCGCGATGGATCGACGTAGGCCGCGAGCTAGCTCGCGCTCCGTCCTCACCCCAGCACCACCAGCGAAATCGCCGCCAGCATCAACCCCGCGCCCAACAGTCGGCTCCGCAGCACCGCCGGCGCCAACCGTTGCTCCTCGTTGGAGAACCAGTGGCCGACCAGCCACACCGCCGCGACGCTCCACAACCCGCGCGCCGAATACACGATATTCACCGCCGTCGCGTCTCCAAACACGCCAAGCGCGAACGCCATGCTCCCCGCCTGCAACGCGAGCAGCACACAGCCGCCCACCAGCCAGCCCCACGCCGCCCGCGGCACCTTCTGCAACGGCGCGCTGAAAAACGGAATCAGCCCGACCGACATCACCGCCACCGATCCAAACATCGCCGGCAAAAACCGCGTCACACCCCACGCCGGCGCCCACTTCTGCACGAGCACATCCGCCATCGCAAAACTCGCCGCCGCCAGTCCCGCCGTGAGCACCGTGCGCCCCACCACATGTTTCGGACGCGACTCACCCCGACTCAGCATGACGATCGCCCCCGTGCTCAACGCCGCCGCGATCCACCAGATCAGCGGCACCGCCTCCGGCAGCACCAGCACGCTGCAAAACGCCACGAGCACGATCTTCAGCCCTAGCACCGGCGTAGCCACCGACACATCCCCATAATTAAGCGCTAAAAAAGTAAAAATCTGCCCGAGAAAAAACAGCGAGCCCGCAACCACCGGCTGCCACCACACCGCCCCCTCGCC
>CAMBLN010000048.1 GCA_945868215.1 Opitutus sp. GAS368
AGGAAGTCAGCGGCTCGCTCGACGACACGATCGACAACCTCATCGGCGGCGTCCAAAGCGGCATGGGCTACCTCGGCGCGAAAGACCTCAAAACCCTCCGCGAAAAAGCCCGCTACATCCGCGTGTCTCCCGCCGGCCAAAAAGAAGCCTCCCCCCACGACGTGGTCGAAATCAAAACCCAGTCCAAAGGCTGATCCTCAAGGGAGGGCCGACCTCCGTGTCGTCCGCTTCAGCTCGTAAGTCCGTTTCGACGTAGGCCGCGTTTCGAGCATAGCGACAGTCCGCCACTTGCTCGCGCTTCCGCCATTCCATTTTCGTGTCTTTCGTGTGTTTCGTGGTCAACCGGATCGAAACTCCGCGCCGCCCCAAATTCCGCGATTGAACCCCCCTCGCCCGCCCGCTTTGTTCATCCGTTCGCCATGTCGCTTCTTCCTTTCTCCAGCCAGCTCATCGCCGATGTCGGCATCTCCCTCGGTGACGAGGGCAAAGGCCGCCTGATCCCCGAAGTCGTCCACGAGCTGCGCGGCACCGCCTCCGAAGTGACCACCGTCCTCAAGGTCAACGGCGGCGCCAACTCCGGCCACACCGCCGCCGGCATCAAACTCAACCTGCTCCCCTCCGGCGTCGTCGAAAAGGAACTCGCCCACCTCGCCATCGGCGCCGGTGTCGTCGCCGACCCGCGCAAAGCCTGGTGGGAAGCCATGCCCCTCGAAAAGAAGGGCTACCCCGTCCTCAACCGCCTCGTCATCGACGAGCGCACGATGGTCTCCGATCTCACCCACCGCCTGCTCGACCTCGCCTGGGAAGACTACCGCGTCAACGTCCTCGCCGAAGAGCCCCGCGGTTCCACCGGCCGCGGCATCACGCCCGCCTATGCCGACGAGGTCGGCCAGTGGCAGATCACCTACGCCGACTTCCTCGGCTCCCGCGAAGCCTACGCCAAAAAACTCGCCCAGCGTGCCGACCGCGCCCTCGCGACCATCCGGCACGTTTGCAAAGTCTCCGCCGACACCTTCGCCGGTTTCTTCCAAAAACTCGGCGACGCCGAACTCCGCGCCAACACCGAGGCCATCGAGCTCGGCGTCTTCACCAAAGAAGACTTCGACTTCACCCTCTTCCGCGGGGACGGCCCGTTCTCCCTCAACCTCGCCGTCCTCACCGAGACCTACTGGCAGGCCGGCCAGCGCCTCGCCAAAAACATCGGCGAAGTCCGCGAACTCGTCCTCAAAGAACTCCGCGCCGGCCACACCATCATCGGCGAATTCGGACAAGCCTACTGGCTCGACAAACGCCACGGCTACTCGCCCAACGTCACCGCCTCGCACACCTTCACGCCCGAGTTCTTCGAAAGCGCCGGCATCCCCGTGCAGCGCATCCACACGTTCGGCGTCGCCAAGGCCTACGACACCAAGGTCGGCACCCACGTGTTCCTCACGCAGATGGACGAAGCGCACCCGCTCTCCGTCCTCCTCAAGAAACTCGAATTCGGCACCTCCACCGGACGCCAGCGCATGGTCGGCTGGTATGACGCCGTGGAAAAAGGCGACGCCCTCCGCTACGGCGGCTACCAGGACGTGATGATCAACAAACTCGACGCCCTCACCCACCGCGGCGAGTGGAACTCCGACCTGCTCATCGCCGTCGCCTACGAAGACGCCTCGGGCAAACGCTACCACCACGTCCCCCGCAACGACGCCATCCGCAAGGCACTGAAGCCCGTTTACACCCGCCACCCCGGCTGGACCGAAGACGTCTCCTCCGTCCGCCACTTCGCCGATCTCCCGACAAACGCCCAACGCTACGTCGCCGCGATGGTAAAATCCCTCCTCGACGTCGCCTTCCACGGCGAGCCGCTCCCCGAGTGCGCCAAGCTCCCCAACCTCCGCTACCTCGGCGTCGGCCCCGAGCCCTCCCAAATCATCAAAGACGTCCCCCCGACGTCCGAGCTGATCAAACTCGTCTGACCCAGACGCGAATCCATCACCACGTGGCAGCCGACGTAAGGAGGCTGTTCCGTCGTCCCGGCAAGGTATGTCTGTGAAAGAAGTCGGGCCAGCGTGAGGGAGAAAGGGCACTCGGCCAAGGCGACCGAGTCGGAGGCGGGCCAGCGGCCCGTGCCGCCGAGGGCAACGCCGGCCCGACACCTTTTCTCCCTTCACTCGTAGAGCGTCAGCGATGGTATGATTTCTTTCCCAGACACACCTTGGGACCCTGAATTTTAACCACGGATTTCACGGATCACACGGATACAAACCAATCAATCCGTGCCCATCCGTGAAATCTGTGGTTAAAAAAACTCCGCCCTCCGTCCCCTCCTGTCTTTAGTCCCGATAACACTTCTTATCCACCGCCTCTTTCCCGCCGTTTCCGACATCCGAAACTCTGTGCCCTCCTGCTCGAACTCCGGCTCGGCTCTGTGACAAAATTCCGATCTCTGTCTCCTCCTCTTCGCACCCTTCGCGGTTAAAAATCCCTTACCTCTCCCTGCTCGCTCCCGCTCGCGGCTGCATCCGTGCCCATCCATATAATCCGTGGTAAACTCCGTTTTCCGATTCCCCCTTTTCGTGTTTTTTCGTGTGTTTCGTGGGCAACAACTCCGAGTCCACCCCTCCCTTCTTCCTCTTCGCGCTACTTCGCGCCCCTTCGCGGTTACCCCCCTGCGTCTCCGCCTCCGATTCCGACATCCGAAACTCTGTGCCCTCCTGCTCGGACTCCGGCTCGGCTCTGTGGCAAAAATCCGTCTTCGTCCTCGTCTCGTCCCTGCTCGCTACAACGCGATTCCATCCGTGCCCATCCGTGTAATCCGTGGTTAAAATCCGAATGTTTCTGTCTGTTGGTATAAGGAGGCTTCCAGGCTGAAAGGGAGTCCAAATCGGCCGTGAATTTTAGGCGCGCCCTCGAAGTTGACCGCTTCGGTGCAACCTTCCGCGCCGATCCGAGTCTGTCACCCCATGCAGCTTCTCCGCTTCCTCATCGCCGGCATCGTGATCATCCTGGGCCTGCTGGCCGCCGTCGCCGTGATGCTGGTCAGCGTGATCATCTACACTTTCCAACGCCTGCGCGGACGCCCCGCAACCCGCCCCGCTTTCCGCCGCACCTCCCCGCGCCCCCGCCCCCTGCACACCGCCGACGTCATCGACATCGAAGCGACCGAGGTGAAGAACTGATTGGAAATCCCGAAGCCGGTTATCTCCGTCATCGACCCGCGATAGTCCAAATCAAATAAATTGGCCTGTCCTGCCAGATGGTTTCCGTGCAGGTAGTCGCGCGATGAATACCGACGGGCAACCCCGCGCCGAGTCCCCTCTTCACCTAGCCGCGCCAACCATCCCCACGGCGCGACCGTTGAACGCCTCCGCCAAGGCCCTGCTCATTCTGAGCGCCTGCGCCATGATCGCGTTGTGCTACTTGTTTTCACTCGCGGCGATGACCGTGATCGTCCTCTTCCTCGCGGTCGAACTTGTCATCTTCGTCGCTCTGCTCCGCTTCGGCATGATCGGTATCATCACCCCCGTAATGGAGCGCCATGGCGGATTGCTGACCCTCTTCGCGCGCAGCCTGTGGTTGCGCAAAGGCGAGCACGGTCGCGTGCCGCTCAACCGCGATGAAGCCCCCCGCCTGTTCTCCATTCTCGACTCCCTTGCCGGACGCCTCGGCATCGCCGTTCCGCGCGAGGTGGTCGTCGAAATGAACGTTGGTGCCTGGGTCGAGCTGCGCGGCTGGCGCCAAGGCTCAAAGGCCACGCGCCTCGGCATCGGTTACGATCTGCTGGCCGGCCTCACCGAAGCGGAAGTCGAGGCCGTCCTCGCCCACGAAATGGCCCACGCCCGCCTCGTGCGTCGCGGTCTCCGCACCTGGCTCGGAGGAGGCTTCGCACGCATCGCCAACCTCACCAACCAGCTTTCCGCCCGGCAGGAGGATTTCCGCCGTGCCAAAAAATCCTTCGCCGCCGGCGCGATTTGTCTGGCCTGCGCCGATGCCTGCACCCGTGTCGCCGCCAAACTCGTCGCCGCCTATTCGCGCCAGGATGAATTCGAGGCCGACCTCGGTGCCGCCCAACTCTGCGGCTCGGCTTCCCTCAGGTCTTCCTTGGGCAAACTCCACAGCTTGTCCCAGGGCACGGCCCGTCTCGGATGGCACGAGCGCATGGCAAAACTCCAGCAGGGCGACGGCTACGCCGCCTGGCTTCTCGAAGAACTCTCCGCGGAAACCTCCTCCACCGGCGATCAATCCAACGAGGCCGCCACCGACCCGTATTCCACGCACCCCTCCATTCCCGACCGCATTGCCGCCCTTCCATTCGCCGATGGCCCCGCGCCCGACTCGCCCCCCGCCATCGGACTTATCCTCGATGCCGACGCTCTCGCCGGTCACGTCATCGCCGAGATCGAACGCCAGGCGACGATCCAGGAGTCCCGCGACGCAAGGAGCTTCGCGGCTTCGCCCGCAAAATCCGCTCCGGCGCCGCCACCCGTCCCCTGCAAATGCTGGCGATGTTTATCCTGCTCGGCTCGGTGGTTTTCGCCTTCATGGCGTTCGTTGACCGATTCAACTTTTGGATACTGCTCTTCGCCCTGGCCGGCATGGGCGGCGGCGTCTGGTTATACCGCTTCGGTCGCTACAAAATCACCTTCCCGCTGGCCGTGCCCGCGTTCGCCAATATCCAGGAAGGACTCGAAACCCTCCGCAACTACACCGATCTGGGAGCCGAAGAAAAAATCATCGAAGGCCGTCTAAAGGAGGCCGCTCTCGCCCACTCGGGAAAAAAGGCCGTCATCTTCTATCAAAAACAGGCGTTTTCCTCCCTCGCCGCCTGCCATTATCTCGAAGCCCACGTCGCCGGCCGCCTCGGCTTGGGACTCAACGCAAAATCCATTCCCTGCGCCCTTGCCTTTCTCATCGCAGCCGGCGCCCTCCGCCAAAACGAACTCGTCGGCCAAAACCTTTATTTTCTCCGTCAACAGACCGGTATTCGCACTCCTGATACATTGTGGGGTGCCGCGTGGAGCCTTTATCTCGCGGCCGATTGGAGTTCCTCCGAGGCACTCCTCTGCGACTTGCTTAAAGTGCGTCCCGACGACGTCACGGTCCACCTGCTGCTGTCGAGTTGCGCCGCTAACCGCGGCAAACACCAGACCGCGCTCTCCCACGCCCGCACCGCCGCCTCACTCGCGCCTTCCGACCTCGACGCGATCAAACTCCTGCTCAGCCAGTTGCTCGACTGCGGCTACTTGCGCGAGGCCATCGAACGTGTGGAGCAACTCCCCGCCTCCCTGCTCGAACACCCTGCACTGCGCCTGACACGCATACGCCTGCATCTGCTGCGGCGCGATTTCGAGGCCGCGCACTCGCTCGAGGCACCGATGCTCCGGGAATCCACCGCCGACGCCGCGCTCCGGCTCCAACTCGCCGCTTCTCACGAGGGCATGCGCCGCCACGACCGCGCCTGGGAACTCTACGAAGAAGTCACCCGTCTAGGCCACTACCCGGAGGCGTTGGTCGGACTCGGCCGTCTCGCCAACCGGCGCGGACAACGCGAAGATGCCCGGCGTCACCTACTCTCCGCCCTCAACACCAAAATCCCCACCGCTCCAAATGCCGTCCCGCCGCTCGCATTTTTCAGCACGGTGCTCGCCGAGTTGGGCAACCTTCGCGGCCCTGGAATTCCGTGCTAGGCATGGATACTCACGTTCATCGATGCGGAGGTCGCCGGCCCCCTGGCCAACCAGGCGTTCGTGATCTTTGGACGCACCGAGAGCGAAGCCATCGCCGACATGAAAACGCTCGCCGATGCCATCATCCCCGAGAATGCGCTCAAGACCGAACACATCGCGCTGCGCCTTGCCCCCAACGACCGCCAGCCGATCGGCGCCGTCATTCCCGGAGTGCAATACGTCTGGCAATAACTCCGGCTCAAAAATCCTGCAACCGGCTCTCGATCTTCCCCCGCCCCGGCTCGATCCGCGCCATCACTTCGCCAAGCAGGTAAATCGATCCCGTCACGACCACCGTGTCGTCCGGTCCGCCCACCGCACACGTTACCGCATCCGGAAACACCCCCGCCACCGTCGCCCGCGTCACCCGCCCCAAAAACGTCTTCGGAATCAACGCCTCCAATTCCTCAAACCCGCTCGCCCGCGATTGCTGCGGCATCACCAGATGAATCTCCGCCGCATACCGGCTGATCGCCTCCAGCAACGGACGCGCCCGTGCAGCGCCCAACACCCCCGTCACCACCACCGGCTTGCGTCCCGTCTCCGCGACCAATGCCCGTAGTTGCGCATCCAATACACCCGCACCCTCCGGATTATGCGACGCATCCAGAATCAAATCACGCCCGCCTATCTTCGTCCGCTGCCAGCGCCCCGGCCACCGCGCGGATTCCAATCCATTCTTCACCACCTCGTCGTCCAGTTTCCACTTCGCCTCAAAACACCGCGCCACCAGCACCGCCGTCGCCGCGTTCCAACGCTGATAATCCCCCTCAAACGCCGTCGTCGGATAGCCCGCCAGCTCCTCACCGAATTCCTCCCGCACCGAAATAACCCGCGCCCCCTGCTCCGCCGCCACCCTCCTCACAACCGCCTCGCCCTCCGCCGGCAGCCGTCCGATCACGACCGGTTTCCCCGCCTTGATGATCCCCGCCTTCTCCGCAGCGATCTGCTCCAACGTATCGCCCAGCATGTCACAATGATCGAGCCCGATGGACGTGATGACCGCCACCTCGGGATCAACCACGTTGGTCGCATCGAGCCGTCCGCCGAGCCCCGTCTCAATGATCGCGATGTCGCAGCGTTTCCGCACGAACTGCAAAAACGCCATCGCCGTCATGAACTCGAAAAAACTCGGGTGATCATCCGGCGAACCCCGGCTCACGGCCTCCGCCACCGGCAGCAGCTCGTTCGTAAACGCCACGATCTCCGCCTCGCTCAAAAGCTCCCGCCCCACCTGCACGCGTTCGCCCAACTTCACCAAATGCGGGGACGTATAAAGCCCCGTGCGCCACCCCGCCTCCGCAAAAATCGCCTCCAACATCGCCGCCACCGACCCTTTGCCGTTCGTCCCGGCGATATGAACCACCGGCGTGGCCCGCTCCGGATGCCCGATGCCGGCGACGAGCAACCGCATCCGGTCGATGCCAAACTTCACTCCCTTCGCCTTCAGCGAAAAAAGATACTCCTGCGTCGCGGCGTAATCGACGATCTTGGGATCAACGCTCAACGTTCAACCTCCAACATCCAACGTTCAAAAAGGCCGCTCATTTCGTGCCTTTCTTGCGGGCGGTTTTCAGACTCGAAAAGAAAATGCGAATCAACTCCTCTGTTTCCGCCAGCAAGGGCAGCACGGCATCCGGCTTCGCGATCAAAGGAACCCTATGGATCAATCGCAGCCAACGACGGGTCTCCCTCAATTCCTTGAGGCATATGCTCAGTTTATGAATAAAATCCGCGTTTGATTCCGCTGCCTGCGCCTCACCGTGGTTCGGCAGAACCGAGGTTCCGGAGCGCAACATTTGGTTGGCGACATGGGTGCCCGCCGGCGAAACCCGGATCGACTCCGCCACGCGCACGATGTTCGCCGCATAATCGAGCAACCGCTCTTCCAGATCAAAACGCGAATTCGCATCCATTGAACGTTGAGTGTTGAACGTTGGATGTTGGACGTTGAATCCGCGTCGTAGGCGGTCAGCCTCTCACTTCTTAGCCGCCGGCAGTTTTTTGACAAACAGCGCCTGCAGAATGTCCCGCAACCGGTCCCGCATTTCGAGGCGGCTCACGATCATGTCGATCAACCCGTGCGTTTGCAGGAATTCCGCCGTCTGAAATCCGGGCGGCAACGTCTGCTTCACCGTGTCTTTGATCACCCGCGCGCCGGCAAACCCGATCAACGCTCCCGGCTCCGCGATGTTCACGTCGCCCAGCACCGCAAAGCTGGCCGTCACGCCGCCCATCGTCGGATGCGTGAGAATCGAAATATAGGGAAGTTTCGCCTCCGCCAGCCGACCGAGCGCCGCGCTGGTCTTGGCCATCTGCATCAACGAAAAAATACCTTCCTGCATGCGCGCCCCGCCCGACGCGCTGAAAATCAAACAGGGCGTCTTGTTCTTCAGCGCAAGCTCGATGGCGCGGGTGATCTTTTCACCGACCGCCGATCCCATCGCTCCGCCGCAGAAACGGAAATCCATCACCGCCACCGACACCGGAATGTCATGGATCTTGCCCGTCCCGCACACCACCGCCTCGGTCAGGCCGCTCTCTTTTTCGTATTTTTTGATACGATCCGGATACTTTTGCGAATCCACGAACTTGAGCGGATCCGCCGAACGGATCGTCGGGTCGATCTCCTCAAACGTGCCTTCGTCAAAGAGCGCCGCGATACGCTGGCGGGCGCCGATGGGGTAATGGTAGCCCGATTTCGGCACCACCATCTGGTTGTCCTCGAGTTCTTTGTTGAAGACGATCTCCCCCGAGATGGGACACTTGGTCCACATCCCCTTGGGGATATCCTTCTTTTTGACGACAACCGTGGAATACTTCGGTTTGCTGAAGAGCGACATGCAGAAAAAATTAGCCGTGGCCGAACGTGACGACGTTCAGGTTCAACGCACCCGCCCGGCGAAGAACGCCTGCGCAGGAGTTAAGAGTTGAGCCTGTGGTGAAAACATCATCGACGAGGATATAGGGTGAGGCCGGATTTATGGTGGCCCCCCGCGCCAGTGCAAAGGCATTTTTCAGGTTCGCCCGCCGCGCCCTCCGGTCGAAAGTTGTTTGCGATGGCGTGTCGATCACGCGCCGCAAAAGCTCCTCGACGCGCGTTTCCCCTCCCGCCGCCTTCGCCATCGCCCGCGCCAGCAGCAGCGTCTGGTTATACGTGCGCTCCCGTTCCTTACGCGGATGCAACGGCACCGGCACAAGCACGGCGTCACGGATAAACTCCGCGATATGCGCCGACCCGCGCACCGCTTCCTCGATGTCACCCAGCACATGGTGGCCCTTGTGGTATTTGAGTTCGTGGATCAACGCCCGCGCCGGCCCTTTGAACAAGGTCAACGTCCGCCCTTCCCCGAAAAGCGGATGCAGCCCTTCGCAATGCGGACACATCCGCTCCCCTTCGACTTCGCCGAAAAACGGACTCCCGCAGGTCAGGCAGCTCGGCGGATCCACAAAATGGATCATCGCCTCGCACTTCACGCACACGTGCTTCATCCGCCCGCCCTCGACCAACCCGCCGCACTCCAGACACACCGGCGGAAACACCATGTCGACAAATCCACGCAGGAACTGGCCGGTGGTTTCGTTCATCGTCAGTAAAATACCTTCACCAAACACAACCCCTGCGGCGGCGCCGTAAACACGCGTTGCGTCCGCACCTGACTCGCCAGGATCACCGGAATATCGTCCGGCGTCAGTCGCCCCACGCCCACATCGACCAACGCCCCCGTCAGGCTGCGCACCATCTTATACAAAAACCCGTTGCCTTCCACGTCGATGCGCAGACGCGGCCCGCGCGTCGTGATATCGATCCGCCGCACCGTGCGCACCGTATCCTCCTTCTCGATACCACTGCCGGGAATCGCCGTGAACGCCCGGAAGTCATGCGTGCCCACCAGCAACTTCGCCGCCTTGCGCATCGCCGCCACATCGAGCGTCCGCGCCATCGACCACGTGAAGGCCTGCGTAAACGGATCCGCAAACCCGCCGTGGCAAATATGATAATGGTAGGTCTTACCCTTCGCCGAAAACCGCGCGTGAAACGTCGCCGGCACTTTTTTCGCCGTGAGAATCTGGATCGTCGGCGGCAACCCGATGCGCATCGCCGTGAGCAGCTTTTGCGCGTCATGCGCCCAGTGCGCATCAAAATGAAACACCTGCCCCCGCGCATGCACGCCCGAGTCCGTGCGACCGCTGCCTGTGATATCGATCGGGGTTTTGAACACCTCCGACAACCGCGCCTCGATGACCGACTGCACCGTCTCCCCGTTGGGCTGGATCTGCCACCCCGCAAACGCCGTCCCGTCATACGCCACGGTGCATTTCCAACGCTGGATTTTGGAATCGGAAGTTATCACGGAATGAATCTGGAAAGCAGGAAATCGGGAACGAACCGAAAGACCAAATCCCAACCTGCCGAGTCTTTTCCTGATTTCCTGATTTCCATATAATAATGCCTTTTCAGAGTTCCGGCAAAGGCGGCGGAAACCGCTGGTCCAAATAATCCTGCAAAATGATCGCCGCCGCCCGCGAATCCACCACCCCCGTCCCGCGGATTTCCCGCAATTGCTTCTGATTCATCCCCGCCTCCGCCATGTGCGACGTCAGCCGCTCGTCGATGAAATGCACCGGCAGCCCGAACTCCCGCTTCAAACTTTCCGCAAAGCCTTCCACTTCCTTCGCCTTAAACCCCACCGTGCCGTCCATGTTGTAGGGAAATCCCACGACCAGCTCGGTGATGCGTCGCTGCTTCACCACGGTCGCCAACCCTTCGCGACGTTTCTTCGGCTCGGCCTCCGTCAGCGCGGGCAACGGCGTCGCGAGGCCGAGCTCGTCCCCATAGGCGAGCCCGATCCGCCGCGTGCCGTAATCGATGCCGAGAAATCGCATGGTTTTCTTCAGCCGGACCTCACAACCACTTCGCCCCGCCCTTGAGTGCCTCAACCTTCTTCAACAGCGCCTTGATATCCTGCGATTTCGACTTCGGCACCACCAGTGTCGCGTCCGGCGTGTGCACCACGATGAGATCATCCACCCCGACAACCGCCAGCAGATGTCCGCCTTCGCTGAACACCAGGTTGTTGCTGCCCTGCTCCACCACGGCCAGTCCGCGCGTCACGTTGCCCGCCGCATCGGGCGTGCAGTGTTTGCAGACCGCCGGCCACGCCCCCACGTCGTCCCAATCAAACGACGACGGCAGCACCACGACATTCGTCGATTTTTCCAACAACGCGTAATCCACCGAGATCTTCGGCAGCGTCGGGTAAACTTTCTTCATCACTCCCGCCAGCGGACGCTTCTTCGCCAGCGCGACGCGGATCGGCTTCAACGCCGCATCCAGTTCGGGCGCATGCGCCGCCAGCGCGTTTTCCACCACCGGCACGCTCCAGACAAACATGCCCGCGTTCCAAACGTAGTCGCCCGACTTCAGATAACCCTCGGCGACTTCCAGCTTCGGTTTTTCCACAAAACGCTTCACGCGATAAACCGGACGCCGTCCAAACGTCTTCCATTTCTCGCCGCGTTGGATGTAGCCAAACCCCGTCGCCGGCTCCGTCGGCTCGATGCCGATCGTCACCATCACCGCATCCGCCTCGGCGGCCGCAAACGCCGCCTTCAAATCACCCGCGTAGGACTTGCCGTCATGGATGACATGGTCCGCCGGCAACACCGCGAAGATGCCCTGCGGATCACGCGCTCCCACCAACGCCGCCGCCAGTCCGACCGCCGCCGCCGTGTCGCGCCCGACCGGCTCCGCGATGATGTTCGCCGCCGGGATGCCTTTGCAGACCTGCGCCACGGCCTTCGCCTGCACCGCGCTGGTGATCACAAAAATATTCTTCGCCGGCACGATCGGCTTAACGCGGTCGATCGTTTGCGTGAGCAACGGCTTGGTGCCGACAACCGGCAGGAGGTGCTTCGGACGGGGCGCGCGGCTCTGGGGCCAGAAACGCTCACCCTTGCCGCCCGCGATAATGACAATGAAATGCTGTGACATTGGCGTTATTTTGCGCGGCGGAAGGAGCCGCGTGCAATTTCCATTTGCGGGGCTCGGCCGAACAGATGTCTTTGCCCTCAACATGCCCGACACCCACCCGCTCGAACTCACCGTTGAAGAAACCAAGCGCCTCCTCGACGAAAGCCCCGCCGGCGTCGTCCTCATCGACGTGCGCGAACCCTCCGAAGTGGAAACCTGCCGCATCGCCGGCTCCGAGCACATCCCCATGCGCCAGATTCCCGAGCACGTCGGTTCTCTGCCCAAGAACAAACACCTCTTGATCCACTGCCACCACGGCGGCCGCAGCCTGCGCGTGACCCAGTATCTCCGCGCCAACGGCTACGACGCCGTCAGCAACGTCGCCGGCGGCATCGACGCCTGGTCCCTGGCCATCGACCCCACCGTCCCCCGCTACTAAAAATACCCCCGTTTCCTCACGCGCAACCACTTGCGCTCCAAAGCCCCAACCCAGTTTGTCACTTAATAAGTGACAAACTTTCTTTCGTCGTTCGCCCCGTTTCCCACTCCCCGCCTTCGCTCAAACCGCCTGCCCCGGACGCGTCTTCACATACGCCGCCGCATACTCCGCAAACGCCCGCTTCACCCGCAGCGTCACCGTATCGGCCCCCGTGCGAAACCTCACGTCATCGATCGCCCGCACCGGCACCAAATCCTTGGTCGTCGCCGTGAGAAAACACTCCTGCATCTCCGGCAACTCCTCCGGCCTCACCGTGCGCTCGATCACCCGCACCCCCGCCGCCGGCGCCACGTGATCGATAACGATGCGCCGCGTGATCCCCGCCAATATTCCCGCCTCCAACGGCGGCAGCACCAGTTCCCCCTCACGCACAAATCCAATATTGCTCACCGCCGCCTCCGTGATCTCCCCCGCCAGATTCGTGATCACCACCTCGTCCGCCCCGCGCGCCCTCGCCTCGCGCAAACACAGCAGATTGTTCAAATAATTACCCGTCTTCCACGCCGGATTAAGCGCCTGCGGAGGATTCCGGTGCATGGTCCGCGCCACCGACAACGTGATTCCCTTAGCTTCCTGTTCGGAGGTCAGCAACGGACACGGCTGCACCAGCAAAACAAAATCCGCCCGGTCCGCCAACGCGACATCCAGGCCGATCGCTCCGCCACCGCGTGTAATCTGCAACCGGATATATAAATCCGCGTCACCCTTCCCTCCCGCCCCGCTTATCCGCGCCCGCCACGCCGACACGGTTTTTTTTATCTCCGCCAATATCTCCGCCTGCGTCCACGGCAGCTCCATATACAAGGACGCCGCCGAACGTTCCAGCCGCGCCCAGTGTTCATCCCATGCAAACACCACCCCGTGATATGTGCGCCACACTTCATAGATGGCGTCACCATATAAAAATCCCCGGTTCAACGGAGCGACCGAGGGCTCGTCGGCCGCGTGCAGGCGGCCATTGGTGTTGGCCTGTATAAAGTGGGTCAAAGTCATCGGCATAATCGATCCTTGAACCCACACCCGCTCAGCGCCCCGGCGCAAGCGGTAAAAACAAAAACGCCTTCGTGTCTTTAAACACGAAGGCGTCTCGCAAAAAACAAACGATGTGCGGCGACCTTACAAAACCGGCGCTTCGCTGGCGGCGGGGGCGGGGGCGGCGGCGGAGCGCGCCTTCACCAGACCGGCTTCCTTCTTGATGTTCTGCACGCTCGGCAGGGAGATGCCGAGAGCGGCGGCGATCTCGGCACCGGACTGGCCGGACTGCACGGCGGTGATCACCTGCTGCTTGAGCTCGGGAGTGATCTTGGCGCGGGTGCGCTTGCCGGCTTTCGGAGCCTTGGCGGCTTTGGCGGGCTTTGCAGCCTTGACCTTCTTGGCTTTGCCTTTGCCAGCCTTGCCGGCTGCCGCCTTCAGGGCCTTGATAAACTCATTGAGGTTGGAGTAGCCATACTCGGCGGGGAGCTTGGCGAGAGCCGACACGCGGTCGGAGGCGAGTTTGGCTTCGGCCTGGGCAATCTTGGCCTTCGCCTTGGCGAGTTCTGCAATTTGGTCGGTGAATGACATATCGACGGTGATGTCACATCTCCGTCACATGTTTATCAAGCCTATATTATCAAATAATACAAAACGGCCCCGTCACTAAATCAAATGGTCATCGCATGATAACCACCGTCTACAACGATCTCCGCCCCGGTGATAAAGCTGCCCGCGCCTCCCGCCAGCAGTAACGTCGCCCCGATCAACTCCTTGGCCTCTCCAAAGCGCTTCGCCGGCGTATGGCCCAATATCGAGGCCACGCGCTCCGGCGTCAGCACCTTGCGATTCTGCTCCGCCGGAAAAAATCCGGGAACGAGAATATTAACCCGCACATTCTTCGGCGCCCATTCACGCGCCAGGTTTTTCGAGAGATTATGCACCGCCGCCTTGCTGGCCGAGTAGGTGAATACACGCGACAACGGCACCAGTCCCGACATCGAACCCAGATTGATAATCGATCCGCCTTCACCTTTTTCCACCAGATATTTTCCAAACACCTGACATCCCAAAAACACACCTTTCACATTGATGTCCATGATGCGGTCAAACTCCTCCTCCGCGATATCCAGAAACGGAGTGGGCGAATTCACCCCCGCTCCATTCACCACTATATCAATCCGCCCGGACCGGGTGACCACCGTGTCCAGCAGTCCTTGCAATTGCTTCTTATCCCCGGCCTCCGCGGCCACAAAATAAGCTTTCCCGCCGGCCGCGCTGATCTTCGCAAGCCTCGCCGCAGCTTTTTCTTCGTTGCGTCCGACCAATACCACTTCCGCGCCCGCGCCCGCCAGGCCTTCGGCCATCGCACCGCACAACTCCCCCGTTCCTCCAATGACCACCGCCACCTTGCCGTGCAGTGAAAATAACGAAGACAGATAATCGGAAGTGCTCATGCTTGTAGTAATGATTAAGGGTTTCCCTTCACCCAACACCTTCGCGCTCAAAGCGCACAGCACGGCGATGTGAATCAATTTTCAGGCATTGCGGACAATGGTCCTCGCGTGCGGCCTTGCCTCGTTGCGCCCGATTTTATCAATGTAGCCTTCCTCTTCATGGCTAACTCCCCTGCCCCCCTCACCTTCGCAATCATCGGTTGCGGCAGCATCGCGCCCACCCACGCCAAAGCCCTGGCCGCACTTCCCGGCGAAGCCCGCCTCACCCATTGCTGCGATTTAAACGCCACGCTCGCCGCATCCTTTGCCGCGCAATTCGGACTCAAGGTCGCCACGTTCGACGAGATCCTCGCCGACCGCTCCATCGATGTCGTCACGTTCTGCACCCCCAGCGGACACCACGCTTCCCTCGGCGCCACCGCCTTGGCCGCCGGCAAACACGTGGTCATCGAAAAACCCATGGAGATCACCCCCGCCGCCTGCGATATCCTGCTGGCCGCCCAACGCTCTTCGGGCCGCAAACTCGCCATCATTTCCCAACACCGTTTCGATCCTTCCAGCCAAAAGGTCCGCGCCGCCGTTGATCGCGGCGAACTCGGTTCACTCGTGCTGGCCGAGGCCCGCGTCCTCTGGTTCCGCTCCCAGGAATACTACGACTCCGGCGACTGGCGCGGCACGTGGGCCCTCGATGGCGGCGGCTGCCTCATGAACCAGGGCGTGCACACCGTCGATCTGCTGCTGTGGCTGGCCGGTCCCGTCAAAACCGTCTACGCCCAAATGCGCACCGCCGCCCACGAGCGCATCGAGGTCGAGGATGTCGTCACCGCCACCCTCACGTTCGCCAACGGCGGCATCGGCAACCTCATGGCCACCACCGCCGCCCACCCCGGGTTCGTCGCCTACCTCGGCATCCACGGAACCAACGGCTCCGCCATCATCGAGGGCGATGAACTCAAAGTCTTCGCCGTCAAGGGCGGCGAAACCATCCACGGCCAAAGCGCCACCGCCCACGCCCTCCAGGTCGCCACAGGCGGCACCAAATCCGCCACCGCCCACGCCGCCGCCATCCCGGCCGCTTCGACCGAACCCGGCGCCTGGTCTTGGGGCGACGCCCACCGCGCCCAGTTCTCCGACTTCATCCGCGCCGTCCGCACCGACTCCGCTCCGCTCGTCGATGGCGTCGCCGGCCGCGCCGCCGTCTCCTTGATCAACGCCGTTTACGAATCCGCCCGCACCGGCCGCGTCGTCACCCTGCAAGACTGACCGTCGCCTTACGGCTTGCGCGTCCCGCACCGCGTCTCGTTATTAACCCATGGCCCGCCTCCCTCTCGAAGATAATTTCACCGACGTCATCAACAAAGCCCAGCGCGGCCTGAAGATCACCGACGAACAACTGGCCGCCCGCGCCGAGATCACCGTCGCTGAACTCACCGCCGTCAAAGCCGGCGAGGTCAACGATGTCGTCATCCGCCGCATCGCCCGCCATCTCAAGCTCAGCGCCAACGCACTCGACGATCTCGCCCACAAGCGTTTTTACCCCGTCGCCCCCGTCTTCCCGCGCGGCTTCGTGATGTTCAACACCCCGTTCGAGGACATGACGGTCAACAGCTACCTCGTCTGGGACGCCCGCTCCCGCTTCGCCGCCGTCTTTGACACCGGTGCCAACGCCGACGGTCTCATCGACATGATCGAGGCCGAGGATCTCGATGTCCGCCACATCTTCCTCACCCACACCCACGACGACCACATCGCCGACCTTCCCAAACTCGCCGCCGCCTGCCCGCGCGCCGAGGTCTGGTCCGGCGAACGCGAGCCCGTCGACTTCCCCGGCGCCAAAACCTTCGTCGAAAACGCCCACTTCCACGTCGGCAACGAACTCGCCATCAAAACCCTTTTCACGTGGGGCCACTCACCCGGCATGACCACCTACTTCGTCACCGGTCTCAGCTGGCCCGTCGCCATCGTCGGCGACTCCCTCTTCGCCTCTTCCATGGGCGGCAGCGCCACGAATTACTCCGACCAGCTGCGCAACAACCACGACAAAATCTTCACCCTCCCGCGCAACACCGTCATCGCCCCCGGCCACGGCCCGCTCACCACCCTCGCCCTCGAAAAACAACACAACCCGTTTTTCGCCCGCTAACCCTCATCCGCCTTCGTAGGCCGCGAGCTCGCTCGCGCTCCGCCCCCCACCCTCCACCCTCCATGCCTGAAACCATCGCCTTCGTCGGAGTCGGTCGCATGGGCGCCAACATGGCCCGGCGTCTCAAGCTCGACCACGGCCACGTCATCGCCTCCGTCCACGACGTCCACGGACCCACCGCCGCCTCCCTCGCCGCCGAACTGGGCGCGCACCACGCCGCCTCCCTCGCCGAGGTAACCGCCTCCGCCGACATCATCTTCACCGTCGTCACCGACGACGCCGCCCAACTCGCCGTCTTTGCCGACCCTGCCTCCGGTGCCGACTCCCTTCTCACCCGCGCCAAGGGCAAAACCTTCGTCAACTGCGCCACCCTCACCCCCAAGGTCCACGTCGAGTGCGCCCGCCGTGCCTCCGCCGCCGGCGCCTCCACCCTCGAGGCCTGCATGGCTTCGTCCATCCCGCAGGCCCGCAACGGCACGCTCTACCTCATGTGCGCCGGCGAGCCCGCCACGTTCGACCGGCTCCAGCCCGTTCTCCTTCACCTGAGCAACGCCTTGCGCTACGTCGGCCCGGCCGGACGCGCCGCCCAGGTCAAGGCGCTCGTCAACATGGTCATGAACATCAACACCGCCGGTCTCGCCGAGGGTCTCGGCCTGGGTAGCGCCCTCGGCCTCGATCTCGACATGCTGCGCGAGGTGTTTTCACAAACCGGCGCAAACTCCCAGGTCCTCAAAACCGACGGCGAGGACATGCAAAACCGCGCTCACGACTGCTACTTCTCCGGCGCCCACGCCGCCAAGGACTCCACCATCGCCTGGAACCTCGGCGCCGAGGCCGGCCTCGCCCTCCCGCTCGCCGCCGCCACCAAGCTCCAATACGACCGGCTCGTCGCCCTCGGCCGCGGCTCCCTCGACAAATCCGCCGTCGCCGAACTCACTTTCCCCGGCCGTCTCGACTGAATAACACAACTCCGCGCACCCCCGCGGCGCGATTTCCCCCTTGCCCCTCACTGTAACGCATTTGGCATAGACTACCGTGTCCCGCTTCGCCAGTTATAGAACCATGAGTTCAGTCCAGCGCAGAAAATCAGTTCTGATCTTCGCATTGGCTTTTTCCCTGCTCGCCGCTCTCGGTGCCATCATCGCCCCCGCTGTAAATTCAGAGGTCGAGGTCACCCCGCAGTATTACATTCTCTGCCTCTCGGTCATCGGCTGCGTCCTGCTCGTCCTCGGCGGCTACGTCTGGGATCGCTCGCTCATGCAGCGTCTCCGCGACATGTCCGATCACGCCGAGGTCAACGTCACGGACAACGACCACGACGAAATCCACGACGAGGTCATCGGTCTCGCCCGTAAAATCGAGCGCATGGCCCAGTCCCTCCAAAAGCTCGAAGCCAGCTACCGCGCCGTCGTCGAGGACCAGTCCGACCTCATCTGCCGCTACGCCCCCGACGGTCGTCTCACCTTCGTCAACGGCGCCTACGCCCGCTTCCTCGGACGCAAACGTCTCGAGCTCCTCGGCCAGCCCTGCCTTCCCTTGACCGCCGGCCTCATCAAGCCCCAGTCCGCCAAGCTCCCCGAAGCCGCCGTCTTCGAACACACCTCCAACGACGCCGGCAACACCGCCGTCATCCTTTCCTGGACCCACCGCGCCATCAAGGACTCCGAGGGCAGCATCATCGAATACCAGGCCGTCGGCCACGACGTCACCGCCCGCAAACAAGCCGAGCTCGCCCTCGTCGCCGCCAAGGAAGCCGCCGAATCCGCCGACCGCGCCAAGAGCGAATTCCTCGCCATCGTCAGCCACGAAATCCGCACGCCCATCAACGGTGTCATCGGCTTCGCAAAACTCCTGCGCGACTCCCAGCTCACTTCCGAACAACGCTCCTTCGTCGATATGATCACGAGCAGCGGCCAGACACTCGAAAGCCTCATCAGCGACATCCTCGACCTCTCCAAGATCGAGGCCGGCAAAATCGAAATCGAACACGCCCCGTTCTCCCTGCGCGACTGCATCGACGAGATCGGCGCCCTCTTCGGCCCGCGCGCCCACGACGCCGGCCTCACCATCACCACCTCGGTCGCCCCCGGCATGCCCGCCCTCGTCAACAGCGACCACGGACGCCTCCGCCAGATCCTCAGCAACCTCGTCGGCAACGCCATCAAGTTCACCGAAAAAGGCGTCATCACCATCTCCGTCGCCGCCGCCCCCGAGGAAATCCTCCCCGGCGGCACCCACCGCGCCGTCCGCCTCCAGTTCAGCGTGCGCGACACCGGCATCGGCATCCCGTCCGACAAAATCAACCAGCTCTTCCGCCCGTTCAGCCAGGTGGACACGTCCGCCAAACGCCGTCGCGGCGGCACCGGCCTCGGCCTGATCATCGCCAAACGTCTCTGCGAACGCATGGGCGGCGCCATCTCCGTCGAAAGCCGCGTCGGCGAGGGCTCCGTGTTTTATTTCAGCATCCTCGCCGATTACGAAATCGGCCACAGCGCCGCGCCCTTCATGCACGCCCCCGGGAAAAAACCGCCCGTAACAAGATAAGTTTCCGTTCTTGCGGACGGCGTTTTTTTCACACAAGTTCCGCCCTCCTTCAACGAAGGGCGCGATAGCCAAGTGGTAAGGCCGAGCTCTGCAAAAGCTCTACCGCCGGTTCGATTCCGGCTCGCGCCTCCAAATTTCAAGCAAGTAAGATCCTCCTTTTTTTAGCAGGATCACCCGGGCAAAAACCCTCGGGAAACCACTGTAAAGGACTCCGGCTCAGGGAAGCTTTATACCACCACGCCGGTGAAAATCGGGAACTGACGGAAGGTTTTCAAACGCGAGTGGGTCACCTTCCGTCACCTCCCGGCGTCAAATGCGTGCCCCGGCCTGCCGGGCCGCACACCAGGGTGGTGCGGGACCGCGATGATCGCCGGCACTCAAGCGAGCCTCACCCCGTCGTTGTCCGCCCCCCGCCGCTAATCTCCATCCGCGCCCACTTGCCCAAGCTCCTCACCCAAGGCGCTTGTCACCTCCTGCCCGGGCTCAAAATGCCCGTTCCCATCCCACTCAACGAATCTATCGTCCTCGATCACGACCGTCTCCTCTGGGCCACCTGCCACACGCCCTACGGTCCGGTTCGTCCCTGCGTCGGCCAACTGGAGTTCGCCCATTGGCATCTCAACGAAAACTCTGACGACGCCTGCACCCTTCTCGACGCCAACGACGCCGTGGTCGCCACGATCATTCCCCACACCGAACTCGCATTGACCGACGGACGCGCCGCCCGATTACGCATCGAACAAGCCCGACACTTAAAACGCGCTGCCACCGATCCCGCTTATGCCCGTCGCTGGTCCCAGCGTTTCCGGGATGCAAATCAGATCCACTCCTCACCAGCCTCAGCCTCCACTACCTAACACCACGGCTTTCGTTTGTTTCCTCGCCTCGGGCATTTGCGTAACATTATCAACTCCTCCATGCCTGCCGCCCGAAGCAAAGCCGCGCCCGTTGCGAAACCCGCCTCCCCGGCCTGCTCCGCCGGCAACCGCCCTGCGCTGATCCGCATGAAGCGCTTCTTCGATCTGATCATCGCGTGAGTGAAAGTAGCGAAAGAATCAAAGAAACTTTCACGTTCAGAAAATTTAAGCCGCCGAAACTATGACCACAGCTCCCGCCGAACCATCCGTCACTTCGCTGTCACTCGCCGTCACCTACGACTCCGCGATCAACTACGCCTTCCAGCAGAATGCGATTCCGGTCATCAAGGAGCTGCATTTTCAGAACGATGCCACGGCCCGGAAGGATCTGATCATTCGCGTCACCACCGAGCCTGCGTTTGCCGCATCTGCTGAGGTTCGCATTCAGTCTATTGCCGCCGACGGTGAATTTCGTGTCGCGCCCCTCGATCTAAAGCTCAGTCACGATTATCTCGCCGGTCTGAACGAGAAAGTGGCAGGGTGGCTTAAGATCGAGGTGCTCGAAGGCGAGAATGGCATCTGCTCTCGCACCGAGCCGGTCTCGCTCCTTGCGCGCAACGAATGGTGCGGACTCCTTTCACTGCCCGAGATTCTCGCTGCGTTCATCCTGCCCAACGATCCGGCGGTCATGACAGTTCTGGGGCGCACTTCGGAGCTGCTCCGCGAGTCCACGGGGCGCGCCGCCCTCAATGGCTATCAAGACAAAAGCCGCAAACGCGCCTGGGATCAGGTCGCGTCGATCTACAAGGCCATCGCCGAACTCGGCATCCGCTACATCAACCCGCCGGCCAGTTTTGAAAACACCGGGCAGAAAATCCGATTCCCGTCCGATATCGTCGCTCAGCGTTTCGGCACCTGCCTCGATCTTTCCCTTTTGTTCGCCGCCTGCTGTGAGCAGGCGGGGCTGCGTCCGTTTGTCATGATGCATGAAGGCCATGCCTACGCTGGCTGCTGGTTGGAGGAAGACTCTCTGCCTGAGCCGGCGGGCGAAGATCTGCAACAAGTCCGCAAGCTCTCGACAGATGAATT
>CAMBLN010000049.1 GCA_945868215.1 Opitutus sp. GAS368
TGCGCGGTGGCGTAGTAGTCTTTCCCGAGGAGGTTCTCGATGTTGAGCTGGGCGCGGAGGTGGTCGTTGATGCGGTAGAACACGGCGGCGTCGAAGCGCACGAAGCTGGGCAGGGTGGTGGCGGGCGTGGCGGTGGTGGGAAGGTCGGCAAAGATTTCGTCGCGGTAGATGACGCCGAGACCGACGCCCCACGCGGGGGTGAAATCGTAGCGGTTCCAGAGGGAGAAGGTGTTGCGGGGGAGTTGGGCGATACGGGAGCCGGAGGGGGTGGAGTTGCCGCCGGTCAACGGAATGGTGTCGAGTGTCTCGCCGTCTTGGTAGGCGTAGCCGCCGGTGAGGCTCCAGTGTTCGGTGAGGCGACCGGTGGCGCCGAGCTCGATGCCGTGCACGCGCTGGTCGACCAAGACGCTGGTGGTGGTATCAAGCGGGTTGGTGACGGCTTGGTCGTGGCGGTCGAGCTGGTAGGCGGCGGCGGTGAGGGAGAGGCGGGGGTTCACATCCCACTTGGCGCCGACTTCGAGATTTTGGAATTCCTCGGGGTCGAGGGCGGCGTTGTTGGCGGCGAGGGAGGCGAGTTGTTCGCCGGCGCGCGGCACGTAGGAGAGCGTGTAGCTGGCGTAGAGCGCGAGGGTTTCGACGGGTTTGTAGACGAGGCCGGCGCGGGGGGAGACGAGGTCGTCGGTGGACGTGAGGGTCGTGCCGTTGCGGTTGTTGAGGAGATCGACCTCGAAGTGGTCCAGGCGCAGGCCGGCGATCAACTGGAGCTTGGGGAGGAGTTGGATCTGGTCCTGAACGTAGACGGCGATGTTTTCGGCGACGCTGCGGTTGTCGGCGTCGGTGGCGCTGGGGTTAAAGAACAACGGTCCGGCGTAGCGGGGGTTGCTGACGGGGACGCTGCCGAGGGTGGTGATGCCGACGGCGGTGGAGGAGCCGGTGAGGCGGAGGTTGTCGGTTTCCTGGCGTCCGAGTTCGAGGCCGGTGAGCAAGGTGTGTCCGACGGAGCCGGTGTCGAAAGTGAAGACGACGTCGGTCTGGTTTAGGATGTTTTCGCGGTCGGTGGCCTGGTTGTAGGCGGCGATGGCCACGGTGTTGCCGGGCGTCACCACGGAGCCGCTGGCGAAGACGTTTTGGTAGAATTTGTCGTGGGAGGCGTAGCGGGTGGCGTTGCGCAGGGTGGTGCCGTCGGCGAACTCGTGTTCGAGGGTGGCGTTGACGGCGCGAACGTAGGCGCGGGAGTAGCTTTCGTCGGGGTTGCCGAAGAAGGTGGATTCGTCGGTGTCGAACGGACGGCCGTTGAAGGACGGGACGCCGCGGTCGGCGACGCGCTCGTCGTTGAAGTATTCGAAGCCGACGCGGAAGGTGGTCTGTTCGGAAAGGGCGAAGCCGAAAGTGGGATTGAGCCCTTGGCGGCGGAGCTCGACGTCGTCGCGGAAGCTGTCGGCTTCCTCGTAAACGGCGGTGAGGCGGAGGGCGGCGGTGGCGTCGGAGCCGAGCGACTGGTTGAAGTCGACGGTGGAGCGATATTGGTCCCACGAACCGGCGAGGGCGGAGACCTCGACGAAGGATTTGCCGTCGAGGAGGGCTTGTTTGGAGACGCGGTTGATGACGCCGCCGGGGCCGCCGCGGCCGAAGATCATGCCGCTGGGACCCTTGAGGGCTTCGAGGCGCTCGATGTTGTAGAAATCGCGGTAGTATTGGACGTCGTCGCGGAGGCCATCGACGAAGTAGTCGCCGGTGGAGCTGTTGCCGCGGAGGACGACCGTGTCGCGGTTGCCCTCGCCCTGGGCGGTGCCGACACCCGGGACGTAGCGGACGGCGTCGCCGATGCTGGTGGTGGCGGTGTCATCGAGCAAACCCCGGGTGAGGATGCTGATGGATTGAGGGGTGTCGATGAGCGCGGTGTCGGTGCGGGTGGCGACGATGGAGCGCTTGACCTGATAGGAACCGGCGGCGACGCCCTGCACCTCGACGGGGTCGAGGACGACGGGTTGGTCGGCGGCAGGAGTCGCGGTTTGGGCGAAGCCGGCCGAGGCCAAGGCGAGGAAGGAACCGAGCAAGGAGATGCCGGAAACAGGGTGAAGGTGGTGCATGGTGGGTTTTAAAACGGACGTGTGATGCGAAGGGGTGTCTTGATGAGACACTATCTCATGAGTGCAAGAATTATTTAAGACTGGGTCTCATTTTCATTAGATTTGAGGGGAAGCAGAGATCGGGGCTGTTTGGTAAATAAATCAGGCCATCGCTAGCGCTCTTCGAGTGAAGCGAGAAAGGGCACTGGGCCGGCGTTAACCTCGTTGGCACGGGCCTCTGGCCCGCCTCCAACTCGGTTGCCTTGGCCGAGTGCCCTTTCTCACTCACGCTGACCCGTTTTATTTACCAAACAGCCCCTAAGATTGAGCCTTGCGGAAGGTGCGGAGGAGAGGCACTGACGGGTTATTTATGAGCGAATCCGAGACTCCGCAGGACCTGAAGACGTTGCAGCACGAGGCGCGGGAAGTGGCGCGGGCGGCGGAGGCGGCGCTGGCATCGCGGGATGCGGCGCGGATGGTCGAGGCGTTGCAAGGGTGCGACCGGGTGTTGAAGGCGATGCCGGCGGAGCAGTTGAATGCGGAGACGAAGGCGCCTGATCCGGCGGCGCCGTTGTCGGCGGAACGGGCGATGGTGTGGTTGTGGCGCGGGCGGTTGCTGGTGTTGGCGGACAAGCCGGAGGCGGTGGTGCAGGGGTTGCAGAGTCTGGACCAGGCGATCGCGCGGCTGGGATTGGCGAAGGCGGATGACGGTGTGAAGAACTTGCTGGCGTCGGCGTGGATGAATCGCGGGAGCGGGTTGTTCCGGCTGGGGTCGCGCGAGGCGTTGGCGGAGGCGGTGCGGAGTTACGACCAGGCGATCGCGGCGATGGAGCTGCGCACGGGGGTGGATGCGAACATGCTGGGTGCGGCGTGGATGAACCGGGGCGTGGGGTTGATGCATCTTGAGGAGCCGGACGAAACGAAGGAGTCGGTGGCGGCGCGGCTGGCGGAGGTGACGAAGGCGTTGGACAAGGCGGTGGCGTTGCTGGAGCCGGCGGCGGCGACGGGCCATGCGGCGGCGAGGCGGAATCTGGCGTCGGTGTGGGCGAACCTGGGGATCGTGCGGGTGCGGCGCGAAGATCCGGCGGGGGCGCTCGAAGCGCACCGCAAAGGCGTGGAGTTGTTTCGTCCGCTCGCGGCGGAAGGCGGGGCGGCGGAGATGTTCGATCTGGCGGCGCGGGTGTTCAACCTCGGGCAGGCGTGCACGGCGGCGGGCGAGGCGGACGCGGCGCTGGCGGCGGCGCGGGAGGCGATGGAGCTGGCGGAAGGCGTGCACCTGGGAGATCCGCAGGTGATCGATCTGGCGATGCGGGCGCGTCACGCGGTGTGCGTGGTGTTGGGCGGACGGCTGGCGGCGGGCCGGGCGCTGGCGGAGGATCCGAAGCGGGCGGAGTTACTGGAAGAGGCGGGAGACCTCGTGGAGGACGGACTGGCGGCGTTGAAAGGACGGGCGGAGCTGCCCGAAGGCGTGGCGCAGACGGCGGCGCGGCTGTATGAGTTTGGCGCGTGGCTTTATCGCACGCAGCAGCCGCAGTTCCTGGGGGAGTTTTTGCTGGAGCACCTAGGCGAGGACGAAGCGCGGGCGCGGATCGCGGCGGCGGCGGTGAAGGCGGCGCGGCAGGCGCTGGTGCAGCGCGGGTTCAACGAGACGATGGGCGGGGAGATGGACCGCGTGCGGGGGATGATGCAGGATCTGGCGGCGGTCGAAGAGCGGCTGAAGGAGCGCGCGGCGGCCAAGGTGTAGTTTGCTTATGAATACGGAAAGGCCGGCGGTCACGGTGTTGTGCGGGTTTCTCGGCGCGGGGAAGACGACGCTGTTGAGGCATCTGCTCGGACAGGCGGAAGGGCGGAGGTGGGCGGTGGTCGTCAATGACGTGGCGGCGATCAACATCGACGCGGCGGAGGTGCGGGCGCGGGGCGGGGATACGGCGGCGACGCGGGACGTGGTGGAGCTGGGCAACGGGTGCGTGTGTTGCTCAAGCAAGGACGAGCTGGCTGAGGCGGTGGTGGAGCTGGCGATGTCGGGGAACTATGAGCACGTGTTGGTAGAGACGACGGGGGTGGCGGAGCCGTCGGCGATCGCGAATTTGTTTTTGCGGAGGAATCCGTTCGGGCGGGCGTTGGGCGACGTGGCGGTGTTGTCGGCGCTGGTGACGGTGGTGGATGCCGCTTGTTTTTCGGCGGAGGCCGAAAAACAAAAAATCCTAAATCCCAAGCGGCTAAATCCTAAGGGCGGGGAGCGGCCGGTGTTTGAGTTGATGATGGAGCAGGTGGAGTGCGCGGACGTGGTGCTGCTCAACCAGTGTGATCGCGCGGGCGAGGACGAGTTGGCGCGGGTCGAGGAGATCGTGCGCGGGTTGAACACGCGGGCGGAGGTCGTGCGGACGGAGCACGGGCAGGTGGCGAGCGAGTTTTTGCTGGGGCGGGTGAGGTTTGACGCGAAGGGGACGCTGGGGGCGCCGCGGTGGGTCCGGGAGTTGAACCAGCTCGCGCAAATCTCAAACGCCAAAGACGCGGTGCCGGGCGAGGGAGTTATGCGATCGGCGATGGCGCGGGCGACTAAGCCGCGGCACGAGGTGAAGTATGGGATCACGTCGTTTGTGTGGCGGGCGCGGAGGCCGTTGGTGCGGGAGAAATTTTATGCGCTGCTGGAGACGGGGGCGCCGGGGTTGTTGCGGGCGAAGGGATTTTTTTGGACGCGTGAGCAGCCGGACGAGATGCAGTTCATGTCGGTGGCGGGCGGGGTGGTGCGCTACGACACGTTGAACTATTGGTGGGCGGCGATGATCGAGAACGGGAAGGCGCGGCGGGAGGAAATGCCGGAGCGCGTGAGCACGCTTTGGGAGGAGCCGTTCGGGGACCGGCGGCAGGAGCTGGTGTTCATCGGGACGGGGCTCGATGAGGCGGGGATCCGGGCGGCGTTGGAGAGGTGCTTGGCGTGAGGTTTTTTGCCCACGAAACACACGAAAAGACACGAAAAGAGGAGGCGGGAGATGGGGAAAGTGTCACCTAATAGGTGACACTTTGGGTTTGTTTAGAGGGGAGCGGCCGAAGCGAAGTGTAACCTAATAGGTTACACTTTGGGTTGGGCGAGGAGGGGGTGGAATTCGGGGTGGCGGGTGATGAAGGTGGCGACGTAGGAGCAGGCGGGGACGACGCGGAGGTTGCGTTCACGGGCGTGGGCGAGGGCGGGGCGGACGAGTTGTTCGGCGAGGCCGCGGCCGCGGAGTTCCGGGGGGACGAACGTGTGCGTGAAGACCATGCGATCGCCTTCGAGGATGTAGTCGGCGTGCGCGAGGTGTCCGTCGATTTCGGCGATCCAGCTTTGGGCGGATTCGTCGTGGCGGACGGGGACGGCGGGGTGCGCGAACATGACGCGGAGCGGGTTTTCGGGGAAAACGGGGAAGCCCGAGAGTAACCTATTGGGTTACTCTTGGGTTGGGATCAGGCTTCGACTTTGAGGACGTAGACGACGCCTTTTTCGCTGCCGACGGCGAGGTGGCGGTCGTCGGGGGACCAGGCGAGTTTGGTGGCGGGGACGGGCATTTTTACGGTGGCGCGGAGGGGTTTTTTGCGCTCGGGGCTCCAGAGTTGCACGACGCCGTCTTTCGAGGCGGTGGCGAGGAGGGCGTGTTGGTTTTGGAAGGCGACGGCGCAGACTTTGGCGTCGTGGGGGAGCATCACGGGTTCGCGGCCTTCGGGGCCGGCACCGGTGCAATCCCAGAGGCAGGCGTCTTGGCCGCCGCCGGTGGCAAGCCAGTGGGAATCGCGGTCGAAGGAGAGTTCCTTCACCTTGGATTCGTAGCCGCTCATGTGGAATTCGTCGGTGGTGGCGGGGAGCCAGAGATGGACGCTCGGGTCCTGGTTGCCGGAGACAAGCCAGCGGTTGTCGGGGGACCAGACGAGGGCGTGGATGCCGTTGGCGTAGGCGAATTCTTTTTGGGCGATGAAATCATCGGCATCACAGAGGCAGACGCCGCCGAAGTAGGAGGAGGCGAGGCAGCCGCCCGCGGGTTGCCAGGCGAGGGCGCTGATGGTTTTGGGGGCGGGCTTGAAGGTGTGGAGTGTCGAACCGTCGGCGCGGAGGAAAGAGAGATTGCGGCCGGCGGCGGCGGCGAGGACGGAGGACGGAGCGGACGGCGCGTTAGGGATAACGCGCCCCACCGGGGACCAGGCGAGGTGTTCGATCCAGGCGCCGCCGACTTCGGCGGTGGCGGTGTGTTGGGCGGCGGCGGTGTCCCAGAATTTGACCTTGGAGTCTTGTCCGCCGGTGGCGAGGAGGGGTTGCGACGGGTGCCAGGCTAGGCAGTTGGCGCCGTCGTCGTGGCCGGGGAGGTCGGTGCGGGTGCCGTCGGCGGAGGCGAAGAGCGAGACGGGTCCGGAGGATGCGGCGGCGGCGAGGCGGGAGCCGTCGGCGGACCAGCCGAGGTCGATCACGTAGTCGTCGAGCTGGGCGACCCAGTGCTTGGTGAGTTGCATAAGGGTCTAGGGCAATGGGCGGGGGGCGATTGGCAAGGCGGAAGGCGCGGCGGGGGAGGGGCGCGTGGATTTCCAGTCGGTGGCGAGGCGTTGGAGGAGCAGCCCGAGGAGGGCGAAGGCGAGGAGCGTGAAAGGCATCTGCCAGACGATGGAGTCCATGTGGAGGTGGACGTAGGAATGGGCTTTGAAGATGATGAACCAGGAAAGCGGGGCGAGGAGGGCGAAGAGCGTGGCGGCGACGAAGGCGCGCTCGAGGCGGTTTTGTTGAGGCGTGTTGCGCCAGGCGCCGCGGAGGAGGAGGGCGATGGCGATGAGCAGGGTGACCCACGTGAGGTGACGGTAGGAAAACGGGAGCCAGAGTTCTTCGGCGAGACCGTAGCGGACGGACATGGCACCGACGTCGATGTAGGTGGCGGAGAAGTGGGTTTCGAGGACGGAGCCGACGTCGATTTCGAGGGCTTTGCGTTCTTCGCCGACGAGGCCGGGGACCTGGTCGGGGTGGGCGTGGGTGCGTTTGACGTAGGAGGCGACGATGTGGTCGATGCCTTGGGTGAAGCCGCCTTTGACGATGGCGATCTGTGTGCAGAGGACGGCCATGGTGACGAGGACGCCGGCGAGGGCGCCGGTGCCGGCGGCGGCGAGTGCGGCGAGGATGCGGCGGGGGCGGTCGCCTTGCGCAAGGCAGTGAAAGAGGACGGGGACTAGCATCATGAGCAGCGTGGTCGTGATGAATTCGTAGCCGTTGAAGAAGCATTTGACGGCTACGCCGCCGGCGGACCAGGCGGCGAGGCGGAGGTAGCCGCAAGTGTCGGAGGGAGGTCCGCGGCGAAGGGCATAAATGAGGGCGAGCATGGGCAGGTAGAACGCCCATGTTGACCACCAAATGTTGCGGCCGAACATGACGAGCCAGTGGGAGCCGACGATGCCGGCGAGGGCGGCCCAGGCGGTGGCGGGGCCGGTGTGATGGTAGAGCCAGAGGAGAATGCCGAGGAGGGCGGCGGACGTGGCGACGGAGTTGAAGAGATGGAAGCGGGCGAGTTGCGCGGAACCGTCGGCGGCGGGCCAGAGACGGTTCCAGAGGGAAAGGAACATGCCTTGTCCGCCGATCTGGGACAGGTAGGGGGAGAACGAGGCGAAGGTGGCGCCGTCGTTGAAGGCGTTGAATTGAAGCGGAAACGGGTTGTCGGCGTAGGTGAGGAGAGGTGCCTCGGTGTTGCCGAAACCGGTGAGGCCGCCGGACGAGAAGATGCCGCGGTCGCGGCTTTGGACGAGGCGGCCGACGACGTAGCTCTCCATGTCGTTGTTATGGCCCTCGAACATGCCCTGGTCGGCGACGCGGAAGGTGTTCCAGCCGAAGCCGAGGGTCATCACGAGCAAGGCGACGGCGGAGAAGACGAGACGCATCGAAGTGAGCGGCGTGATCAGCGGCCGAGCACGCGGCGGAGGTTGTCGCACACGATGGCGGCGGCGACCCCGGCGTTGAGGGATTCGGCGGCGCCGTATTTGGGGATGGTGACGAAACGGGTGACGGCGGCACGCACGGCGGGGGAGAGTCCGCGGCCCTCGCTGCCGATGACGACGACGGCATCGCGGGCGGCGGGAAGGGTGTGCACGTCGTCGCCCCCGAGATCGCAGCCGAGGACGGGGACGCCGGCGGAGACGAGTGCGGCGGGCAGGTCGGCGGTGTGGGTGGTGACGCGGGCGAAGGAGCCCATGCTGGCGTTGATGACCTTTTGGGAAAAGAGATCGGCGCAGTCGGGGGAGAGGATGACGCGATCAAAGGCGAACCAGTCGGCGATGCGCAGGAGCGTGCCGACGTTGCCGGGGTCCTGGATATTATCGAGGGCGAGAGTGAGACCGCGGGCGAGGGCGTTGGCGGGAAGCGGTTCGCGGGAGATGCGACCGACGGCGAAGACGGCGGACGGCGTGGGGAAGTGACTCATGCGCGCGAGCTCGTCGGGGGTGACCTCGGTGCGGGCGAGGGAGGGAGGACCGTCCCACGCGGAGGTGGCGTAGAGTTCGGAGAAGGTGATGCCGGCGGCGAGGAGCTCGGCGACGACCTTGGGGTTTTCGACGACGTAGAGACCTTCGGCTTCGCGGGTTTTTTTTTCGCGGAGTGCGCGCAGTCGGGTGAGCAAGGCCTTCGTCAGCATGGGCGCGAGCTAGACGGCGCGGGTTCGCGAAGGCAATTTCACGGACGCATTTTTCGCGTTTCGGCGGAATGCCTTGGGGGTAAGCCGGGTCGCGGCCTTGAAGGCGTGGCAGAAGTGCGGGGCGTCGACGTAGCCGCAGGCGGCGGCGATTTCCTTGATGGTGAGGGTGCCGGTTTCGAGCAGCAGGCGGGCTTGTTTCAGGCGCGCGTTTTGGAGGAAGCGGCGCGGGGTTTCGCCTTGGTGGCGGCGGAAGAGAAGGGCGAAGTGGGAGGCGCTGAGGGAATGGTATTGGGCGAGGTCGCGGATGCGCATCGGCTGGGCGAGGTTGCCGGCGAGGGTGAGGGCGGCGGAGCGCACGAGTTGGGTAGTGCGGAGGGTCTTGGTGCGGCTACGCGGAGTGTGTGCGCCGGCGGGCGACAGGCGGCAGAGCAGGATGAGCAATTCGCGCAGGGCGAACTCGGCGCGCTCGCGGTGTCCGGTGGAGGCGCCGTGTTGTTCGGAGGCGACGACCTCGAAGAGCCGTTTGATTTCGGCGGCGTAGTCGCCGGAGGAAAGCGGCGTTGCGAGGGCGGCGGGGATTTCGACGGTGGCGTGGGGGACATCGAAACCGACCCAGGCGATGCGGGCGTGGGCGCGGGGGGGGGTGTGCTCGTGGTGTTTGACTCCGGCGGGGACGAGCACGAGGTCGCCGGCGTGGAGACGTTCGAGTTTGGCGCCGATGTGCCAGTTGCAGTCGCCCTCGAGCAGGAAGCCGAGCTCGTGGAACGGGTGGGTGTGGCTGTGGTGTTTGATTCCACGCTTCGCGGTGCGGTGCATGACGACGGCGAGTTGGACGCGCGGGGGGTGTTGCCAGAATTGTAGTTGGTCCATTTTAGCGGATGAAAAACTGCGTTTATACGATTAATATACAACAAAAGACCGGTTTGCGATCTTGGCAGGAGCGCGGGACGGGTGCAGGGTGGGGAGGCTTTTTTAACCCTTCATCTTTTTTATGAGTTCCCCGTCTTCGCCCCTTCGCTGGGGAGTCTTGAGCACCGGTCGGATCGCCGGTGTGTTTGCGCAAGGTGTCGCGGCTTCACGCGGCGGCCGCGTGGTGGCGGTCGGCAGCCGCTCGCCGGATTCGGCGGAGAAATTCGCGGCGACCCATGCCATCGGGCGGGCGCATGGCAATTATGAGGCGTTGCTGGCGGATCCGGACGTGGAGGCGGTGTATGTGGCGACGCCGCATCCGCAGCACGCGGAATGGGTGATCAAGGCGGCGAAGGCGGGGAAACATATTTTGTGCGAGAAGCCGATGGGGCTGAACCACGCGGAGGCGATGGTGATGGTGCAGGCGGCGCGCGAGCACGGCGTGGTGTTGATGGAAGCGTTCATGTATCGGTGTCATCCGCAGACGGCGAAGATCGCGGAGCTGATCAAGGCGGGCGCGCTGGGGACGGTGGGCCTCGTGCAGGCGACCTTCAGTTTCAAGAGCGACTACAACGCGACCTCGCGGCTGTGGGCGAACGAGGCGGGGGGCGGCGGGATTCTGGATGTGGGCGGCTACGCGGTTTCGATGGCGCGGCTGGTGGCGGGCGCGGCGTCGGGCAAGGCGTTTCTTGACCCCGATTCGGTGACCGGAGCGGGCGTGCTGCATCCGGAAAGCGGGGTCGATGCGTATGCGGCGGCGACGTTGAAGTTTCCGAACGGCGTGATCGCGCAGGTGGCGGCGGGGGTCGGGCTGAACCAGGAAAACGTGACGCGCATTTATGGAACGGCGGGCTGGCTGCTGGTGCCGTCGCCGTGGGTGGTCAACCGGGACGGCGGTGTATCTAAATTATGGTTACACAAGGCCGGGGCGTCCGCGCCGGAGGAGATCGTGATCGAGGCGGAGCCGCTTTATGCGCTGGAGGCGGACGCCTTTGCCGCGGCGGTGCGCGCGGGGCTGCGGGATGTGCCGCAGATGAGCGGAGACGACACGCTGGGCAACCTGGCGACGCTCGACCAGTGGCGGGAGGCGATCGGGCTGACCTACGAGGCGGAAAAACCGCAGGCTTATACGCACACGATCGCGAGGCGTCAGTTGGCGAGACGGGCGGGCGCGCCGATGCAGCACGCGGCGGTGGCGGGAGTGGCTTTGCCGGTGTCGCGACTGGTGATGGGGTGCGACAACCAGTGCACGATGCCCCATGCGGCGGCGATGTGGGACGATTATGTGGAGCGCGGCGGCAACACGTTCGACACGGCGTGGCTGTATGGCGGCGGGTTGCAGGAGCGGTTGCTCGGCCAGTGGATGAAAAACCGCGGAGTCCGGAACCAGACGGTGGTGATCGGGAAGGGCGGGCATACGCCGCAGTGCACGCCCGAAGGCATCACGCAGCAGTTGCACGAAACGCTGGAGCGACTGCAGACGGACCGGCTGGATATTTACCTGATGCACCGGGACAATCCGGAGGTGCCGGTCGGCGAGTTCGTGGATGTGCTCAACGAGCACGTGAAGGCGGGGCGCATCGGGATTTTCGGCGGCTCCAACTGGAGCATCGCGCGGGTCGCGGCGGCCAACCGGTATGCGAAACGCAAAGGGTTGCAGGGATTCGGGGCGCTCTCGAATAATTTTTCGCTGGCTCGGATGGTGGAGCCGGTGTGGGGCGGATGCATCTCGGCGAGTGACGAAGCGTCGAGGAAGTGGCTGAAAAAAACGCAGCTGCCCAACTTCGCGTGGTCGAGCCAGGCGCGCGGGTTTTTCACGGACCGGGCGGGGCGGGACAAAACGACGGATGCGGGGCTGGTGCGCTGCTGGTATGCGGACGACAATTTCGCTCGTCGCGAGCGGGCGGTGGAGTTGGCGGCGAAGAAAGGCGTGACGCCCATCGCGATCGCGGCGGCGTATGTGCTGCGCCAGCCGTTTCCCTCGTTTGCGCTGATCGGTCCGCGGGTGATCGCCGAGACGGTGAGTTCGCTGGAGTGCCTGGGCGTGGAGTTGTCGGCGAAGGAAGCCGCGTGGTTGAACCTTGAGCGCGAGCGGTTGTGACGGGGTTGCAGGCGGGTGATGAGCCCGCCTGCACCAAGCACTTGCCCAGCGGGCGGACTCCGGCTAGCCAAGGCGTTCTATGAAACGTCTTTCGATTGTATGCCTGATTCTGGGTTTGCTGGCGGTGGTTGCGGTGCCCGCGTGGGCGGCGACCTCCGCGGCCAAGGCCGAGCCGGCGCCGGCGGCGGACAAGTCGCCGATCGGGGCGATCAGCAAGACGGTGGCCACGGTGACGGGAATCGCGATCTCGCCGCTGCTCGGCACGGGGGCGCTGGGTGTTTACGAACGCTTCACGGCGAAGACGGATGCGGAGAAGGCGAAGCTGCCCTGGTATGCGCAGTGGTCGTTTATCCTGCCGGCGCTGGGGATCGTGGGCGTGTGCGCGGCGAAGGATTCGTTTGGGGCGATTTTGCCGCCCGGCATGAAGAAACCGCTGGATGTGCTCGAAACGATCGAGAACAAGGCGACGGGACTCGTGGCGGCGGGGGCGGTGGTGCCGTTTACGATGAGTTCGCTTTCAAAGATGATCGCGTCGCACGCGCCGGCGGCGCCGGTGATCGAGTCAACGGGACTGGCGGCAATCCACATCGGGGCGATCGACGGCGCGTGGTTGCTCAATTTGCTGACGGTGCCGTTCGGCATCGCGGTGTTTGTCGTGGTGTGGATGGCGTCGCATGCGATCAACGCGTTGATTTTGTTGAGTCCGTGGGGGGCGATCGATGCGGCGCTCAAGGGGGCGCGGACGGCGTTGCTCGGGATCATCACGCTGTCGGCGACGTTGAACCCGTGGATCAGCGCGGCGCTCTCGCTGGTGATCATCGTGACGGCGTATCTGGTGGCGGGATGGGCGTTTCGACTGACGATTTTCGGGACGGTGTTTTCGTGGGAGTTTCTCACGGGCCGGAAGTTCCGGTTCAAGCCGGTGGAGCGGGAGAACAAGGTGTTTTCGAGCACGCAGCTGGTGAAACAAGGAGTGCCGATGCGCACCTATGGACGGTTGGTCAACGAACCGGAGAACGGGAAGCTGGTCTTTGCGTATAAGCCTTGGATGGTGTTGCCGGAGAAAACGGTGACGGTGACGATGAACGCGCCCTCGGTGGGTAAAGGGTTGTTTTTCTCGACGGTGCGGGACGGGGAGCGGACGGCCTTCGTGCTGCCGCCGCGGTATCGCGGACACGAGGAGGCGGTGGTGCGCATCTACCGCCTGGAAGGAGGCGTGCAGGATGCGGGGCTGTTGAAGGCGTGGGGCACGTTGCGGGAATTGTTTGGCGGGAGCGCGGCCAAGGCGCAGGTGGTGTGAAAGCCATCGCGAGCAAGCTCGCTCCCACAACCGCTAGGGGGCGAATGTGCGCGGGCCGGAGGTGACGGTGGTGGTGAACGGCACTCCCCAGAGGGACGGGGGGGTTTGGATGCCGGTGGGGGCGTCGGGGGCGAGGTGTTTGAACAAGTCGTCGGAGCGCAGGCTGCACTGGAGGCGGCGCTGGCCGGAGGAATCGATCTTGGGGTTCACGACGATGACCGATTCGGTGAACGGAGGTGCGGATTTGATGGCCTGGGCCTGTTTGCGGGCCTCGCGGTAATCGAGGGAGCGGTCTTTGATGACGGCGTCGAGTTTCTCCAGGTCGGCGCGCGTGACCGGTCCCCAGAGCTTGCGCCAGGCGTCGGGCTCGATGCGCGGGGCGACGATGTTGACGAACCGTTTTTCGGCGCCCTCCTGCGTCCAGAAACCGATGACGAGGATGAACGGCTCGGCGATGTCGTATTGGCGGAGGGCGTCGCCGAGATCGACGGGGGTGCGGTATTTGGCGGCCTTGGGATTCACGGGCACGCCGCCGTGGCGGAGGTTGGCTTCGGCGGGGATGTCCCATTTCTGGGTGTAGCCGGGCGGGATGTAGCCGTCGAAGAACGTATTGCGTATCCACGTCTCAAATACAAGGCCGTGTTGCTGGACCTCCTGCGCCGGAAGCGCGGCCGGGGCCGCCAGAAGGCAGGTGAAAATAATCCGGTTCAACAAGCTGCGAACGTGCATGGGTTTAGCATGGATTGCTATGGCGGGATTTCAAGATTGGTTGGCTTCGCCGACGGGGATTGTGCAAAGGTCCACGGCGTTCGTCCCAATTAATGAACGCATCTCCCTTCTGGCGGTTCCTCGCGCTGACCAAGCCCCAACGCTGGCGCATTTTCTTCGGAATTATCCTCATTCTCGCGGCGACGCTGCTGTCGTTGCCCGCGCCGTGGATACTCAAGCTGGCCATCGACGAGGCGCTGCCGAACAAGGACATGAACCAGCTGGTGCTGCTGCTGGCGGCGTTCACGAGCCTGTTTATCCTGCGCGCGTGGCTGACGATGTTGCGCAACCGCATCCTGCAATTCGCGGCGATGCGCCTGGTGTGCGACCTGCGCATCAAGCTCTTCGCGCACCTGCAAAGCCTCTCGTTGCGCTACTTCGACACCAACCAGACCGGGCGGACGATCGCGCGGATTTCGCAGGACACGGGCGAGGTTTACAACCTGACGAACGGTTTTCTCATCAACATCATCGCCGACACGGTGACGGTGCTCTGCGTGCTCGGTTTTCTTTATTGGATCGAGTGGCACCTGGCGCTGGCGGTGACGGCGGTGCTGCCGTTTTTCGTGATCAACTACCTGTATCATCGCAAAAAGATGAAGCAGGAAAGCCGCACGCACCGTGACAATTGGGACAAGGTGATGGGTTTCCTGAACGAACGCGTGGCGGCGGCGCGCGTGGTGAAGTCGTTCGCGAAGGAGGCGGATGAAATTTCGTCGTTCGCGGGCGGGATCAACGCGGATTACTTCAATTTTTCGAGGATTGTGCTGCGCAACACCAAGCTCTCGGTGGTGGCGGATGTGCTTGGGTCGATCGGCGCGCTGGTCGTGCTCGGTTACGGCGGCTGGCTGGTGATGCAGGGTGAAATGCAGATCGGCACGCTGGTGGCTTTCAACGCCTACATCACGTTCATCTTCCCGCCGATCGTGCGCTTTGCGGATCTGAATAATATTTTCCAGCGCGCGAGCACGAGTTTGGAGAACGTCTTTACGCTGCTCGACACCAAGCCGGAGGTGGCCGACCTGCCCACGGCGCCGGCGCTGGCTTCGGTGCGCGGAGACCTTGAGTTTCGCGACGTGTGTTTTGACTACGACCGGGAACCTCCGGGCAAAGGCCGTCCGCGCACGCTGACCAACGTCAGCTTCGGAATCCCTGCCGGAAAAGTCGTGGCGATTGTCGGCCCCAGCGGTTCCGGCAAGAGCACGATCATCAATCTGATCGCGCGCTTTTACGACGTGGCCTCGGGCGCGGTGCTGGTGGACGGGCACGACATCCGCACGGTGACGACGGATTCGCTGCGCAAGCAGATCGGCATTGTTCTGCAGGAGAGCGTGCTGTTTTCGGGGACGTTGGAGGACAACATCAAATACGGGCGTCCGGACGCGACGCGCGAGCAGGTGCTGGACGCGGCGACGGCGGCGAACGCGCACGAGTTCATCGTGAAGTTGCCGGATGGATACGCGACGGTGGTGGGTGAGCGCGGCTCAAAGCTTTCGGGCGGGCAGCGCCAGCGCATCGCGATCGCGCGGGCGATTTTGAAGGATCCGCGGATTTTGATTTTCGACGAGGCGACGAGCGCGCTGGACACGCAGTCGGAGCGGTTGATCCAGCAGGCGATGGAGCGGTTGATGAAGAACCGCACGAGCTTCATCATCGCGCACCGGCTTTCGACGATCCAGAACGCGGACATCATCCTAGTGATGGAGCAAGGGCGGCTGGCGGAGATGGGGACGCACGACGAACTGCTGGGCAATCCGGGCGGACTCTACGCGAAGCTGCATGCGTTGCAGTTCAAGGATCCGGCGTGAGCGAGTGCTTTTTGCTCAAGCATCGTCGAATGCAGACCAGTCTGCTGCGGTGATTTTTTTATGTTGTTCGCGGGCGTCGCGTTCGATGGTGGCGACCCAGCGGTAAAAAGGCCCGAGCAACGCATCCTCGGGATGTTGGGTTGCGGCATCGAGCGCGGCGGCCTCCATGTAGTCATACTTGGCCTCAAGGGAACCATTGGAGTAGCCGCGCACCTGCGGGCCGCTGATTCCGTAGAGGCGGCGTTCCATTTCCTTTCGGCCTTCAGCACCCTCGAGGTCTTCGGCTTTGGCGAGAAATGACCGGGTGAGATCAGGGTGCCGGAAGACGATGAGCGAGCCGTCGTAGCGGATCAGGTTTGTCATCGCGATAAGCGCGTCCGATGTTTCGGCGGACTGGATCTCGAACAGGAGTTTACTCAGCCATTGCTCGGGATATCCAATCGCGACGCCTTGAAACAAGGACGTCCAGTCGGACCGATAATCGTGACGGGTCTCGTTCAGCGCCTGCGTGAACAGTTCGTCGCAGATTTGGTGGAAGTCGGTTTCGCCTTCTAGGCCGGACAGGGTAAACCGTTCCGTGAGTTCACGAGACAGTGGCGTGTAGGATGTGTCTTCCGGCAAAGTTGCGGCATGCCGCAGGCGGGCGACAAAAAAATCGTAACATGCGCGCGGGTAATCCGCCTTTAGCAGCGACAGTTCGTAACTGAGGTGGCCGCGCCTGAAATCGGGCAAGGGAACGAGTGCAGCGAGGACGGCGCGAACCAGTTCGGCGGGCGGAGACGTTTCCTTTGCGCGGATGGGATGCAGTGCATCCAGCAGGAGGTCGGCACCGCCGTTTTCGGCGATACGGGCGAGTGGAAGCGTGCGAAGGAACCCAAATCCCCATTCGACCTCGGCGGCGGGAAGGGTGATGACGAGCCAAACCAAGGCTCGTGCGGTGGCGGTATCAATGTCAGTTGCGGCCAAGTTCTCCAGTAGAGCGCGTCCATCTCCACTGAGGGAACCGGTCTGGATTGCCTGGCGTTCGAGGTAATCGATCACTCCGCGCGCAATCACGCCTTCGGGATGATGGCGTGCGCGTTCCAGCAGGACGGCTTCGGTTTCATTCAATGAAAGCGCGAGCACGGGCCAGGTCTGTTTCATAGCTTCGGTGCCCGTGCCTGCGAACAGCGCGTCAATCAAGCGTGTAGCGGCCGAGGGCTGCGTTTGGCCGATCACGCTAAAGAGCGTGTGAAACGAGGTCTGATAGCCGTGGATTTCGAATTCGGTGCTGATTTTCGCCAGTTGGGAAATGGCGTCGTTCGTGTCAGGAAAAGTGGAGAGCCATTCCGCGGCGGTTTGGCCGACGATTTCTTCCCAGCGTCGCCTGATTTCCGGTTTGTTTTCTCGAGACCAGCGGATGCCGAGGTGATAGGAGAGCTCCAACTCCCCGTGGCGAGGCATCAGGGCGGTGCCGAGACGCAGGTCCAGATCATCGGGCACATTCTTGAGAACGGTTTGAGCGCCTACTTTGAACGCCGAATCTTCTTCGTAGGCGATGTCCTGCTCCAGCATACGGCGGACGGCGTGGCGCATGACGGGTTGCGGATGCCGCTGCATCGCGACGGGCAATAGCTCCAGTGCGCGCAGGCGTTCCGGGCGCCAGATTTCTTGGAGATGCGATTGGTCTTTGTCTGCGTCGGTCATGCCGCCGGCAATCCGGCTCATGGCAGTGTCGAGCACGACAAGGGCGGCAAGGGCGAGGCGGAGCGAATCTCCTTCGATCAAATTGCGCAGCAAGGCCAGTGCACGCTCGCGCCAAGGACGGACGAACTCGGGTGACAGGCGACGATGAAGAAAGTGGCAGGTGCGGCCTTCCCACTTGCTCCATTTTGCTTCCCGGTCGAAGAGTGGGTTCAGGAAAGTTGCCAGCACGGAGCGGTGTTGTTCGAGCGTGAGGCGCGCCGAGGGGCGTTGCACCAAGCGCTCCAGCCAGGCGAGTGTGCCGTCGGAGGCTTGCGGGGATTTGTTCGGACCGTAGCTGATCGCATTGGCGATGATGCCCCACGGGTGGTTGTTATCGTTGTGCCGGAAATGCGGTCGGGGACCGAGTATCCAGAGGAGATCAAGCGCGGACTCGCGGTGATCATCGCTCCACAAGACGATAGAGCGAAGGAGCTCGGGAATGCAGGAGCACAGGAATCGTGGCGACTGGATGCCCTCTGGGTCGGCACCGGCGGCTTCGGCGGCACGCACTTGTTCCCAGGCATGGCGGGCGAGCGCGACAGTTTCGGCGGGCAGGTAAACGCCGAAGTGGGCCCAGCGTTGGAGCGTGCGACCACGGTCAAAGAAGCTCGCCTTGTCGAAGCGCCGCATTTCCTCGGCGACGAGCGGTGCGATCAATTCGTCGCGGCCCACGGCTTGGTCAGGCGCCAGCCACACGGCTTCGGCGGCATTGCGCAGGATGGAGCCGGTGTCGTCGGTGAACTCGGCGAGCACGGATTGCACGAGGACCGGCACGCGTTTGCCGGCTTCGAAGGCGGTTTGGAAAACTAAAAAATCGCCGAAGAGGTCGGGGACCACGCGTAGTTCGCGTTCGCCGCCCGTGAGGAGGCCGGCGGCTTGAAAACGAAGCGTAAGACTTTCCACTACGACCGGAGTGAGCCCGAGTGACTGGGCGGCGCGGCGGCAAAATACTTCGTTGCGGGTGAAGGGCGCGACGAGGGCGATGAGGCGGAGCAGGCGTTTGGCGGCTTCGCGGTCGTCCCCGGCCAGATCCACGAGATTTTCCTCCTCGTAGCAGCGAAACACCGCGGCACGAAACTCCGCGTGGGAGCCGAGTTGATGCCAGTGCAGTTGTTCGCGTCGGAGCAAGTCGCCGGCCAGTGCCACGAGAAAGGCGCTCGTGCCCGCGAGATTCACGAGATCGTTGGCGTGGGCGGCCAGTTTTTTTCCGAGCGCTTCGGCGGAGAGGACGCGGAGATCTTTTTTGGCGAGCGGGGCAAGGGTGAGCGGCTCGTTTTCGTCGATGATGCCGTGCTCGCGCAGACGTCCGCGCAGAACCTCGATCGCGGAGGGACGGGTGGTGATGAGCAATTTGGCGCCGGGACATACACGGATGCGCGCGAGCAGCGCGGCGGGCAGCGTTTCCGGACGATGCGCGTCGTCCACGATGATGAGTCGAGGCGTGTCCGCATCCGAGAGTGCGTGGGTGAACGCGCCTTCCTGATTTTCAGCGGTGGCGTGCGGGTTGAGGAAAACGATTTCCGGCCAGCGGGCGTATTTTCTGGGCAGGCGCGCGAGTTCACGAAGGAGGCGGCTTTTACCGATTCCGCCGGGACCGGAGAGGAGGAGGGCTTTGCATTTTCGGGCGGTGGCAAAGGTGCGCAGGCGGCGCAGTTCGTCGGCGCGGCCTACCAGCTTGTGTTGGTGGTGAAACGCCCGGCCGAGTTCGCGGCGAGGCGCAAAAAACTCCTCCGCCGAAACCAGCGCGTCGGAGGAGTAAGGTGCGAAGCGGAGCAATTCCTCGGGATGAAGAAAGGAGAGCACGCGCGGCTGTTGGGCTTGGGGCACGCGCAGGCGGAACTCGGCGCAGATTTGATCGTGGTTCCAAAACGACCAATTCGGCTGGGTTGCCATGTAGTCCTGCACGCCTTCCGCCGGATCGCACGCGACCATGAGGAAGTAGTGCTGGGCGGGGAATCGGGCCATCGCATCCGAGACGGCGGTTTCGGTTTGGCGGACGCTCCACGTTTTGTGGCGTTTGCATTGGACCGCCCAAGTTTCGCCCCCTTCGACGCGGAGCTTGAGGTCGATGCCGTTTTGGTCGCGTCCGGTGCCGGTGTTGTAGAGTTCGGCGGTGATGACCTTGCGTTCCACTTTCCGCCCGTCGCGTTCGATGACGAGGGAGATGCCGGCGTTGAAGAAATACAGAAAAAAGTCCTCAAATTCCTTGGAAGAGAATGCGTGGAAACGCGGTCGACGATATTCGTCGAGGTAAGAGATTGATGATTTTGAGGCCATTATCCTTGCAAATCTATATTGGTAGTATGAAAAAGCATGAATGGAGCCTGTCAACCTTGTTCCTCGTCCTGAAGCAACTACCCGTATCCGCGCCGGTTTGGCGGAATGGCCGGTCACGGTCGTGTTGGGTCCGCGCCAAGCGGGGAAGACGTGGCTGACGCGGCCGATGGCCAGTTCGCCGGAGCATTATTTTGATCTGCAGAATTTCGTGGATCAGGTGCGGCTGGAGGAGAGCAATTATCGGGTGCTCGACGGGTTGGAGGGCGTGGTGGTGATCGACGAGGCGCAGGAAAAGCCCGATCTGTTTCGCAAGTTGCGAGTGCTGGCGGATCGGCCGGAACGCCGGACCCGGTTTATTCTGACAGGCAGTGCGTCACCGCATATTTTTCGGGAGGCTTCGGAGAGCTTGGCAGGGCGCGCACGACTGCTCGATCTGAGTGGATTTTCGCTGGCGGAGGTCGGCTCGGAAAATTGGGAGCGGCTTTGGCTGCGCGGGGGATATCCTTCGCATTATCTTACGGCGATGGAAGAGACGTCACTTGAGCGGCGTCATCACTACATCGCTTTGTTTTTGGGCCGGGATTTGCCGGCGTTGGCGGAGACGAGGTTAACCCAGGAGCAGTTGAGGCGTTTTTTCCAACTGCTGGCGCATCATCACGGGCAATATTGGAATCACTCGGAAGTGGCCGCCGTGTTGGGAGTGACTGCCAAAACGGTGCAGCGGCATGTCGAATTGTTTAAGGGGGCTTATCTGGTGCGTGAGCTCCCGCCGTATTTCGAAAACTTCGGCAAGCGTCTGCGCAAGGCACCAAAGCTTTACTTGCGGGATACGGGGTTATTGCACGCGCTGCTGCTGGTGCGTGATCGGGCGCAGCTCTATGCGTCGCCACGGCTGGGTGCTTCGTGGGAGGGCTTTGGGATCGAGCAGTTGGTGGCTCTCATGAACATTCGCGAGGACCAATGTTTTACGTGGTCGGTGCAAGGCGGAGCGGAAGTGGACCTCGTGCTCACCCTTCCAGAGGGACTGGTGGGCGTAGAATTTAAATCCGAGGATGCGCCCCGGCGGACCCGATCTATGACGGCGGCGATAGAAACCCTCGGGTTAAAGCGGCTTTGCATCGTGTATCCAGGCAGCCAGGACTACCGGATTGATGAAGTGATCGAGGTAGTCGGCATTGTGAATTTGCCCCGTTGGACGAGGATTGTTGCAGACAAAACATCCATACCGGCGGGTTGATTTCTGGAAGGGGGCCGGGGTGCAACGTGGTTGGCATTATCCTAAATTCCGCAGTTGAACCAAGCGGCTGACACGGAAGCTGCTGCAAGTGATGCGTATGAACGAGGTTTCGAACACAAAAGAGCTTCACCCGGCAGGTGAAGGGGATTTCACGTTTCCGACGGCGGGAGGTCGGGTGCGTTTG
>CAMBLN010000050.1 GCA_945868215.1 Opitutus sp. GAS368
GGCGATGAACGAAATAAAAGCGTCATCCGACGACATCGCAAAAATCATCAAGACCATCGACGAAATCGCCTTCCAGACGAACATCCTCGCCCTCAACGCCGCCGTCGAAGCCGCTCGCGCCGGCGAGGCCGGTGCCGGCTTCTCCGTCGTCGCCGAAGAGGTCCGCAGCCTGGCCCAACGCTCCGCGACCGCCGCCCGCGACACTGCCGGGAAGATCGAGTCCGCCATTCAGAAGAGCCGGCAGGGCGTGACCATCGCCTCCGATGTGTCCCAATCCCTCGCCGACATCCTCGACAAAGCGCGCCGCATGGACGCGGTGATCGCCGGGATCGTCGAGGCGTCCGCCGAGCAAAGCCAGGGTATCGAACAGGTGAATACAGCCATCGGCCGGATGGACAAGGTCACCCAGGCCAACGCCGGCAACGCCGAGGAAACCGCCGCCGCAGCCGAGGAACTCAACGCCCAGTCCCTCACCCTGCGCGAAGCCGTGGCCGATCTCCGCCGCTTGATCGGCGGCGCCGGCACGCCCGCCCCCACCACTTTGCCAGATGCCAACCTCGTAATCCGTCACGCCCACGCGGGCGCCTGAACTTCCCGTCCTATCCTCCAAAAATCATCACCATGACTCCGACGCTCCAAACCTCCGCCAACAACAAAAACACCGGTAAATTCCTGACCGTCGTTCTCGACACTGAAGCCTACGGCATCGCCGTGCTGAAGGTCCGCGAAATCATCCGCATGCAAAAAATCACGCCGATCCCGCAGATGCCCGACTTCGTCAAAGGTGTCATCAATCTCCGCGGTCGCGTGATCCCCGTCGTCGATCTGCGCGTCAAATTCGGCCTTCAAGCCGGTTTCGCCGAGCGCACCTGCATCGTCGTCGTCCAGGTTTCCCTGCCTTCCTCGGTCGTGCAGATGGGCCTGATCGTCGACAGCGTCGAAGAGGTCGTGAACCTTGCCCCTGCCGAAATCGAACCCACGCCCGACTTCGGCACGCGGATCGACACGACCTACATCCTGGGCATGGCGAAAATCAAAGGCGTCGTGAAGACCCTCCTCGACATCGACCGTGTGGTCTCGCCTTCGACCGTCGAGGCCCTCGCGAAATCCGCCGCCTGATGTGTAGCCCGGCCGCCGGTCGGGCCTTCCAGTTGACAAGCGCGATCGGCCCTGCGCCGTTCGCGCTTTTTAGTGCGCCCGAAACCCTACTTGCTCTCGCACGCCTCGAAGCGGGTGAACGCCTCGCGCAGCGCTTCGAGTTTCAGCGGTTTCGTCAGGTAATCATTCATTCCCGCGCCGATGCACTTCTCCCGATCTTCGGGCAGGGCACTCGCGGTCAGGGCGATGATCCAGGGTTGATGCACCGGATTGAGTTCCGTGCGGATCGCCCGGGTCGCCTCCAATCCGTTCATTTCAGGCATGTGCCAGTCCATCAGAACAATCTCGTAGTCACGGCTGCGCAATGCCTCGACCGCCTCGAGTCCGTTGCGCGCTACCTCGGCGCGGTGCCCCAGTTTGCCCAGCATTGCCACGGCTATCTGCTGGTTAACCCGCTCGTCATCGACCACCAAAATACGGACCACCAACGAGCGCCCCGTGCTGGCCGGCGGCGGCGCTTCCTGCGGCCGACTCTCCGCCTGCGCCACGACCAAGGTGCATCTGAAAATTGACCCGACGCCTACCGTGCTCTCCGCCGAGACTTCGCCGTCCATCAACTCCACCAGACGCCGGCAGATGGCCAGTCCCAGACCGGTGCCGCCGTAACGACGTTGCGTGGACGCATCGAGCTGGCTGAAGGGCTTGAACAACATCTGCTGCTTCTCGTGCGGGATGCCCATGCCCGTGTCTCGCACGGCAAACTGCAGCCGCAACTTCCCCGGCGCCCCGTAGGGCAGCACCGAAACCGAGACCTCCACTTCGCCGCGCTCCGTGAACTTGATCGCGTTGCTCACAAAATTTCCGAGCACCTGCCGCACGCGACCCGCGTCTCCTTTGACCAGTTCCGGCACATCCGGGGCCACCGTCATGTGCAACCGCAACCGCCGCGCCTGCGCCCGTCCGAAAAAAAGCTGCAACGTCTCCCGCGCGCAGCGGGCCGGACTGAACGGTATCTTTTCCAACGCCAGCTGGCCCGATTCGATGCGCGAGAAATCCAAGACGTCGTTGAGGATCGAAAGCAGGCTGTTTCCCGATGTGCGGATCGTCTCCAGCGAACTGCGCTGGGCCGGCGTGAGTTCGTCCTCGAGCAGCAGATCCGTCGTTCCCAGCACACCGTTCAACGGCGTGCGGATCTCGTGACTCATCATCGCGAGAAAATTCCCCTTCGCCTCGTTCGCCGATTCGGCGCGCAACGCGAGCACGTTCGAGCGGTCGATCGCGTCAAGCAACTGGGCGTTCGTTTCCTGCAACCGTGATTTCGCCTGCTGCAGTCCTTCCTCCGTGCGTTTGTGACGGCGGATCTCGTCCGCCATGCGCGCCTGCGATTCCATCACGATGCTTCCGCTTTCCTGCAACTCCGCCTCGAGTTTCCGCACGCGCTCCTGCTTGGCGCGGGAAAACTTTATCGCTTTCCCCAACCGTTCGCGCAATCGCCGCCGCCCCATCCGGTGGCGCCTCACCCAAAGCGCCGAATGCGCATAAAGACAGATCGCAAAAACACCGGCCGCCAACGGCTCAAACCGACGATTTCCCGCGACCGCCGCGACCACTCCCGCCAGTCCCGCCAAACCGGGAAGCAAGGGAATCCCCCACGCTTTTTTAAACACCAGTTTACCCCAGACGTCCGTCTTCGGCCGGCTCGCAAAGAAGCGTTTCGCTTCATCGCGGCCATTGGACGTAATTCCGGACTCGGGTGACTTCATGAACCCTCCTATTGTCGGCTCACCGGGCGAAAACTTGAGCGCTCCACCCATGCTTGCGCCTATCTCGTTTTTCGATCCAGCACCTCCCGCAACACCCCTCCGAGCGTCGCCAGACTGAAGGGTTTGCTCACGATGGCCGAGTCGCCCGCCTGCTCGATGTCGACCCGTAGCTCCGGCGGCACATGACCGCTCACGATGACCATGCGGATGCCCGGCCTCGTGCGCCGCAAATACTCCCGGACTTGCAGACCGCTCAACCGCGGCAGGTTCAAATCAAGGATGACCGCGTTCACCGGCCCTTTTCCTGCCATGAAAAACTCCAGCGCCTCAGCGCCGTCCGCCGCGCTGAACACGCGGTAGCCGCTGCCTTCAAGCGTCGCGCACAACAAACTCCGCACTCCCGGTTCATCCTCCACCACCAGCACCGACTCGTCTCCACGCGGGATCACCGGCGGCAAACCGGTCTCGATCACGCCCGCTGCCTGCCCCGCGTGCTCCAGCAGCGGCAGATGGATGAGAAAACTCGTTCCTTTGCCTTCCGCGCTGCGCACGTCGATCAGGCCGCCGTGATTCGATATGATGCCGACCACCACCGCCAGCCCCAGCCCCGTGCCGTGATCCTTGTCCTTGGTCGTGAAAAACGGCTCGAAAATCCGGTCCTTCACTGCGGGCGACATTCCGCAACCGGTGTCCGACACTTCCACCGTCACGTAGCGTCCGTGCACGTCGGTCCCCACTCGCGAGAGCTCGGCACCGGTGTTCATCCGCGTGCGCAGGGTCAGACGGCCTCCCCCGCGCATCGCGTCGCGCGCGTTGACGCACAAATTCATGATCACCTGCTGCAGCTGGTTGGCGTCGGCCTGCACCGCCGGCAGCGTCTTCAGCATGTCCACGTCAAACTCGATGTCCCGCGGGAAAGTTTCCTTCAACAGACGCAGGATGTCGTCGATGAGCTGGTTCACGTGCACCTGCCTGAGTCCGTCCTCCGGCTTGCGGCTGAAAACCAATATCTGTCTCACCAGCGCCGAGGCGCGCAACGTCGCCTCCTTGATCTCGTGCAGATAGCGCCGGAGCTTCTCGTCCTGCGTGACGCGCGCCTGCGCCATCTCGCAAAACCCGCTCATGATCGCCAGCAGGTTGTTGAAATCGTGCGAAATGCCTCCGGCCAGCACGCCGAGAATTTCCATCTTCTGCGCATGTCGCAGCTGCGCTTCGAGCAGTTTGCGCTCGGTCACGTCCTCCCTCATGCACAGCAGGTGCGTGACGCGGTCGCGATGATCGTGGATCACGGAAACCTGCGCCGACTCCCACCGTGCCTCGCCCCGTTTTGAGATGGACTGAAACTCCCCCCTCCACGTCTTCCCCGCCCGCACGGTCCGCAAAAAAGTCGCGTAATCGGTGTCGCTCGTGAATCCGGTGCGCAGCACTTCGAGGCCTTGCTCGAAAATCTCCTCCAGCGTAAAACCGGTCACCTGGGTGAACCGCGGGTTCACATATTCGACGCGTCCGTCGGGCATCGCCAGCACGACGGAGAGCTGGGTCTGCTCGACGATGTTCGCCAGCTTGTGGAAATGCTCCTCGGCCAGCCGGCGCCGCGTCACGTCACGGCCGATCGCCCGCGTCGCCACGATCGAACCCGACTCGGTGCTCACGCCCTGTTCCTCCCACGCGATCCAGCGCCAGCCTTGCGCCGTCATCCAGCGGTGTTCGTGGCTCGCCTGATACGGCGCGCGCGGCAACTGCTCCACCGCACGCCGCCAGTCACTCACGTCGTCCGGATGAATCAATTCGCCGGGTTCGCGTCCTGCCCAGCCGTCCGCGTTCGAACCGAATTTGCGGGCGAATGCGGAATTCACCGCCAGCACTTTCCCGTCCGTTCCTCGCAACAACGCGAGCTCCGCGCTCTCGCTCCACGGTGCCAGCCATTGCGCATGGACGCACGCCCCGGCGTTCGCATCCAACGTAACCAGGCGCAGGCGCGTGCTGCGTCCGGCGCACTGCAACGTGTGCACCCTCACGGTCGCCGCCACGTCGGACGGCCTTCGAATGTCCTCCCATGCGCGCCCGATCACTTCTCCAGCCGCGAGTCCCAGCAGCGCCAACGCACGCGGCGTCGCCGACCTCACGCGTCCGGCGCGGTCAAGCACCAGCAGCGCATCCTCACCTTCGGCGATGACGGGCGGACGCATAACCTCAGATGAGTCCGCTCAGCATCGCCGGCAGTCGTTGCATACGATTCGATAGCGAGGCCTTCGCGAGCCGTGCCTCCCGGTCATTGTCCCCGTAAAGCAGCTTCCATCCCGGCAGAAACATCCATGCTTCCTCGGAAAGCGGCGGCACTTTTTCAAAACCGCCCGTGATTCCCGCGCTGCGCACCACCTGGTCGGCGATCTGCACCGCCGCCGCAAAATAAGAATTCTCCACCGCCGCCGCGGGATCGTTGTGAAACAAAACCGCATCGGTGATCTCGGGCGCGAGCTGATGGCGTGTCAGGTAATACGCCCCGGCCCGCGCGTGATCCCAGCCGATCAGCTCGCGCTCGCGTTCGCACACCGCCGCCGTGCTGCAATACGATATCTCCACCACGCGCCCAAACTCTTCGGGAAACGTGGACGCCAGGATGATTTTCCCGACGTTGTGCAGCAGCCCGACGATGTAATCGGTGTCGTCGTCCACGTGGAAACTCGTCGTCGCGAGAATATCCCGCGTCATGATCGCCGTCCCGATGGAATGCTTCCACAACTCCCGCCAGGGCAGGCGCAGCGTCGAACGGTTGATCTTCTCCAGATCCTCGATCACCGGCGTCGCCATCGAGAGTTCACGGATTTGCCGCAGGCCGAGATAAAACACCGCCTCCTCGATGCTGTTCACCTTTGCGCTCAGGCCGAAATAAACGCTGTTCACCATGCGCAGCAGTCGCGCCGTCAGCGAGGGGTCGCGGCGGATGATCTCCGCGATTTGCCCCGTGATGCTCTGCTCCGATTTCACTAGCCCGGCCAGCGCGCTGTTGATGCTCTGCAACGAAGCGAGCTTCGGACACGCGTCGATCCGCCTCATGATGTCTTGATCCGAGTAACGACGGACGGTGCCGGAGTGCGGGGCAATTTCAGACATGGAGGACACGGTAAAAGTAAACCCACAGGGAGGTGCGTCTTCCTCTTCTTCGGCAAAATCCGCCCGAAATTTAGGGGGTTTTGAAGATAATATCGGGTAATCCACCCATCGGGAAAATTTTGCCGCCACGTTCTCATCCGTCCTCATCACCGCGCTCAGTCCTGCATCAAATAACTTTTAATAATTTAATAAATAACAGGTTATGAATTCAAAAATCACCGTGGCCCATCTTTTGCTATTTCCTGCGAATGCTTTCCTCACCCGATCTGCGCTCCGCTTTGGAAACGTTGAACCGCATGCTGACCTCGCCGTCCGACTTCGCGGCGATTCCGCCCGCCCGCCACGCCGTCGCCGCGGCGCTTAACCAGCGCGATCAACCGCTCACCCGCGGCCCTCTGACCGACGAGTTGCTTGCGACAGCCGAAGCGCTCGCCCGTCATCCCGCCGGCACCGTCGCTTCAACCGATTCGCCCCTCACGCTCAACCGCTCAGGTTGGGCCGCCGGCCTCGTGCAAATGTTCGCCGCGCCCGCCTGGCAGACGCCCGACCTTCGCCCGCTCGGCGACCAGCCCACGTGGTTGTGGTCCGCCTACGCGCGTTACCTCTTCGCCGCGCCCACCTGCTTCGACAACGCCGGACACGAAACCCGCTGGGCCGCTCACATCGGTGCTCACCTTGCCGCCTTGGTTCGTATGCTGGAGGCCAACCGCGCCTCTTCCTCCGTCCAAGCCGTCGCCCAACTCGCCCTCGCCGCCTCCGACCACTGGCCCGCTCCCGATGTCGGCGAATCCCTCCGCCTGCGCCGCCAACACGTCGGACGCCTCCTCACCCTCCTCGCCCCGCGTCTCCCGGTATTCGCTCCGGCTCCCGCCCGCCCGGATGACGGCACACCTCTCCGCGTCGCCCTCCTCGGCGACGGTTTTGCCCACCTCAAAAATCTCCTCGATCCCGCGCGCATCGAACTAACCTCCTACACCCTCGCCGATCTTCCCTCCGACATCGCCGCCCGCGTGCAAACGCTGCGCGACGCCCGCTTCGACGCCGTGATCTTCGCCGGTGATCTCACGCGCACCGACAGCCCCCTCACCGCGCTCGCCCTTCATCGCGTGGCCCCGCGCCAATTCGCCACCGCGCTTTGCCCGCACACCACCGGCCTTCCCGAAATTGATGTTTTCCTCGGCGATTCACTTTCCTTGCAAGCATCCCACACCGAACGTCTCGGTATCTTGCCCGCCGCACTCGCCTTCGATCCACCTGCCTCGTCCGCCGAAGCCTCGCCCTCGCGCTCCGAGTTAGGTCTCCCCGAGGACGCGCGGCTCATCGTCGCCACCGCGCATCCGGCCCACACCTCAGCCTCCATTCGCACCCACTGGACCCGCCTGCTCGATGACAATGCCCAGGCTCGTCTCATCCTGCTCCCCGGCACTTCCGGCCCTTCCATGGAACACCTGTTCGCCGTCTGCGAGCACCGCTACGGCGATCGCGTGATTCTCGCCGGACAAACTCCCCTCGAGCCGTCCGCCTTGCTCGCGCTGCTGGATGTCTCCGACATTTACCTGCCCGGCGACGCGCCCTCGGACCGGTTCAATCGCGATCTCGCCCAACGCCTCGGCATATGCGTGCCCGATTCTCCGGCCCGCATAGACTGCCTCGCCTTTGCCGATTCGCTTACCTGCATCCTGGAAACCGCCTGCCGTCACCCGGACGCTCCCTTGATCGCCCCCGCCGTCGCCTGCGACCTCGCCACCCGCCACGAGGAAGGCAACCACCTCCTCGCCTTAGGCCGCGCCGCCCGCGCCGTGGTTTACCTCCTCGCCGCCGTGGACGACCCGCAGGCCGGCCCCGACGTCTGGCACGACCTCGCCCTCGCCCTCCACGCCAACGGCCAGCCCGCCGAAGCCATCCAGGCCCTCGAAACCTGCGTTCAACGCGCCCCCGACCGCCTCGACTCCTGGCTCCTCCTCTCCGACTGGGCCGCCGACTACGGCCACCACGATCTCGTCCGCGACATCGCCGACATCGTGCGCGAACTCGCCCCCGCCGACCCGCGCGTGACCGCCCTCGCCGAACGCCTCGCGTCTTAACAGCTCCGCCATGCTCTCCCTCGTCACGGCCTGCATGAACCGCGACCATCACCTGCGTCGCTCGCTCCCGCATTGGCTCGCCCTGCCCGGCATTGACGAGGTCGTCATCGTCGATTGGTCCAACCGCACCCCGCTCGACGATCTCGCCCAACTCGACCCGCGCATCCGCATCCTCCGCGTCGAAGACGAGCCGCGCTGGGTCCTCCCCTACGCCTACAACCTCGGCGTCGCCCGCGCCCGCGGCGACCTCATCCTCAAGTGCGACGCCGACTGCCTGCCCTCGCCCGCCGTCACCCACCTCACGCCCGCCCCCGGCCACTTCTACGCCGGTGACTGGCGCAGCGGCGCGCCCGTCGTAAAAAAATGCGTCAACGGCCAGTGCCTCTTCACCCGCGACCAGTGGTCCGCCGTCAACGGCTACTCCGACCTCCTCCGCCGCTACGGTCACGACGACGTCGATTTCTACCAACGCCTCGTCGCCGCCGGCCACACCCGCCGCGAGATCACTCCCGACTTGCTCGACTTCCTCGAACACGACGACGCCGACCGCGTCGCCCACAACCCCGCCCCGCCCGCGCCGACCTCCGTCGAGGCCCTGCTCCACGCCCAGCTCGCCTACCACGAGGCCGTCAACGTCGTCGTCACCGCCTTCCTGCCTTGGGGCATCTGGTATCCGCAGGCCAACTACACCACGCTCTCCACCTCCGCCGACGGCCGCGTCGAGCTCCTGCGGCGCGACGTCTCCCGCGAGATTCCCGTCTCCGACACCCTCGCCACTTTCGCCCGCAACCACGCCGTGCGCGTCGTCACCGGTCTTCTCTGCAAACTCCCGCCCGCCGTGCTCGAACGCCTCGACACCGCCGCCTGCCTCGCCCGCCTCTCGCAACTCCTGCCCAAACCCAGCCCCGCCCCCGCATGCGCGTCCTCTTCCTGACCTGCCAGCCGCCGCACCACATGGCCCCGCCCCGCCTGGGCGACGAGCAGATCGACTGCGGCCCGTGCTTCATCGACCATCGCATCGCCGGCCGCTGGATCACCCGCACCACCCCCTTCGGCCCTTTCGACGTCTCCATCCTCGCCGCCGAACTCGCCGCCGAGGGCCAGACCCCCGACGTCGTCGTCTGCCACGTGGACTGCGGCTTTTGCCTGAAACCCGTCAACCTCGACGTCTTCCGCTGCCCCAAAATCCTCCTCGCCGCCGATTCCCACTGGGGTGAAAACGCCATCTCCGGCCTCGTCAACTACGCCGCCGGCGAACCCTTCGACCGCGTCGTCCTGCTCTACGACCGCCACCACGCCGAGTTCTACCGCGCCGCCGGCATCCGCAATCTCCACTGGTTCCCCGGCCTCACCTTCGCCCATCCCGACACGCGTATCCAAGCGGCCACTACCGCGAACGCTCCGCGCGGCACCCACCTCGCCCTCGTCGGCAAGGTCGGCTACCACGCCCGCCGCCAGCGCCTCTTCGCCGCCCTCATCCGCGCCGGTGTCCCGCTCGCCTGGGCCCAGCTCCGCCAAAGCGAACTCGTCGCCCACTACGCCTCCTCCCTAATCGGCCTCAACGCCGCCATGAACGGCGACCTCAATCTCCGCGTCTTTGAAACCCTCGCCGGCGGCGCGATGCTGCTCACCGACCGCCTCGCCCCCGCCTCCGGCCTCGATGAAATCCTCGCCGAGGGACGCGAAAAAATCAGCTACGACCACGCCGACGACCTCGTCGCCAAAGCCCGCCACTACCTCGCCCACCCCGACGAGGCCCGCGCCATCGGCGCCGCCGGCCACCGCTGGTTCTTGGAGAATTTCAGCGAGTCCCGCCGCCGCGCCGCCTTCCGCGACCTCGTCTTCGACGGACGCGACCACCCCGCCTTCCAACTGCCCGCGCCAGCCGTCACCCGCGTCGATTTCGGCCCGTCGCTCCTCACCGCCTGCGACGTCGTCAACGAGCTCCACCGCCATCAGGAAACCGTCGTCGTGCGCGCCGACGCCTCCATCCCCGCCGACTTCGATCCGTTCATAACGGTCCTGCCTCGCGCCTCCGTAACCCGCGACCCCGCCGCGCCTGCCGACGTCGCACTCGCCCGCACCGGCGACACCTTCACCGCCACGCCGCTCGCTGCCCCCAAACCCGCGCCTTCGCCCTTTCAAAAACTCGCCACCGAGGCCCGCCACCACCTCGACGCCGGCGATGTCCAAGGTGCGCTCGAAAAAGGCCAAAAGGTCCTCGCCGCCCAGCCGCAGAATCCCGACGCGCTTATCGTCATGGCCGAGCTCGCCGCCGACGTGGGCAACCGCCCGCTCCACGATAAAATGCTCGCCGCCGCCCGCCGCCTCGCCCCCGGCGATCCGCGCGTGCCGCTGCTCGAATGGAGCGTAGCCCACCAACCCGGCCCGCGCCAACCCGCCCGCCTCGTCGCCTCCGCCTGGCGCGCCTACGAGTCGCTCGATTTTGTCTCCGCCGAGAAATACGTCACCCTCGCGCTCGCCGCCGACGACCGCCTCGCCGACGCCGCCTACATCGCCGGCCTCGTCCACTCCCGCCTTCACGCCGGCGCGTCCTCCGCCGACGAAAAACTCCGCCGCCACCAACTCGCCCTCGCCGCCTTCCGCCGCGCCTGCAAACTCGCCCCCGACCGCGCCGACTGCGCCTTCGCCCTCGCCCTCCGCCTACGCGACGACAACCAAGCCGCCGCCGCCCGCCCGTTCTACGAACGCGCCGCCCGCCTCGATCCCGGCCTCTCCGCCGCCTGGCTCGGCCTCGGCGAAGCCTGCCTCGACACCGGCGATATCCCCGCCGCCGTCGCCGCGTTCTCCGGCGGCCTACGCCACGCGCCCGAACACCAGATCCTTCAACAAGCCCTCGCCATCGCCACCGAGCACACCGCTTCGACCGCGCAGGCTTTTGCCAACCGCCTGTTCGAAATCCAGGACGCCCGCCCCGACTGCCTGCAAACCAAGTTCGACCCGCAATGGAAACAATGGGTCGATGCCCGCCCGAGCATCGCCGTCGTCCGCACCATCGCCGGCCAGACCGATGCCCTGCCCTTCGGCGAAACCATCCGCCTGCTCCTCTCCGCCGGCGCCGCCGCCGTCGAGGCAGGCGGCGCGCTCGCCCACCACGAACACGTCCCGGCGCGTTCCGCCCTCATGGCCTACCAGCCGTGGTTCAACTTCGACACCCGCCGCATCGTCTCCGAGTCCTTCGACCAGGGCCTGCTCACCATTCTCCTCGACGACGAAGTCGCCTCCGCGCCCGCCGCGCCCGCCTTCACGTCCGAAAATTTCCGCACCCTCGCCCACCGCGACATCACGCTCTGGAGCGTATCCACTCACCGGTTATGCCTCGAACTCGGCCTCGCCCCCGCCGCCATCGACCCCGCCGATCCGCGCCACGCGGCAGTCATCGGCGCGACCTTCGCCCGTGCCGTTGCGCTCATCGACCGCGTGCTCGCCTACGTCGATTTTTATAAACCCGCCACCGTGCTCATGGCCCAGGGCCACGACCAACTCTCCGCCGTGCTACGCCACGTCGCCGTGCGCCGCGGACTGCGCGTGGTCGCCATCGAAAACATCTTCCGCTCCGACCGCCTGCTCTGGGACGACACCTCCGGCGTGGCCGTAAACCGGAACCTCGCCAAAAACCACTACTGGCGTCACCGCGATCTTGTCTCCGAAAACCTCGCACGCCGTTCCGTCTCCTCGTTTTTCGAAAACCGCGCCGCGCTCAAATCCACCGAACACGCCACGCCCTCCGCGTCGCTCCCGATGCGTCCCGACGACGGCGTGCGCACCATCACCTACCTCGCCCAGGTCGTGGTCGATTCCTCCGTGCTCTTCGGTCTGCGCGGCTTCGCTTCGCAAGCCGAGGTCATCGCCACGCTGGCCGCCTTCGCCGCCCGCCGCGGCCATCGCCTGCTCGTCAAACTTCACCCCAAGGAAAGCCCGCACCACCCCGATCCGCAGGGCTGGTATCAACGCCTCACCGCCCGCGCCCTCGACGCCAACCCCGGCTTCCAAGCCGCCCGCGCCGCCCTCGGCGACCGCCTCGTTATCGATGCCGACAACACGCACGACACCTGCGACTTCATCCACCAGGCCGATCTCTGCGTAACCATCAACTCCCAGGCCGGTCTCGAAGCCGCGCTCCTCGACCGCGAGGTCGTTCTCTGCGGCGACGCCTTCTACGGCGGCCTTGGCTTCACCCACGAAGCCACCGACGCACCGTCGCTGGAGTTCACCCTCGACCGCGTCCTCCGCGACGGCCTGCGCCTCAACGACGGACGCGACGCCAGCCTGTTTTTCCACATCTTCACCGAGCTGTATTGCCTGCCCAAAACCATCGCCTCCGTCGTGCGCCTGCTTTCCGGGCGCCCCGACTTCCGCCCCACGCCCGCCATTGATCCGGAGCGCACGCAGCACGATCTCGTTTACGACGTCGGCATGAACAATGGCGACGACACCGCCTACTACCTGCGCCTCGGCAAACGCGTCGTCGCCATCGAGGCCGATCCCGACCTCTGCGCCCGCGCCCGCGAACGCTTCGCCGCCGAGATCGCCGACGGACGCCTCACCGTCCTCAACATCGGAGTCGGCCCCCAGGCGGGCACGCTCGATTTCTGGATCTGCGAAACCAAGCGCGAGTGGAACTCCTTCAGCCGCCGCATCGCCTCACGCGACGGTCTGCCCCACCACGCGATCAAGATTCCGTGCCAAACCTTCGATTGGATCGTCGCCCGCCACGGCGTCCCCGGCATCCTGAAAATCGACATCGAAGGCCACGACCGCTTCTGCATCGACGCGCTCGCCGCCCTGCCCGACCTGCCGGCTTACGTGTCGGTCGAAATCGGCGACATCGACGCCTTCACCCGCCGTCTCGAAGCTCTCGGCTACACCGAGTTCAAGTGCATCAGCCAATTTGATTTTCTCCCGATGCAACTGCCGCCGTCCGACGAGCAACTGCGTCGCGAGCGCGGCGAGCCCGCCCCCACCCGCCGCCACGGCGATTGGATTTTCCCCGAAGGCTCCTCCGGCCCCTGCGCCGAACACACCGCCGGCCGCTGGCTCTCCGCCGACGAGGCCCGCGCCGTTTACGCCCACTACCTCGAACTCAGCCGGCACGGCGGCGAGTCGCCGTTCTGGTATGGCAAAAACTACTCTTTCTGGGTGGACCTCCACGCGCGCCGCGCGCCCGCCGCCCCGCTTCAACCGCAACCGCGCGAAAGCGCCCAACTCGTCACCGCATGACCACCGCCGCCCCTTCCGCTCCCGTCCGCAACATCGCGCCCGAAACCAAGGATTTTTCCTACGACTCCGGCGAACGCCAGACCGCCACCCGCTTCGAGGAAATCCGCGCCGACCACGCCACGCGTTATCTGCTCGCCGTCGCCGTGCTCAAAGCCCACTTCGCAAAAACCGCCGAGCCGCTGCGCGGACTCGATCTGTTTTGCGGCAACGGCTACGGCACGTGGCTCGCGTCCAAGGAGCTCAACGCCCACGTGCTCGGCATCGACGGCTCGGCCGACGCCGTCGCGGTTGCCACCGAACACTTCTCCACCGCGCGCACGATTTTCACCGCCAAGTGTTTCCCCTTCGATCTGCCCGCCGGCGCGTATGACTTCATCACCTGTTTCGAGTCCATCGAGCACGTGGCCCAACCCGACGCGCTCTTCGCCGCGCTCGCCCGCGCGCTCAAACCCGGCGGCGTGCTCTTCGTCTCCACCCCCAACGAGGCCACCATGCCGCTCGCGCTCAACGCCGCATGGTTTCGCCATCACGTGCGCCACTTCCGCGAACAGGAACTCATCGCCCTCGCCCGCCGCCAACCCGACATCGGCTACGTCGGTCAATTCGGCCAAAAAGTTTACCGCCTCGATCGCGGACGCGTCGTCGGCATCGACGAAACCCTCGACATGGCCCCCGTCGCCGACTGCCGCGATCCGCATTTCTTCATCCAGCTTTTCATGAAGACGCGCGGCGCCACCGCCGCCAAATCCACCGCGACCGACGGCGGCTGCGATTCGTATACGCCGGGCATCATCGACTAGTCCTTGGTCAACGTGCCCGAGTTGCGCCTCGACGTCGGTTGCGGCGAGGCCGGACCGCATCCGGGCATTGGCATTCTGTCCTCCGCGTGGGGCATCGACGCGCATCTGCCACCCGGCAGCGTGTCGGCGTTCTACAGCCGGCACACGCTGGAGCACGTCACGTATCCACAAGTCAAACACACCTTCGCTTCGTGGTTCCGACTCCTCAAACCGGGCGGCCGCGTTCACATCCTCGTGTCGGATCTCGCGTTCCACATCGCGCAATTCCTCGATCCGAATTCGCAAGGGCCCTCGCCCGCCAATCCCGCCTGGACCCAGCGCCAGCACGCCCTCGCCGGCTTCTACGGCTGGCAACGCGAGGCCGACCACAAACTCTGGGACGTCCACAAGTGCGGATACACCGAAGAGATCATGGGCGAGCTGCTCGCCGCCGCCGGTTTCACGCGCTACGCCCGCCTCCCCAACCAGCCCTGGCACCTCGACATCGAGGCCTACAAACCCGACTGATCCCCTCCGTCAAACCACCTCGATCCGAGCACATTTCAGCCCGGAAAAGCCCCCGGCAAGTTTGTCACTTACTAAGTGACAAACTTTCTTTTTATACTCTACCCGTATTACTTACGCATTGTGAAAAAACCGATTCAGGCCACGGCTTCGCGGTAGTTCGCAGCCAGGGCCGGGCTCGCACCGTCGCGGCGGCCGATGGAAATTTCCTGCGCTAGTCGCAGGAGTTTCACCCCGATATCTTTGCGGCCGCAGCCCGCCCAGTGGTTGGCCAGAAAGAGGATCGCCTTGAACTTCAGCGGCGTGAGCGACTCGGGCGGCAAATACGCCACGTCGGGCGCGCCCAGCACTGACTCCTGCCACTTTACCGCGTCGACCGCCTGTCCGTTCTGCACCGCCAGCTCGGCCCGCAAATGCGCGGCCAGCGGATGCAATCCCGCCTCGACGTGATCGGGCAACAGCGCGCGCGCGCGGTCAAACTCGCCGGCCAAAAACCACGCCTGCGCGGCCTTCAACGTCGCGGCGCGTTCGAGGCGTTTTCGGTTGGCCGCGGAACGGCGCGCGCACTCTTCGTATTCCCGCGCGGCCGCCGGGAACTGCTTCGTGTCGAAAAACGTCGAGGCGTAATAATATCTCAGGTTCGGATCACCGTCGGGTTCGCGCGCGAGCGCCTCCTCGATGATGCGGCGGTTTCGCTCCGTCTTCCCGGCGAGCACCGTCGCCGACGCGTAACCCGAATGATCAAACACGATATCCGTATCCACAATCCGGATGCCGGCTCGTTCCAGGCTGGTATTGACCTGTTCGTGGATCGGGCGCTCGAAGCGCACGCGGGGGTCGTTGGGAAAAAGGCGGACGATGTGCACCGACACGTGCGTGCCTTCGACGAGAAGGTTTTTCTGCACCAGGTTGTAGGCGGACTGCGCCGGGGCCGAGATCAGCTCGCGGATACGGATGCGGCTGGCGTGCGGCAGCAGTTCGTCGGCATCGAGCACGAGGATCCATTCGCCGAGAGCCGCGGCCAGCGCGAGGTTGCGGGCGGCCGCGAAGTCGCCCGTCCACGGCGCATCGATCACGCGCGCGCCGTGAGCGCGGGCGATGTCGCGGGTCGCGTCGGTCGAGCCGGTGTCAACGATCACGAGGTCGTCGGCCAGATCCCGCACGGAGTCGAGGCAGGCCGGCAGGTGCGCCGCCTCGTTGCGCACGATCATGCAAAGGCTGAGTTGGGGAAAGTTTTCGGACATGGGAATGCTTGCCGTGTGTATCGGCACATCCCGAAAAAAAATAACCCCCGCACGCTCGAACGTGCGGGGGCCATTTGGGTCGATTGCCTGTCTGGCGTTATCTTTACCTGCTGCTCCTTACTGGAGGAGACGCAGTGCGGTCTGGGCGGACCCGTTGGCCTGCGCCAACATGGCTGTGCCGGCCTGGACCAGGGTGTTCCAGCGGGCGAGCTGCGTGGATTCCTGGGCCACATCCACATCGACGATGCGGCTGTTGGCGGCCTCGAGGTTGGCCTTGTTGGTGGTCAGCACTTCCGCCGCGAAACCGAGACGGCTCTGCTCGGCGCCGTTGGTGGCGCGGAGACCGGCGGTGGTGTCGATGGCGGTGCTGATCTGGGCGATGCTCACGGCGGCAAGGTTGGCGGCACCGGTGACGGTGGTAACGCCGGCCGCGAGGGCCTTGGCCGAGAGGGCAACGGTCTGTCCGCCGTCTTCGCTGACCTGCGCGGTGAGCGCATTGGCGAAGAGGTTGATTCCGTTGAACTTTTCGGCCGCAAGCGACGTGAGCTGGGCTTTCAACTGCGTGAACTCCGTATCGTAGTTCGCGGTGTCGGTGGAACTCTTGGTGGGGTCTTGGGCGAGGACCTTGAGTTCGCTCACGCGTTCAAGGACTTTGCCGGCGACCTTCAGGGCTCCATCCTGCGTTTGCAGGTAGGAGACCGAGTTGGCGACATTGGTGGAAGCTGCACCCGAACGGCGGGCGGCGGCGGAGAGGCGCATCGAAACGGCCAAACCACCGGCGTCGTCGGAGGGGTTTACGATCTTGGAACCGCTCGAAAGCCGGTTAAGGCTCTTTTGCAGGTTCTGGGAGGAGCTGGCCAGGTTGTTGGAGGCAATGCTGGCTGCGTAGTTGCTGTTAATGACGACTGACATGGTAGTATCTTTCCTTGATGAGTGCGACTGTCCGTCGTCGCCACGAACCCGGATATGCGGACCGGGTCAGGCCGATCCCGGGCATGTGCCCGGAAAATGTCACCCTGCGAGGGTGTGCCTAAGTGGTAGGCTTGGACTCTTCGGAAATTAAACGCGCACGGCGCGTCGTCCCGTTTTGAGGTCGGAGGAGACCGGCGGCTACACCGCGGGCATCCGTTGTTCTGAGGTTATCTCCGCCCGCGCCCCTCATAAGGAGGTGGCGCGGGCCGGAGCGGCCGGCTGCTTACTGGAGCAGCTTGAGCGCGGTCTGGGCGCTCTGGTTGGCCTGCGAGAGCATCGCGGTGCCGGCTTGCACGAGGGTGTTCCAGCGGGCGAGCTGCGTCGATTCCTGGGCCACATCCACATCGACGATGCGGCTGTTGGCGGCCTCGAGGTTGGCCTTGTTGGTGGTCAACACTTCGCCGGCGAAGCCCAGTCGGCTCTGCTCGGCGCCGTTGGTGGCGCGGAAGGTCGCGACACCGACGGTGGCCAGCGAGATGTTCGCGATGCTGAGGCCCGTGAGGTTCGCCGCACCGGTGATCGCGGTGACACCGGCGTTGCCGGCGAGATCCTTGGCGGAGAGGCCCACGGTCTGGGAACCGTCCTCGCTCACCTGCGCGGTGAGAGCGTTGTTGAACAGGTTGATGCCGTTGAACTTTTCAGCGGCCAGCGACGTGAGCTGGGCCTTGAGTTGCGTGAACTCGGTATCGTAGTTGGCGACGTCGGTGGCGCTCTTGGTCGGATCGGTGGCGAGGACCTTGAGTTCACCCACACGCTCGATCACCTTGCCGGCGACCTTTAGGGCTCCATCCTGCGTTTGCAGGTAGGAGACCGAGTTGGCGACGTTGACGGAAGCCGCGCCTGAACGGCGGGCGGCGGCAGAAAGGCGCATCGAGACGGCCAAGCCGCCGGCGTCATCGGCCGGGCTGACAATTTTGGAACCGCTGGAGAGACGATTAAGACTCTTCTGCAGATTCATGGAGGAGCTGGCGAGGTTGTTCGAGGCGACCTGCGCTGCGTAGTTGCTGTTGATAACGACTGACATGGTAATCTTCCTTGATTAAATACCCTTTCCGTAGGGCGACGTGGCCGGTGGTGAATCCGACCCGATTCATCAGCACATCCTTGCGCTGACACACCTGCTAACGGTCCGCTGGTTTGAAAACTTAAAAACAATTTGGCGTTTTTTCGGGTCTTCTTCGTTTTCACCTCCCGAAGCCAGGGGGAAAAATACCTCAATTCACGGGCAAAATGTCCGATAGACGATAAAGCTCTCATTGTCGCTCCACCGTCATCCGCATCACCATGGCCACCACTCAACTCTCAGGTCTCGTCTCAGGCTTCGACTGGAAAGCGTTTATCGACTCCACCATCGAGTATTCGAGCGCCCCCATCACGCGTCTGCAAAAAGAGCAGTCCACCAACGACAAAATCGGCAGCGCGCTCGGCTCCCTCGATGGCAGGATGACGACGCTGCAAACCGCCATCGCCTCCCTCGCGGACAACACTTCGTTTTATTCCCGCACCTCCAGCTTCTCCTCAGGCGGCACCGGCTGGTCGGCCTCCGCCGGCACCGGCGCCGCCATCGGCAGCTACGCCGTAAACGTGACCCAGCTCGCCACCGCCAGCCGCCTGCGCGGCACCGGCGACATCGCCTCCGGCCTGGCCCCCACCGACGATGTCTCGGGGCTCACGTTGTCCACACTTCCGCTCGGCACCGCGTTGACGGAAGGTTTTTTCACGATCAACGGCCAGCAGGTCATCATCGACCCGACCGATTCACTCCAGGATGTATTCGACGCCATCTCCACCGCCACCGGGGGCGACGTGACCGCGTCCTACAGCGCCGCCACCGACAAAATCAGCCTCAACTCCGCCGCCGGCCCCATCACCCTCGGCGCGTCCAACGACACCGCCAACTTCCTCTCGGCCCTCCGCCTCGCCAACAACGGCACCGCCACCGTCTCCAGTTCTTCCGCCCTCGGCACGCTTCCGCTCACCGCCCCCCTCGCCTCCGCCGGTCTGCGCACCGCCGTCACCCCCGGCCCCGCCGCCTTCACGCTCAACGGCGTCGAGATCACCTACGACACGTCGACCGACTCCCTCAAGTCCGTCATGGCCCGCATCAACGCCTCCAGCGCCGGCGTCACCGCGTCCTACGACGCCTCCGTGGACCGCGTCGTCCTCACCAACAAAAACACCGGCGACACCGGCATCTTCTTCAGTGAAGCACCCGGCGGTCTGCTCGCCGCCCTCGGCCTGAACGCCTCCGCCCTCGAGCGCGGCGACAACGCCCTCTTCACCGTCAACGACGGCCCCGAGCTCATCAGCGCGAGCAACACCCTCTCCGCTTCCAGCCACGGCATCGAGGGTCTCCAGATCACCGCCACTTCGGAAACTTCCGCCACCCTTTCCGTCGCCGGCGACACCTCCGCCATGAAGGCGAAAATCAACACCTTCATCACCGCCTTCAATGACGTGCAGCGCTACATCGAGGACCAGTCCAAGATCGTCTCCGCCGATGGCGAGGTCACCGCCGGCGTCCTCGCCGGTGAACGCGAGGTCCAGTCCTGGTCCCAGACGCTTCGCCGCAACGCCTTCGCCTCCGTGGAAGGACTCGCCGGCACCATCAACCGTCTCGAAAACCTCGGCATCGATTTCACCTCGGGCACCTCCGAGCTCTACGTCAAAAGCTCCTCCACCCTCGACGCCGCCCTTGCCAACCGGCCCGACGACGTCGCCGCGTTTTTCAGCACCGCCTCCACCGGCTTCGCCGCCCGCATCAAATCTTCCGTCGACCTCATCGCCGGCACCGACCTCCTGAAGGGCTACATCGACACCCGCCAGACCAAGATCAGCGCCAACAATAAAAGCATCGACGACCAGATCGCCGCCATCGAACGCCAGCTCGAACAACAGCGCGAGCTGCTCACCTCCAGCTTCATCGCCATGGAAACCGCCCAGTCTTCCTACAACAATATGCAGACGCAGCTCACCAAATCCTTCTTCTCCGATACCTCCAAATGATGACGCCTCCTCGCCTGCTGGTCTCCTTCTCCACCGCGTTTCTCGCCCTGCTCCTCGCGGGTTGCGAAACCCTGCCGCTCTCCAAACCCGACGGCGCCCGCACCGGGCCTTTCTACACGCCGTCCAACGTCCGCGCCGCCGCCCGCCTGCCCGAAAGCGTCCGTCGCATCGTTCTGCTTCCGTGCGGTGCCGCCGATCTCCGTATCACCGAAGACACCCTTCGCGACCTCGACCGCAGTCTCGCCGCGGCACTCACCCGCTCCGCCCGCGCCGAGATCTCCACGCTCGATCGGGCAACCCTCGGCCGTATCGCCGGCCGTCCCAACCTCCTCTCCACTTCCGTGCTCCCCGCGGATTTTCTTGCGCGCGTTTCCGCCGCGACCGGTGCCGACGCCGTCCTGTTTGTCGATGTGACCGCCTACTCGCCCTATCCCCCCCTCGTGCTCGGCCTGCGCGGCCGGCTGATCGAAACCAAGGAAGCCGTCTCCCTGTGGAACTTCGATAACATCCTCTCCACCACCGATCCCGCCATCGTCAACTCCGCCCGCGCCCGCGCCCTCAAAAGCACCGCCGGCGGCTCCACTCCCGGCGACCGCAGCCACGCCGTGTTGCAGAATCCCCTGGCCTTCGCCGACTACGTCGCCGACACCGCCTGGGCCACGTTGCCGCCACGTTGAATTTTATTAAAGAAAACCGCTCCCCGTGCCGAAATACTCCTCTGTAAACCAACGGCGTTCCCTGTATCTCCAGTCGAGGGCTGACCGTTCCAAATCAGGAACCAAATCATGATACAT
>CAMBLN010000051.1 GCA_945868215.1 Opitutus sp. GAS368
GACCGCGCCGGCAGGACGGATTCGCAACGTGCCAAACTGGTCCGTCGGCGAGCGACGACCCTACGAAAACCCCTGGGGTCAACTAATCACCAACAACCGCGGCGGCTGCCCCGGCAATTGCAGCGGCGCTCGGTGCACGCACGGAGGCACGGGGTTGCCCGGCCAGTCTGTCGCGATGCGCCACAGGTTGCCCAGACCGAACACATACGGCTGCGCGCCCGCTTTCGCGACGTAGTGCAGGTCATAAAAATTCTCGTTCAGGAAAACCGCGAAGCCCGCGTCATCCGCGCCGCCGTATTCTTTTAACAGCTTCGCCCGCGTCTCCGGCACGTCGGCGCAACGCACCGCGTCTTCGGGCCGCAGGCCTTCCGACGACGAGATGGTGTAGCTGCACAGAAACGTGTCGGCCTGCACGTTGGCGCTGTCCGCGTGAAATGAATACACATCCGTCGGCACAGGCCCTGCCGCGTCGTCTTTCGGATACGCGGGGATGCAGTTCAACTCCGGCGCGAGGTCGCGTTCGCGCAACAACCGCAGATCCTCGATCAACACCGCGCGCGCCGCCTGTCCGGCTTCGCTCAAGGTAAGTCCGCGCAACAACTCCTCGTCGATGCCGGTGATTTCGTCCATCGGCCCGAGCTGATCCACGATCTCCTGAAAATTTCCCGCGAGCGTGCGCGGCCAGCAGAGCGCGTTGACGCCATGGGTGAGAGGCGTGGCAACAAGCTCTTCAAAACTCCCGACGACCCGGATGCAGGCGTGGTCGGGGGGCGGGGAAAAGGACGGAGTCGGCATGGGCGAGGCGTTGCTCGCGCAGATGCGTCCCGAGGGCAAGTCGCGACTCTTGCAAGATAGGGCGTTGACAGATGGCCCGCGATGACTGGAGTCATGGGCAGCCGGTCGCGCTGCCAGAATTCCGCCCTCTGCGCGCGATCGCGGACGCTTCGGCGTCTAAGTGCCGACGATGGAGCCCCGCCCGGCTCTCGTCGGCACTGCTTTTTTATGGATCCCAAAGGTCGTGCCCGCCCTGCGGAGCTTCGTGCGGCGGTTGCTTTTACGACGTGGTAAGGAAATCGAATGGCCCGCGATTAAAGCACTTATCACCTTGATTGCTTTAGTTTTAAAGAGTTGCCAGCCCCTGTGCGGCCCGTGCCTGCTCACCCCTTGGTAAACGCGTCGCACAATCCCTCCTACTAAGAAGGTTCCCCATGCATTGGATAGACTGGCTCATCGTCATCGTTCCCTCGGTTTTAATTCTCTGGCTGGCCATCTACGCCAAGAAATACGTGCGGGGTATCGTGGACTTCCTCGCCGCGGGCCGCGTGGCCGGCCGCTACGTGATCTCGGTCGGTGACATGACCGCCGGTCTCGGCGTCATCACGCTCGTCGCGCTCGTCGAAGCCAAATACCAGGTCGGCTACGCGCTCACGTTTTGGGAATACATGGTCATCCCCGTGGGCATCGTCATGGGCCTCACCGGCTACTGCACCTACCGCTTTCGTGAAACGCGTTCGCTCTCCATCGGCCAGTTCCTGGAGATGCGTTACAACCGCCCTTTTCGCATCGTCGCCGCCGCGTTGCGCACGTTGTCCGAGATGCTCACCAACGCGATCGGCCCGGCGGTCGCCGCCAACTTCTTCATCTATTTCCTCGGGCTTCCGCACAAGATCATGATCTTCGGCGTCTCGATGCCGACCTTCGCGATCATCGTCGGTCTCGTGCTGGCGATGTGCATGGTCGTCATCTGGCCGGCCGGCCGCATTTCCCTGCTCATCACCGACTCCTTTCAGGGTCTGATCAGCTACCCGATCTTCGTCATCATCGCGGGCTACATTTTCTACAACTTCGCGTGGGGCGATACCATCGCACCCGTTATGATGGACCGCGTGGACGGCGAGAATTTCCTCAATCCCTTCGATATCGAGGAACTGCGCGACTTTAACATCTTCGCGCTGGCGGTGGGCATCATCGGCCAGATTCTCAACCGCGCCAGCTGGATCGGCAACGACACCAGCAATTGCGGCCGCACCCCCCACGAGCAAAAGATGGCCGGCATCCTCGGCTCCTGGCGCGTGGGCTTCTCCGGTCTGATGTGTCTGCTCGTCGCGATCATGGTGATCACGCTGATGACCCACGCCAAGTTCGCGGACAAGGCCCACGAGATCCGCTACCAGCTCAGTGAAAAAATCGCCGGTGAAGCCGTCCCCGATCCCGCGTTGCGCTCGCAACTCACCGCCAACATGGCCGCCATTCCGGTGCAGCGTCATGAGATTGGCGTCGATGCGCCGCTTTCGCAGAAACAGAACCTCGACACGATCTACATGCAGACCGCGCGGGACACCCTGGGCACCACGCCCGAGGGCAACGTGCAGTTCCAGAAATACCGCACGCTCTACAACCAGATGATGCTGCCGGTGGCGCTCAACAACCTGCTCCCCGTCGGCCTCATGGGGCTCTTCTGCTTGCTCATGATCATGCTGATGTTGTCCACCGACGATTCCCGCGTCTTCAACGCGTCGTCCACCATCATCCAGGACATCATCATCCCGCTGCGCAAAAAGCCCTTCACCCCGCAGCAACATCTCCTCTGGCTTCGCCTGTGTTCGGTGGGCGTCTGCTGCTTCTTCTTCGTGGTCTCGTTGTTCTTCGTCCAGATGGACTACATCAACATGTTCCTGACGATCATGACGGCGATGTGGCTCGGCGGCGCCGGCCCCATCATGATCTTCGGTCTCTACAGCCGCTTCGGCACCACCACCGGTGCCTTCTGCGCGCTGCTCTTCGGCTCGGGCTTCTCGATCGGCGGCCTCTTTCTGCAACGCAACTGGGCCGATAACCTCTATCCCTGGCTTGATTCGCTCGGCTGGGCCCAACCCTTCGGCCGGTTCCTGGAGTTCGTCTCCAGTCCGTTCAACCCCTACATCGTGTGGAAAATGGATGCGGTGAAGTTCCCCATCAATTCCTACGAGCTCTACTTCATCTCGATGATCGCGGGCGTCGCCGCCTACGTGATCGGTTCGCTGCTGACCTACAAGAAGCCCTACAACCTCGACCGTCTCCTGCACCGCGGCATCTACGACGTCGAGGGCCACAACAAGGCCAACACTCCGTGGAACTGGACCACCGTGTGGGGCAAGCTCGTCGGCATCACGCCCGAATACACGCGCGGCGACAAAATCATCGCCTGGTCCGTGGTCGGCTACGCCATCGTTTACAAATTCGGACTCTGCTTTGTCGCCGTGTTGATCTGGAACATGATCTCTCCGTGGCCGACCCATTGGTGGAGCACCTACTTCTTTATCACCAGTCTCGTGGTGACCGGCATCGTGGGCATCATCTCGACTTTCTGGTTCCTGATCGGCGGCGTCCTCGACACCCGCCGACTCTTCAAGGATCTGGGTGCCCGCATCGACAACCCCCTCGACAACGGCCAGGTCGAAGGCCACGTGTCGCTCGCCGACAAGGCGATCTTCGAAGCCAAGACTCACGAAAAGCAGGACTGAACCCGGGCCGGAATCGGGGCGTTCGCGATCAACCGGCGGACGCCCCTACGCATCGCATGGGGGCGTCCCCGATGGCGGCGGGTGGCGTTGCGCGCTAAACTTGCGCGCATGAACACCCTCCTGTTGATCATTGTTCTTCTGCTACTGTTGGGCGGCGGCGGATTTTATTTCGGCGGCCCGGCCATCGGCGGCGGCGGTCTCGGCCTCGTGCTGCTGATCGCGCTCATTATTTTTCTGATGGGCGGTTTCCGCGCCCGGTGAGGAGGATATAACGCCATGGAACCGTCGCCACCTTCTCCCGATCACGGACGCATTCTGCGGCACGGCCGGCGCGCCGACCAAATTACCGAGGATGCGGTCGATCAACGCGCCCGCGAACTCGCGCAAATCGCCGGACGCTCGCCCAACGTGATCACCGACGAAGACCGCCGGCTGGCGCGCGCGGAGTTGGGCGGCGAAACGCTGCCCGATACCACGCTGACCGATGACGAAGGTGTCGCAGGCCTCACGCGCGACCCCGGCGAGCCGCGCAGCTACACCGGCGCGCCCGTGCCCCAGCAAAACGAACCCGAGGACCAGCAGGTCACCGAGCGCCTCGTGCTCGAAGGCGTCGAGGAAGCCCAGCACGACCAGATGCTGGCGGCCTCCCGCCAGCGCCGCCGCGAAGAGCGCGGCGAGTCGTAAGACGTTGCGGGAATTTTTTTCGGGCCGGTCGCGAACGCGGGGCACGCTTCCTGCCTTTGAAAGCGCATGGAAAGCACTCCCGACATGAAGGTCGTTTCGTTGTCCGACGCCGGGGCCGATCCGTGGGTCGGCTTGCGCCGCTACACCTCCGCGCGCATCGCGCTCGGTCGCACGGGAGGCAGCCAGCGCATGGGCAGCGTGCTCGATTTCCGCCTTTCGCATGCGCGGGCGCGCGACGCCGTGATGGCGCCGTTTGATGTCGAAGGCGTGGCGGAACGCTTGTTGGCGGCGGGCTTTGCCACGCACCGGATCGCGACGGCGGTGACGGACAAAAAAACGTATCTGGTGCGTCCGGATCTGGGGCGAAAACTGGGCGAAGATGTCCGCGGACAATTGAAGGAATTCGCGACGGGTTGGGGTGCGCGCGATTTGGTGATCATCGTGTCCGACGGACTCGCGGCGCAGGCGGCGGAGCGGCACGCGGTGGAGACGGTGGCGCGGTTGGCGGAACTGTTAACGGCGGCGGGGTGGACGATTTATCCGATCCTGCTGGCGCCGTATGGCCGCGTGAAGTTGCAGGATGAAGTCGGCGAACTGCTCGGCGCGCGACATGCGCTGATGTTGTTGGGGGAGCGTCCGGGGCTGGGGATGCCGGACAGCCTCGGGGCGTATCTGACGCATCAGCCGAGGCGGGAGTGCACGGATGCCGACCGGAATTGCGTGTCGAACATCCGGCCGGAGGGATTGCCGCCGGCGGCGGCGGCGCGGAAGCTGGCGCATTTGTTGATGGAAAGCGCGCGGCTCGGGGTGAGCGGCGTGGCGCTCAAGGACACGGAGGCGGCCGGGGAGTTGGCGGATTAGGTGCCGTGGCGGATGCCGGGGAAATGCTGTATTCTTTGTAGTGATACAGTGTTATTAGGCTTTTCATCGCCGTTTGGAGCGCAATGGTGGTCGGACCCCTGCTTTCATCATGTCTTCTCTACCCGCGTCAGCCTTGTCGGTTTTAATTTTTACCCTGTCGGCGGTTTCGCCGGCATTCGCGCAGGACGCCGCGCCTGCCGCCGCCGCTCCCGAGGCCGGGGGGGGGCGCTGACCGTTCCGGGCGTCGCGCTCACGGAGCGTTTTGCGCAGGGCGGCTTCACGATGTATGCGCTGCTGGCGCTTTCGTTTGTGATGGTGACCTACGGCGTCGAACGCCTGGTGAACCTTCGCCGGAAAACGATTTGTCCGCACGGACTGGCCGAGACGCTGGACGCGGCGTGGAAGACGGGCGACATGGGCAAGGTCATCGCTGCGGCTGACGCGCAGCCCAGTGTGCTGGGTTCGGTGGTGACGGTGCTGGCGAACCACCGGCATGTGTCGGGCGCGGACGCCTCGGTGATGGCGGGCGACGAAGTGTCGCGCCTGATGCGCCGGCATCTGCAAAAATCTTATCCGCTGGCCATCGTGGCGACGCTCTCGCCGCTGCTCGGGTTGCTCGGCACGGTGACGGGCATGATCGACGCGTTTGAAGTGGTGGCCATCGCCGGCTCGCTGGGCGACGCTTCGATGCTGGCGGGCGGCATCGCGAAGGCGCTCATCACGACGGCGTTCGGTCTGCTGGTGGCGATTCCGGCGCTGGGATTGTATCACCATTATCGCGGCAAGACCCACGAACTCGCGCTCGAGGTTGAGGAGGAGTTGAACGAGTTGCTGCGCGCGTGGTTCCTGACGGATCCGAAGGCGTCGGGCATCAAGGAGCTTTGAGTCGACGGCCGATTTCTACCCCCATGAGAACCAATCTTCAGGACGAGGAAAACGTCGAGGTGGCGATGGCGCCGCTGATCGACTGCGTGTTCCTGCTGCTGATTTTTTTCCTCGTCGCGACGACGTTGAAGAAGATCGACGAGGAACTGCCGCTGACGTTGCCCGACGCGGAGACGACGCTCGAAGTGCAGCAGCCGGACGATTTTATCGTGGTGTCGGTGGACCGCGAAGGCGGGTTCTATCTCGACGGGCGTCCGGTGAGCCTGGACGTGCTCCAGCAGAGCGTGCGCGAGCGGGCGCGGAACAACAAGGAGCTCAAGGTGCGCGTGGATGCGGATCGCGACATTCCCTTTGTGAAGGTGATGCAGATCCTGGACCTGCTGCGTTTCGAGCAGCTCCACAACATTGGCATCAACACCCGGCAGGGTAAGCCCGGTGCGAAATAAAAAGAAAACGTCCTCCCGGTTCTGGCTGATCTCGGCGGCGCTGCACGGCGTGGCGCTGGTGGTGCTCATCCTGACGCCCGCGGGTCAGCGCGTGTTCAAGCAAGAGGAGCGTCCGCTCAAGCCGGAGATCGTGCGCAAGGACGAGGCGTTGGCGGAAGTGATCGACGACATCCGCGACCTCTCGGTCGAGCGATTGCGGGCGCAGGTGGCGTTGCTGGAGGCGGGGCGGGAACGCATGGCGGTGAATTTTGAAACGATGAACCGCCATTATGTGCCCTTCGTGGCTGGGCAGATTGCATCGGCGCGGGCGAGGCTGACGCAGGAAGGCGAGAAGACGCTCGGGCGGCAGGAAGAAATTCTCACGGCGGCGCGGCGCGCGGTGGAGTTGAAGGCCGCGGGTTCGGATCCGATGTGGCGCGTGTTCGACAAACACCGCGCGGCGCTGATCGCGGGGCAGGAAGAGATCCGTCGCGTGCTGTTGCTCACGGCGGCGGACGACACGGAGCTCCTGGCGACGCAGAACCAGGCGGAGGCGGTGCAGATGGAGGCGTTCGAGGGGTTGTCGGTGAGCGTGTCGGCGCAGAACCAGTTGTGGAACGCGGAGCCGCGGCTGGAGACGCTGTCCGCGGAGAAAACCAAATTCGAGGAGGCGCGGGCGGCCGGGGAGCAGGCGCTCAAGGAAGCACAGGCCGAAGTGGCGCGGGTGCAAGAGGCGGAGAAGGCGGCGTTCGTGCGTCAGCAGACGGCGCAGGCGGCGGTGGGTCCGCTGAAGCAGGCGGTCGAAAAGGCGCGCAAAGAAAAGACGGGTGAAGCGGCCGCGCGGGAGGCGTTGAAAACCGCCGAGGCGGCGGCGAAGGCGGCGCAGCAGGACGCGGGCAAGGCGAAGGCCGAGCGCGGGCAGGCGGACCGGAAGTTTGCAGCGGCGAAGCGCCATGCCGACGGACGCGCAAAGGATCTGGCCAAGGTGACGGACGGTCATGTGAAAACCGCGGAGACGATCCGGGTAAAGACGGAGGAGCGGGACGTGAACGCGGCCAAGGCGGCGGCGTTGCAGGAGCAGGCGCAGGCGTTGCAGAAAACCGTTTATGAGAAGCTGCTCGTGAAGCTGGAAGAGCAGGCGAAGGAAGCGCCGAAAGCCGCGCCCGAGTCGAAGGAGACCACATCATGAAGAGCCCGGCAATTTACGCGTGGTTGGTGTTCGGTGCGATGACGGGCGGGGCATTGTGCGCGCAAGAACCCGCGCCGGCTGCGACTGCGGCTGCTGCGACGACGACGGCGGTGCCCGTGGTGCCGGCGAACGGTGCGACGATCGTGGATTGCTACGATGTGGCGGCGGCGAATCTGGAAAAAGTGTGCGAGGATTACCGGCGCATCAAGGCGCTGGAGCTGGCGAAGGCGCGCGACATCGCGTTTCTGGACGCGTATCGGAACATCCAGTCGGTGATGCCGATTTTGAAGCCGATCAACCGCGAGCTGTTGCGGAAACGGATCACGAACCCGGACGATATTCCGGCGCACAAGCAGGAAGTGGAGCGGGTGGAGTCGGAGGTGGAGAACATGGTCGAGCTGGCGGCGCGGCTGCTGGCGGAGATCGAAGTCGCGCAGACCAAGGAAGAGCATGCGGAGCATACGACCGTGGAGATGAAACCGCTGACCCTGCAGGAAATCGTGGAGTCGCCGTAGTTTGATCCGGAGGCGGAAGTGGAAACGCAGGAAAGCCAGGAGATGGACGCAAAGACCTCGGAGGCGATGAAGGAGCTGGTGAAGAAAGCCCAGGAAAACCCCGAGCAACGCGCGGTGGATGTGAGCCCGGAAATGCGCGCTGTGCAGAAGACGACGCAGGAACCGCCGCCGGAGGAGCGCAAGGAGATCAAAGGCGCGGCGCAGTCGCCGGAGCAGATGTCGGCGCAGGTTTTCAAGCTGGCGGACATGAAATACGACGTGGGCCGCAAAGTGGTGAGCGAAGGCGGTGCGCCGGTGGAGTGGATGTTTGTGGATACGTGGTATGTGATCGGGCCGTTTCCGAATCCGCAGCGGATCAACCTGAACACGAAGTTTCCGCCGGAGACGGTGATCAACCTGAGCGCTACGTATCCGGGTAAAAACGGAAAGACGGTGGCGTGGGAGTTTTTGCAGACGAACCGGGCGATGTGCGTGCCGTTGAACGGGGAGGACTACGCGATTTATTACGCCTACACGGAGCTATGGTTCGACGAGGCGGTGGACCTGTGGATCACGATCGGATCGGACGACAAGGCGAACGTGTGGATCAACAACCTGCCGGTGTGGATCAGCGGCGACCAGTTGAAGGTGTGGCGGATCAACGAAGGCATGCGGAAGGTTCACTTCAAAAAAGGCGTGAACAAGGTGCTCTATCGCGTGGAGAACGGGTGGAACGCGGTGGCGTTCTCGCTCGGTATTCAGGTGACGCGGACGGGAGCGGGCGGGAAGTAGCGCGTGAAACGGAAGGAAGGACGACACGGAGGTCGTCCCTCCCTTGGGCATCAGGCTTTGCGCAAAGTGATCACGCACTCGAGGTGGCGGGTTTGGGGGAAGAGGTCGAAGGGTTGGACGGCGGTTAACTCGTAGCCGGCGGCGAGGAAGGATTTGAGGTCGCGCATCTGCGTGGCGGGGTCGCAGGAGACGTAGACGACGGCGCGCGGGCCGTAGGCGAAGAGTTGGGTGAGGAAAGATTCGTCGCAGCCTTTGCGCGGCGGATCGATGAGCACGACCGTGTCGGCGGCGGGGAAGGTGAGGCCGGCGAAAATCGCGGCGGCGTCGCCGGCCTGGAACGTGACGTTGGTGCGGTTGTTGGCGGCGGCGTTTTGTTTGGCGAAGACGATGCTGCTTTCGCTGATCTCGATGCCGGCGACTTTTTCAAAGGCGGGCGCGGCGGTGAGGGCGAAGAGTCCGCTGCCGCAATAGGCGTCCACCATGAAGCGGGCGCCGGAGGCGGCGGCCTGGTCGCGGGCGTAGCCGGTGAAGGCGGGCAGGATGAAGGGGTTGTTTTGGAAAAAATCGCGGGCGAGGAATTTTAATTTCAGGTCGCCGACGGTCTCGGTGACGATGTCGTCGTAGTTGGTAGTCACTACACCGGACGCGTCGCGGAGGAGAAGCGTGCCGCCGCGCGCGTAGTCTCCGTTGGCGGCTTTTTGGCGGACGTTGGCGCGGGATTCGGCGAGACGGGCGTTGATGGGGGCGGTGGCGATCTCGCAGCGGGGGACGTCGATGATGTCGAAGCGCGTGCCCTGGCGGAGGAAGCCGATGGGGAGTTCGCGGCCATCGCCACGCGGGGCGTTGAAGTGGGGGGTGATCTTGGAGCGGTAGCCGTAGTCAACGGGGGAGCCGATCACGGGGGAGACCGGGAATTCGACGCCGGCCATGAACTTGAGGAGTTCTTCGACCTGGCGGCGTTTCCAGGCGAGTTGCGCGGGGTAGGCGAGGTTTTGGTATTGGCAGCCGCCGCAGGAGCCGAAGTGGGGGCAGGGGGCGGCGATGCGGTCGGGGGAAGGCGTGAGGACGGTGACGAGGTCGGCTTCGGAGAAGTTTTTGTGGTTGCGGAAGACGCGGGCGCGGACGCGTTCGCCGGGGAGGGTGAAGGGGACCATGACGACCCATTTGGAACCGGGCTCGTCGGGGTGGGGGACGCGGCCGAGGCCGACGCCGAGATTGGTGAGCGTGGCGATCTCCAGCTCGATCTCCTGGTGATAGGCGAAGGGACGGTCGTTGAATTTCTTTTTCGGTTTAACCACGAAAGACACGAAACACACGAAAGGGGAGGAAACGAGGATGGTTTTTCTTTCGTGTGTTTTGTGGGTTTCGTGGTTTCTCCATTCCTGTGCCCGTTGAAAAAATTTCCAGTCTCCAGAATCCGCGTGTGAAGCAGCTCGTGAAGTTGCGCGACCGGCGTCCGCGTGACGAGGCGGGGGTGTTTATGGTCGAAGGCTATCGGCAGATCCGGCGGGCGCTGGAGAAGAACATTGAGATCACGGAGCTTTATATTTCGCCGGAGTGGTATCTGGGGGAGAACGAGCCGGCGTTGATCGCGCAAGCGGAGGCGGCGGGGGCGAAGGTGTTTGAGCTGACGAAAGACGCGTTTGCCAAGGTGGCGTATCGGGAGCGGCCGGACGGGTTGCTGGCGGTGGCTCCGCAGTGGCGGCGGACGCTGGCGGATGTGCCGGCGCCGAAGGCGGGGAAGGAGCGGTTTTTGTTGGTGGTGGAGGCGATCGAGAAGCCGGGAAATCTCGGGACGATTTTGCGGAGTGCGGATGCGGCGGGCGTGGATGCGCTGATCGTGTGCGATCCGGTGACGGATTTGTTCAACCCGAATGTGGTGCGGGCTTCGACGGGTGTTTTGTTTTCGGTGCCGGTGGTGATCGCGGGCAGCGAGGAAGTGCGCGAGTGGTTGCGCGGGCAGGGCGTGAAGTCGGTGGCGACGACGCCCTCGGCGACGGATTTTTATACGGATGTGGATTTGAAGGGGCCGCTGGCGATCGTGATGGGCAGCGAGCAGTATGGATTAAGTGAATACTGGCTGAAGGAGGCGGACCGGCGCGTGGTGATTCCGATGGCGGGGCAGGCAGATTCGTTGAACGTGGCGATGGCGACGATCATCACGCTGTTCGAGGCGGTGAGGCAGCGCGGGGTGTGAGGGGCGGGGCGGTGTAACCGGAGGCAGGCTGGAAGCCTGCGCTACTTTTTCGATCCTCGCAGCGAGGCGACGAGGTCGGCGGTGCCGGCGGCCATGGTGATGTGCGGGGTGTAGCCGAGGTCGCGGCGGGCGGCGTCGAGGGAGAACCAGTGGTCTTTGGCGAGCTCGGCGGCGATGAAGCGGGTCATGGGCGGCTCGCCTTGGAGCGGGAGAACGCGCCAGGCGGCTTCGCAGACGGCGCCGATGGCGGAGGCGGTGCGGAGGGAAACGTGACGGGTGACGGGCGGTTCGCCGAGGGCGGCGAGGAGTTGGTTGATCCAGTCCCAGAGGATGACGGGCTCGCCGTTGGTGATAAAATAGGCGCGGCCGGCGGCACTTGAATGAACAGAATTAATCGACGGATTATTTTGGGAGAAAGGGGGATCTGAAGGTTTGTCACTTATTAAGTGACAAATTGGATTGGGCTGGGGGGGCAGGGAAGGGAGGGGGAAGAGGGCGGATTCGGCGAGGAGGTGGGCGTCGGCGGCGTTTTGGATGTGGACCATGTCGACGCGGTTCTGGCCGGAGCCGATGATGAGGAGGCGGCCCGACCGGGCGCGGGCGAGGATGCGCGGGACCAAGTGCGGATCACCGACGCCCCAGATGAGGTGGGGGCGGAGGGCGACGGTGCGGAGGGTGTCGGAGTTGGCGGCGAGGACTTCACGCTCCGCGATGGCTTTGGTGAGCGGATAGGGGCTCGGGCAGGATGTGGTGAGGGGGAGGGATTCGTTGGCGTCGGCGAGGTTGAGGCCGTTGTAGACGACGCTCGGCGTGCTCGTGTGGACGAAGCGGGTGACGCCGTGTTCACGGGCGCCGGCGAGGAGGGCGCGGGTGCCGAGGACGTTGGCGCGGAAAAAATCGTCGTAGCGGCCCCAGACGCCGACTTTGGCGGCGACGTGGAAGATCGTGTCGATTCCGCGGCAGGCGGCGCGGACGGCGGGGGCGTCGTCGAGGGAGGCGCGGATGAAGCGGACGCCAAGGGCTTCGAGGTCGGGCGCGGGCGTGCGGGCGAGGACGGTGACGGGGCGGCCTGCGGCGAGGAGTTTTTCGACGATGTGGCGGCCGAGGAAGCCGGTGCCGCCGGTGACGAGGGCCGGACCGGAAGGTTTGTCACTTATTAAGTGACAAACGGGGTTGGGCTCGGTGGCGTTCATCGTTTGGGGTCGGATTCGTAGCCGGTGGCGGTCTGGGCCCAGGTGGCGAGGGTGAGGCGGTGGATTTTGGCGTTGTGGCGGACGTCGACGGGGAAGGCGGGGTGGAAATAGAAGAGTTTGATGTGGGCGGTGTGGGCGTGGCGTTTGGCGATTTCGCGGAGCTCGCGGGCGAAGCGACGGCAATTGGTGCTGTCGGCGGTGAAGGAGGGCGAGACGGGCTCGATGACGACGGCGAGGCGCTGGCGTCCGCGTTCGCCGAGGCCGATCAGGGCGGAGCGGCGGACGTCGGCGTGGGTGTTGAAGATGGGTTCGACTTGTTCGGTGAAGACGGGGCCGGCGACGGTTTCGACGCGTTCGGCTTTGCGTCCGCAGAACCAGAGATAGCCGTTGGCGTCGATGTAGCCGGCGTCGCCCAAGCGGTGAAACACCGCGTGGGAAGTTCCAAACGCCAAAGAGCCAAATTCCAAACCGGAGTCGCGGATTTTGGCGGCGGCGGTGGCTTCGGGGAGGGCGTCGTATTCGTGGGTGACGGTGGGGCCGGCGACGATGATTTCACCGATTTGGCCGGGGGGGAGTTGCGTGGTGTCGGCGAGGGTGGCGAGGGGGGCGTCGGTGAGGGCGATGATGCGGACGTCGTTGGCGGGGAGGGGGCGGCCGACGCAGGTGCCGGCGCCGTTTTGGGTGGCGACGGCGGTGTCGACGAGGATTTCGGAGGCGCTGATGGTGCTGACGGGGAGGGATTCGGTGGCGCCGTAGGGGCTGTGGAGGTGTCCGTTGGGGAGGACGGGGGTCATGAGGTCCCAGAGGTCGGGCGGGACGGGGGCGCCGGCGCAGAGGACGCGGCGCAGCGAAGGGAGCGTGACGTGGTGTTGGTGGCAGTGGACGGCGAGTTTGCGCCAGAGGGTGGGGGAGCCGAAGGAGCTGGTGATGTTTTCCTGGCGGATGGCCTGGATGATTTTTTTCGGGTCGACGGCGGCGGGGCGTGACGGGTCGATCTCGGGGACGACGGTGGTCATGCCGAGGGCGGGATTGAAGAGGGCGAAGAGCGGGAGGAGCGGGAGGTCGATTTCGCCGGGGCGGATGTCGTAGGTGGCGCGGATGAGCTCCACTTGCGCGTCGAACATGCCGTGGGTGTAGCAGACGCCCTTGGGTGCACCGGTGGAGCCGCTGGTGAAGAGGATGGCGGCGAGGGCGGAGGGGGAACTGGTTTCGATTTGGGAGTTGGGATTTGGGACGTGGGGTTTCGGCTTCAGCCGTGCGGTGGGCGAGCTGCTGGCGGGGATGCGGACTTGGACGGTGGCGAAGGGCTTGCGGAATACGCGGCTGATGAAGCGGGCGAAGGGGATGCCGAGAAGGGCGCGGGGGCGGGAGCGGGTGACGCAGGAGAGAAAACTTTTCAGGCCCATGCCGGGGTCGATGACGATGGGCACGGCGCCGTGGGCGAAGAGGGCGAAGGCGGCGGCGATGAGCGGGAGGCCGGGCTTGACCATCACGAGGACGCGGTCGCCGGGGACGATGCCGCGGGTGGTGAGTTGGGCGCGCCAGGCGGAGACTTCGGCGGCGAGTTCGGCGAAGGTGAGGGTGAGGTAGTCGATGTCGCCGGTGCGGGTGCGGCCGCGGGGGATTTTGAGGGCGGCGGTGAGCGGTTGGCTCGCGGCCATCAAGTCGAGGTGACGGGCGATGTTGGCGTTATCCGGTGGCACAGGTGGCGGAAAACCTCACGCAACGGCGGGCGGAGGCAAAGAAAAACCCCGCGTGGCGCAGGGCCGGACGCGGGGTCGAAGGGGATCGGGAGACGAAAGTGTCTCAGTAATCGTGGAGGGTGAAGACGCCCCAGAAAGCGGACACTTGGGTGCCGGAGGGGTTGACGCGGCCGAACAGCTGGGTGCCGTCGAGAGTCGTGTTCACTTTCACGGGCTTGTAGCTGCCGGTGTCGTAGGTGACCAGGCCGCCGAGGAGGCTGTTGTTACGGCCGGTGCGGGTTTTCTGCGTGGAGCAGCCTGAGAACAGGGAGGCCGCGATGGCGCAGATCGAAAGGGTAAGAAGAGTCTTCGATTTCATAGGGGAGTGGTGAACCGTGTAAGGTGGCCGGATGTTTGGCAAGCGCAGGAAAGCGGGAAAATGGGGAGAGGTTGTTTCAAGCGGGTTTCAATGACGGTTCATTGCGCAGGAGGTCGGCCTGCCACGGGAGCAGGATCTCGTCGAGTTTGGCGGGGTCGCGGGCGATGAGGGCGAGTTGGGAGCGGTTGGCGATGAGGGTGGATTCGAGGGCGAGGCCGGCGGCGATGCGGTCGCGGTCGGCTTTGATGCGGTCCTGCAGGGCGATCTCGGCGGGGGTGAGCGGGGCGAGATCGGAGCGGGGGCGACGGGGGAGGGTCTGCGGGTCGCGGCCGAAGCCTTGGCGGAGGGCGGCGGCGAGGGACGGGGCGAGGCGCGTGTGGCGTTTGCCGAGGTTGACCTTGCCGAGGATGCCTTCGATGGAGTCGCCGTCTTCGGCGGCGTAGGCGATGTTGAGGAGCATGTCGCCGTTGCAGACTTTGAAAGGAGGGACGTCGATTTCGCGGGCCTGGTCTTCGCGCCAGTGCCAGACGGCGTGGAGCACGCCGAGGCCGCGGCCGCGGAGACGTTCGGAGCGGCCGATGCGCCAGTCGTTTTCGTCGTCGCGGGGGAAACCGATCATGCCGGATTCGATCTGGCGGCGGCATTGCTGGTCGAGCCAGTCGAGGCGGTCGAGTTGGGCGAGTTCGCGGGTGAGGATGTCGCGGAGCGCGGGCAGGTGCCAGACGTCGAGTGAGGCGTAGTCGAGGAGGTCGCGGGTGAGGGGGCGTTTGGACCAGTTGGCCTTCTGGCCGTCTTTGTCGAGGACGACGCCGAAGTGTTGTTCGAGGAGGGCGGCGAGGCCGATGCGCGGGCGGTTGAGAAGCTGGGCGGCGAGCATCGTGTCGAAGATGCTTTTGGGGCGGAAGCCGCAGAGATCGGCGAGCAGGCGGATGTCGAAATCGCTGCCGTGCATGAGGAGGTGCTTGGTGGCGAGTTTCTCCCAGAGCGGGCCGAGCGGGAGGAGCGGTGCGAGGACGTCGACGAGGAAAATTTCGCCGTCGACGAGGAACTGGAGCAGGCACACGCGGGTGCGGTAGTGATACATGTTGTCGGCCTCGGTATCGAGGGCGACTTCGTCCACGCGGTCGAGGGCGGCGAGCAACGGGGCCAGCTGGTTGGGTTGGTCGATGAGGACGTAGGCGGGAATGAGTTGCTCGTTCAACGTGACGATGAGGAAACGCGAAGCGGGGGCGGACGGAAGCGTGAAATACGGCGCGGGGGAAGGATCGCGTGAAATTGCCTTTGCGCTTTGGGGCGCAGTTTGACGCGATGGGAGGACATGAAGGTAGTCGTTTTATGTTCCGGCGGGATGGATTCGGTGGCCGCGCTCCATTGGGCGCAGGTCAACCATGTCGTGACCGCCGTCATCAGTTTCGATTACGGGGCCAAACATAATCCGCGCGAGCTGCCTTTTGCGGCGGCGCAGGCGGCGCGCCTTTCGCTGCGGCATGAAATCGTGAAGCTGGATTTTGTCGCGCGGTTGTTTGAGTCGGATCTGCTCACGACCGGCGGGGAGATTCCGGACGGGCATTACGAGGCGGAGAACATGAAGCAGACGGTGGTGCCGTTCCGCAACGCGGTGATGTTGTCCATCGCGACGGGTTTTGCCGAGAGCGCGGGGGCGGAGGGCTTGGTGATCGCGGCGCATGGCGGAGACCACGCGATTTATCCGGACTGCCGGGAGGATTTTATGCGGGCGATGGGCGATGCGATGCGGCTGGGAACCTACGCGGGCATCCAGTTGTTGCGGCCGTTCATCGCGATGAACAAGGCGCAGATCGCCGCGGCCGGTGCGAAGCTCGGGGTGGATTTTGCGCAAACCTGGTCGTGCTACAAAGGCGGGGCAGTGCACTGCGGCACCTGCGGAACGTGCGTGGAGCGACGCGAGGCATTCATCGATGCGGGGGTGGTTGATCCGACCGTATACGCGGACAGCGGTCCGTTGCCGCGACGGCCGGACCAGCCGTTCAAGGCGATCAGCTGAGAGCGTGAGACGACCACGGAGCCCATGTTGATTTCGGAGACATTTTATTCACTGCAAGGCGAAGGAGAGCTGACGGGAGTGCCGTCGGTGTTTATCCGCACGAGCGGCTGCAACCTGCGCTGCAACTGGTGCGACACGCCGTATGCCTCGTGGAACCCGGAAGGCACGGATCGTTCTGTTGATGAACTGGTGGCTGAAGTGCGCGCCACGCCGACCCGGCATGTGGTGCTGACCGGCGGCGAGCCGATGATCGCGAAAAACATCCGCGATCTCGCGCAGGCGCTGCGCGAGGCGGGCCAGCATATCACGATCGAAACGGCGGCGACGGTCGCGCCGGCGGGCATCGCGTGCGACCTGGCGTCGATGTCGCCGAAGCTCGGGAATTCGGCGCCGGATGCGCGACTGCCGGAGGCGTGGCGGGCGCGGCATGAAGCCACGCGTTGGAATCCCGACGCGGTGCGCGCGTGGGTGGATGGTTACTCGTATCAGTTTAAATTTGTCGTCTCCACGCCGGATGATGTCGCCGAGATGGAAGGCCTGATGGGTTCCTTGGGCCGCGATATCCCGCGTCACAAAATTCTTCTGATGCCCGAGGCGGTTTCGCTGGAGAAGATGCGCGAGAGAGCCGCGTGGTTGGGGGAACTTTGCAAGGAGCGCGGTTATCGGTATGCTCACCGCCTGCATATCGAACTTTATGGCAACAAACGCGGCACCTGAGCCTTCACGTTCATCCGCCGCGTCCGACCCGGATACGGAAAACCGCATGGTGCTTTCCGCCGGCCGGCCGGTTCCGCGCAAGCTGTCCGAGGTGATCGAGCAGTTGATCACGGAGTTCCACATGCGGCCGGTGACGTTGCGCGAAGTGATCGTGGTGTTGCAGGGGCGTGCCTACACGCTGCTCATGCTGCTGCTGTCGCTGCCGTTTTTGCTCCCCCTGCCGCTTCCGGGGCTTTCGACACTGCTTGGGATGGTGATCGCGGCGATCGCGCTGCGACTGGTGCTCGGACAAAAGCCGTGGCTTCCTGCGCGGTTGCTGGACCGCGAATTGCCGCCGAAGTTTTTTCCGTCGGTGCTGGCGGGTGCGCGCCGGGTGCTGCGTTTTTTGGAAGTGATGCTCAAGCCGCGGATGTTGTGGCTCACGAACTCGCCGCTGCTGCTGAGGTTTCACGCGCTGGTGATTCTGCTGGCGTCGCTTGTATTGCTTTTGCCGCTACCGCCCGGGACCAACTTTCCGCCCGCGTTGTGCATTGTCATCATGGCCGGCGGACTGCTTGAGCGGGACGGCCGGTTTATTTTGGGCGGTTATCTGGCGCTGGCGTTCAACGGGGCGTTTTTCACCCTGCTGGCGGTTTATGGGCGGAGGTTGGTGGAGTGGGCGTGGAGCCTGTTTCCAGCATAGGCGGGAAGAGCGCGGGTGCTTCCGCCCAAAATTGCGCAGTTGTTTACAATCCATGCGTGGTTGCGGCTCGGTGTTTGCTTTAAAATCTATTCGATTCACTCACAGATTACTTCTGCGCCATGAACACGACGACCAACACCCTCACGCCTGAACAGCTCCGCCTCGCCATCAATCTTCGTCTCGGCCTCCTGGGTTGCGCCTCCGTGGCCAACGCCGGCGGTGATGACCTGAGTGGTGTGGCCGCCCCGTTGTTTGCGCAGCAGCGCGAGATTGCGCGTCGTCTGAGCCACCAGCTCTCGCCCGTGGACGAGCGCATCCAGCATTTTCTCAACACCTATCTGGCGGAGACCGGCCCCGCGCCCCGCCTGCCCGCGCGCACGTTTGTCCTCGACCAGCCCGGATTGGCCCGCGAGCTCTCGCTGCCGGCCGATGGCGACACGGTGGACTCGCCGCTGTTGAAGAGCTTCCGCCTCCACAACGGCGTGCTGCACAATCCCGCGAGCGACCGTCGCACCACGCAGGGTGTTTTCCACATCGCCGAAGGCGGTTTGCCTGTGCCCGACGACAAACTCGCGGTGCCCAAGATCACTTTTTCGCGCATGCTGGGCATCGCTTTGCATCACCCGCCCGAGCTACTTCGCCTGCCTTACACGGCGACGCAGAAAAATCCCGCCGAGTGCATCGTGTCGCTCATGCTGCGTCCGCTGGTCGTGCCGGCCGTGCCGGGGTTCATCGGTGAGAAACGCATGGAGATCCGCTTCTTCGCGCCGGGCTCGCTGGTCTCGAACCTTGATTTCATCGAAAATATTTTCGGCAACGCCGGTGATCCCTACATCGCGGAAAACGATGCCGCGCTCGATGTCGACGGATGGACCGGCCACACCGGTTGCGTGATCCTCGCGCCGCAGCTCGTCGGCGTGCGCAAACACCACGTCGGCCTGCCGCACTGGGATCTGGCCACGCCGCGCCAGCGCCGCGACGGCATGTGCTGGAAGAACGAGGACGAACTCTACAACAACGGCGGCGCCTTCAAGCTCTGCGCCCGCGACGCGCGCGGCGTCATGGTCACGCTCATCGCCGACAACTACTACGGCTACTGCAAAAAAGAGGTGAAGACGCAGATCAGCTACGCGGCGAATCTCTTCGGCCTCGCCGAGGAAGAGCACGCCGGCGGCGCGCTGGTGTTCCCGAGTTACGATCTGGGTGAAGACTTTGGCGGTTATACCGAGGCGCACGAAGATTACACCATCGAGGCGGTGCTCGCGCGTGATCCGGCCGACTGGACCAAACAGTCCGAGGGCCACGCGATTTCCACGAGCGACACCGATGTCGTGCTCGTGCCGGAGGCCACGCACTTTGATCTGCGCAAACAGCGCATTTCCTGGACCGACTCCGCCGGCACCGCCCGTCACATCAAGCTCCTCGCGGGCAAGACCTATGTGCGTCCCTCCGGTTATCGCGTGCGCATGGAGCCCGTGCGCGGCGAACCCGGACAGTGGCGTCTGGTCGGCACGGTGGCCGAGACCACGCTCTGCCACAAACCCTGCACGGTGTCGGGCGGCGGAAAATCGGAAATCTCCAAGGCCATCTCCGACGCGATTCTGCCGGGCCACGTGTTTGTCGCCGATTTTGAGCGCGACATGGACAACGTCACCGCGCTGCTCGCCCGCGATTACTCCGACCGCTTCCGCGACGCCGCGCGCGTGGGCAAGGACCAGCGCCCCATCCTCAGCGCCGAACGCACACTCGGCTCCGTGATCAAACTCCTGACGCCCTCGAAGCGCGACTACACCGACGCCTACAACAGCTGGCTCGCCGCCATCCCGCGCCACGTGAAGGAACTCGTCTTCGTGGTGAAGCGTTTTCACAAGGCCGAGTGGGGCACCGACTGGCGCGAACATTTCTCGGTCGATACGATCAACGGACGACCCGGCTACGAGCTGAAGCTCGACGGCCGCAAACTCGTGGTGAACACCCTGCGTGTCGGCTACGAAGAAGACGGCTCGTGGCGCGTGTTCGGCCTGCGTCATGATTTCCATCCCGCCGCGAAGGTGCAGATGGAGGACGACATCACTGCTTCGGTGGTCGCGCCCGCGGCTGATCCGACGAAGCCCTCGCTCAAGTATGTTCAGAATTGCGAGGCGCGTCTTTTCCAGCGCCCCGATGATGCGATTCATCGCGGTTACGACAAACAGGCCGAGGCGGACATCTCCACGCCCGGCACGTTCCTGTCGAACTACGAGCCGCTCACCGGCGACGATGCGCGCGCCTTCATCGAAGACGCGGTCGGCTTCTCGGCTTACACCGCGCCGATGCAGGAACTCGTGAAAAAAGCGGCTGCCACCGGCCCGGGGGAATCGCCCGCCTACTTCG
>CAMBLN010000052.1 GCA_945868215.1 Opitutus sp. GAS368
TCGCCTAGCCGAAAAACTAGAAATCCACCACACGCCCAAGCATGGCAGCTGGCTTAACATCGCCGAGATCGAGCTAAGCGCCTTGACTCGTCAGTGCCTCGATCGCCGCATCCCCGACATTGCCTCCATGCGCCGCGAAGTCGCCGCCTTGCAACAGCACCGCAACCAGCGCGGCGCTCCCATCAACTGGCGCTTCACCACCGAGGACGCTCGCATCAAACTTATCCATCTTTATCCGAAACTTTAGCTGTTACGAGATACTAGTCGCAGAAGCGGGCTACTTGGGCTAGTTCTTCGGCGATTTCGCGGTCGCTGCGGCAGCGGGGCATTTTGTTTTGTCCGCCCCATTTTTCCTTCGTCCGCAACCAGTGTTCGAAGACGCCGGGCATGACGAGTTTCACGTGCGGGGCATCGAGGCCGCCGCCGTTGCGTTTGGCTTCGTAGTCGTCGTTGAGGCGTTTGAGTTCGACGTCGAGCTCGGCGGCGATGACGGGACCGGTGGGGGTCTCTGCCGTGTAGGGCTTGAGCTCGACCCACCATTCGTGGCGTCCGCGGCGGTGGCCGATGGTGGTGTCGGCGAAGAGGGGGGCGACGTGGAAGTTGACGATGGTCCAGCCGTGGCGGTGGCAGACGGCGACGAGGGCGTCGGTGAGTTCTTTTTCGATGACGTGCTCGCCGAAGGCGCTGAGTTGGAGCGCGGTGCGGCCGACGTAGACGAGGCGGGGGATGTCGGTCGATATGAAGCGGACGACGTCGCCGATGACGTAGCGGGTGAGGCCGGCGGGGGTGGAAAGGACGAGGGCGTAATCGACGCCGGTCTGCACGCCTTCGAGGGAGACGGTGTGCTGGCCGAGCTGGGGGAGGTTGGCCTCGTGGTAATACCGCATGGGCAGGAATTCGAAGAAGAGGCCGGTGTCGGTCATGAGCCGGAGGCCGAGGGCGGATTCGGCGTCCTGAGTGGCGATGAAGCCCTCGGAGGCGGGGTAGACCTCGTGGAAGTTGACCTTGGGTCCGATGTGGGTGCGCAGTTGGTCGACGAACGGGCCGACGGGGACGCCGCCGTGGACGAGGCATTCGAGGTTGGGCCAGACGGCTTGGAGGTGGGACGGGCGGCTTTTGCCGCTGGCGGCGCGGGCTTTGACGGCTTCGGCGAGGATGAGGACCCAGCTGGGGATGCCGGCGAGCATGGTGATGTCGCGGTTCCAGGTGCGTTCGGCGATGGCTTGGATTTTGGCGGGCCAGTCGGCGATTTGCGCGATGTCGGCGCCGGGTTCGTAGAGGTGTTTTTCGACCCAGGCGGGGAGGTTGAGGGCGGTTATGCCGCTGAGGTCGCCGGCGTAGGCGACGCGGTCTTTGGATTCGTCGAGGCGGGAGAGGGTGGTGGAGCCGCCGAGGAAGAGGTGTTTGCCGCGGAAGACGCCGTTGTGGCCGACGCGGGCGGTGTAGTAGAGGAGTGAGTCGAGGCCGGCTTTGCGGAAGTGCTCCATCATGCCGTCGGTGACGGGCAGGTATTTGGTGCGGCCGGCGGTGGTGCCGGAGGAGACCGCGTAGAAGCTGCAATGGCCGGGCCAGAGGACGTCGGCCTCGCCGAGCTTCATGCGCTCGATGTAGGGGAGGAAACCCTCGTAAGTCTGGAGGGGGGCGCGGGCCTGGAATTGGGCGTAGGTGGTTTTGGCGTCGAGGCTGTGGATGCGGCCGTAGGCGGTGGCGGCGAGACGCGAGCAAAGGTGGGCGAAGGTGCGTTCCTGGGCGGGGACGGCATCCTTGCCATCGCGCAACTTGCGCGCGGTGCGGGTGGTGAGAAAACTGACGCCTACGTTGAGCAGACTTCTCGTCGGTGAAAGCATACGGGACGGCTGCTTGGGAGGCAGCTTGGCCCGGGGGGGAGTCGCAAGCGAATTCATGCGGCTTGCAGAAACTTACGCGTTTTTAACCCCCGGTAAAAACGGGTGACGGGCGGGAGGAAATTCGCGCTGTGGAAGATGAGCGAGGCGTGTTGGACGGGAGTGCCGGAAGGGTTGGCGAGGGTGTGGCAGGCGCCGCGCGGGAAATAGGCGCGGTGGGCGTGGGTGAAGGCGAAGCGGGTGGGTGAGTTGGACTCGATGACGGAGTCCTCGGCTTCGGCGAACAGGACGAGCACGGGGGCTTCGGTGAGCGGGAGCAGGCGCGGGGAAAAATAGGCGGCGGGGGAGGCGAAGGAACGGAGGGCGGCCATGCGTTCGCAGGCGCCGCGGGCGTCGACGCGGGCGATGGTGTCCATGACGGCGGCGTGGAGCCGGTGGAGTTCGCCGGGTGACATGAGGGCGATGAGGGCGGCTTTGTTTTGGGCTCCGGCGCCGAACATGCGGGTGAAGATGGTGCGGGTTTTCTCGATCTGGCGCGGATCGACGTCGCCGTCGGGGGAGTCGAGGTAGGGTTTGACGGCGCGACCGAGGAGCGTGGCGGGTTTGGCGGCGGTCGGGTCGAGGAGGTCTTCGATGCAGCCGATGGGGCTCACGAAGAGGGCGCCGGCGATGGGGGCGTGGCGGTTGGCGGCGCGGGTGCGGCGGAGCCATTCGAGGACGAGGCTGGAGCCGAAGCTGACGGAGAAAATGACGGGCGGGGTGTCGTGGAGCGTGACGAGTTCGGCGACGAGGTCGTCGAGTTGCGCGAAGAAGAGGTCGGCGGAGAAGCCGGTGCGCGGGTAGTTGAGGTAATAGACGCTGCCGCGGGCGAGGAGCGCGCCGCGGAGGAGGAAGACCTGCTCGGTGGCGTCGGGAACGAAGCCGCCGAGGACGATGGTGGGGACGGAGCCCTTGCGTTGTTCGCAGAGGACGGTGGCGAGCTGGTGGAGTCCGGCGGCGCCGGAGCCGAGGACGGCGGTTTGCGCGGTGCGGATGCGCGGTGAGTGCGGGACGGGGCGCGGCGGGCGGAGCTTGTAGCCGGTGGTGCGGATGAACGTGCGCAGGGGTTGCACCGGGGAGGCGAAGAGGGCGAAGGCGGGGGCGAAACTAAGCGCGGGCATGGAGCGAGGTGTGGGCGAAGGCTTGTGCTCATGCGTGGCGCGCGGGGGGCGGGCAAAGGGAAAGCGGGGGTGTCACCGGATGTTAACGCGGGCGACACGTGGTTGTGACATGGCCGCGCCGGAGGCGCGGAGTGACCAGTGACGGATGGGTGGGGGCGCGGCGTAGAGGGATTGGCCGCGAAGACGCAAAAATGGAGGGATGGGATTCCGGAGGTGTTGCCCACGAAACACACGAAAGGACACGAAAGAAGGGATCGGAAAGCAGGGATGAGATTCGGAGGTTTTTTAACCACTGATTACGCGGATGGGCGCGAATCGGGGATTACCATGGAGGGACGGAGGGCGGACAGCCTCGTTACCTCGGCTGCTACGGGGCGGAGGGCGGAACGTCTCCAAGGGCTACGGGGTGGCCCAGGATTTGGCGTGGGTGACGGCGCGGTTCCAGTCGGTGCGGAGGGCGGTGATCGCGGCGGGGTCGGCGGAGCGGGTGAAGGTGGTATCCGAGGACCAACTACGGGCGAAGTCGGCGCGGTCTGCCCAGAAGCCGACGGCGAGTCCGGCGAGGCCCGCTGCGCCGAGGGCGGTGGTTTCGATGCACTTGGGGCGGACGACCGTGGTGTCGAGGAGGTCGGCTTGGAACTGGAGCAAGGGATCGCTGCGGGAGGCGCCGCCGTCCACGCGGAGTTCGCGGAGGGGGAGGCCGCTGTCTTTTTCCATGCAGGCGATGAGGTCGGCGGTTTGGAAGGCGATGGCTTCGAGGGCGGCGCGGCAGATGTGGGCGCGGTTGGTGCCGCGGGTGATGCCGACCATGGTGCCGCGGGCGTAGGGGTCCCAGTGGGGCGCGCCAAGTCCGGAGAAGGCGGGGACGAGGAAGAGTCCGCCGGCGTCGGGGACGGAGGCGGCGAGGCGGTTGAACTCGGCGGTGTCGCGGATGAGGCCGAGCTCGTCGCGGAGCCATTTGATGACGGCGCCGCCGATGAACACGGAGCCTTCGAGCGCGTAGTCGGTTTTTTGGCCGATGCGCCAGGCGGGGGTGGTGAGGAGGTTGTTGCGCGAGACGACGGGTTTTTCGCCGGTGTGGAGGAGGGTGAAGCAGCCGGTGCCGTAGGTGTTTTTGGCCATTCCGGGGGTAAAGCAGGCCTGGCCGAAGAGGGCGGCGTGCTGGTCGCCCGCGATGCCGGAGATGGGCGCGCCGGCGGGTTGGTGGCGGGCGTCCACGTGGCCGTAGATTTCGGAGCAGCTGCGGATCTCGGGCAGGACGGCGCGGGGGATGTTGAAGAGGCGGAGGAGATCGTCGTCCCAGTCGCCGGTGTGGAGGTTGCAGAGGAGGGTGCGGGAGGCGTTGGTGACGTCGGTCGCGTGGACGCGGCGGCCGGTGAGTTGCCAGAGGAGCCAAGTGTCGACGGTGCCGAAGAGGAGTTGGCCGGCGTCGGCGCGGGTGCGGGCGCCGGGGATGTTTTCGAGGATCCAACGGAGCTTGGTGGCGGAGAAATAGGGATCGAGGCGAAGGCCGGTTTTTTCGGAGACGGTCGGCTCGACGCCGTCGCGGCGGAGTTGTTCGCAGAAGGCGGCGGTGCGGCGGTCCTGCCAGACGATCGCGGGGCAGACGGGGCGGCCGGTGGCGCGGTCCCAGACGATGGTGGTTTCGCGTTGGTTGGTGATGCCGACGGCGGCGATGTCGGCGGAGGAGAGGTTGGCGCGGGCGATGGCCTCGGCGGCGGTGGAGCTCTGGCTGGACCAGAGTTCCATGGGGTCGTGTTCGACCCAGCCGGGCTGCGGGTAGTATTGGGTGAATTCTTTTTGGGCGGTGGCGACGACCTCGCCGGCGTGGTTGAAAACGATGGCGCGGGAGGAGGTGGTGCCCTGGTCGAGCGCGAGGAGGTGGCGGGGGGTGCTCATGGGGTGGGGGCGGAGTTGTAACGCAAAGACGCGAAGATGGGGACGGGCGAAGGACGCGAAGAAAACCTTGGGGAGACGGGAGAGGAATGGCCGCAAAAAAGCACAAAAGGCGCAAAAAGTCGGAGGAGGAGAAAGTCGGACCACTCGCTCACGCTCGTGGCTACGTTCGGAGGAAGGGTGCGGGCTTGCGGAGGGGGGGAGTTGGACTCATCGCTTTGAGCAGCACATGCCCATCCCTCCTGTTATTTATGAAGACGAGACGTTGATCGCGTTCGACAAGCCGAGCGGCATGTTGGTTGCGCCCGACCGGTGGGATAAAACGCGGGAGAATCTGATGGGGCTCGTGCACGACAAGATGGGGCACGGGGTGGCGAATGTTCACCGGCTGGATGCGGACACGAGCGGGATTCTGCTGTGCACGAAGGAGAAGGCGGCGCTGGATTTTGTGAGCGGGCAGTTTCAGTCGAAGACGGTGAAAAAAGTTTACCATGCGCTGTGCGTGGGGGCACCGGACGCGAAGCTGTTTGTGAGTAATCCGCGGGATGAGCTGCCGCCGGAGCCGCTGGCGGACGATGAGTTTTTTGTGGATCGCGACCTGGTGGATGACGAGGAGAACCCCGGGCGGATGCGGACGGTGCGCAAACACGGGAAGGCGAGCCAGACGGTGTTCAAGGTTTTGGAGCGGTTCGGGGCGTTTACGTTCGTCGAGTGCCGGCCGGTGACGGGGCGGACGCATCAGCTGCGCGTGCACCTGCAATATTGCGGGCTGCCGATTTTGAATGATCCGTTTTACGGGGACGGTGTGACGGAATTGAAACTTTCGCAGCTGAAGCGCGGTTACAAGGGGCGCCTGGATGAGAAACCGTTGATCGCGCGGCTGGCGCTGCATGCGAGCCGGCTGACGGTCAAGCATCCGGTTACCAAGGAGATGGTGGTCATCGAGGCTCCGCTGCCGAACGAGTTCGAGGTGGCGTTGAAGTATCTGCGGAAGTTCGTGCGTGGGAAGTAGACAGAGCGCGAGCAAGTGGCGGACTGTCGCTTCGCTCGAAACGCGGCTTACGGGTGTGTGATACGCGGCTTGTCGTGCAGGCATGGAAGATGCAGCATAGGGCAACGTATCAGCGATGAGCACGCTTATCCAATTTTTCGGCCGCGTGCTGGCGGGAGTGATCCTGGCGGCGACGGTTGTGGCGGCGGGCGCGGCGGGTGAGCGTATCGAGTTAACGGATACGGAGAAGGCGTGGATCAAGGAGAACCCGGTGGTGAAGTTCGGATATGATCCGGGCTGGGGGCCGTTCAGTTACCGCGATGCGCGCGGGGAGTTTACGGGAATCGACGCGGATTACCTCAAGTTGATCGGGCAGCGGCTGGGGCTGACCTTCAAGCCGGTGCATTCGTTGTCGTGGCCCGAGGCGTATGAGGCGGCGAGGAAGGGCGAGGCGCATTTTTTGGTGAGCACGGCGGAAGACGAGGAGAGGGGGAGAGATTTTGTATTCACGGGGGCTTACAACTCGTTTCCGATGGCGTTTGTGACGCGGCATGACGCGCCGGCGGTGATGTCGTTGAATGATTTGAGCGGCAAGCGGGTCGCGGGGGTGCAGGGATATGTGGAGGTGGCGGTGCTGGCGCGGGAACATCCGGACATCCAGCGGGTGATGGTGGAGTCGATGGACGAGGCGTTTCTGGCGGTGGCGTCGGGGAGGGCGGACGTGGCGGCGACGAACATCGCGAACGCGAACTACATCATCAAATCGCTGGGGCTTTCGAATCTGAAGATCGCTGGGGTGATGCCGTATTTGTTCGATCTGCGGTATGCGGTGCGGAAGGACCAGCCGGTGTTGCGCGATCTGCTGGACAAGGGTGTGGCGTCGTTGAGCGCGAAGGATCGGCAGGACATCGTGGGGCCGTGGGTGGGGGTGGAGTATGTGCGCATCGTGAGGTGGGATTACGTGATGCGGTGGGTGGCGGGGGGCGTGGTGGTGGCGGGTGTGTTTTTCGGATTTATGGCGTGGCGAAACCGGTTGTTGAGCCGGGAGCTGGCGGAGCGCACGCGGATTCAAACGGAGCTGGAGACGGCGCGGAGGCGGCTGGAGGAGTTGAACGAGGAGAAGACGGGGTTGATGCGCATGGCGGCGCATGATCTGCGGAATCCGCTGAACGGGCTGATGTTGAACGTGGAGATTTTGTCGGAAGGGGCGGCGCCGAAAGACCGGGAGGCGCTGGATCGCATCATGGTGTTGTCGCACCAGATGATTCACATGATCCGGAATCTGCTGGATGTGCAGGCGTTGGAGGACGGGCGGCGGAGGCTCAAGATCGAGGCGGTGGACGTGCCGGGGGAAGTCGAGGACGTGCTGGCGGCGATGCAGACGCTGGCGGAGAGGAAACGGATCACGTTGACGACGCAGTTTGCGCGCACGGCACCGCGGGCGCTGGCGGATCGGGCGGCGTTGCGGCAGGTGTTGAACAATCTGGTGGGGAACGCGGTGAAGTATTCGCCGTATGATCGCGAGGTCACGGTGGACGTGGAGCCCGCGACGGACGGGAAGCTGGTGTTAAGGGTGCGCGACCAAGGGCCGGGAATCATGGCGGACGAGATGCCGCGGTTGTTTCAGAAGTATGTGTGCCTGAGTGCGCGGCCGACGGGCGGGGAGCAATCGACGGGACTCGGGCTGGCGATCGTGAAACAGCTGGTGACGGCGATGGACGGCGCGGTGTGGTGCGAGAGCAAGCCGGGGGAAGGGGCGGTATTCATCGTGGAACTACCGGCGGTTGTCGCGGGGGAAGCGACTGGTTGATTTTAATCCAGGCGTTTAATGGCTTCGCGGGCGCGGGTCTTGGCGGCTTCGTCGTGTTTACCGGTGGAGGGGAGGGCGAGTCCGCGGTTGAAAGCGGCGCGGGCGTCGGCGGGGCGGTCGGCGGTGAGGTAGGCGAAGCCGAGCTCGAGGTGGTGCGGGGAGACGGCGGGCGCGAGGGCGACGGCGCGTTCGAGGTGTTCGATGGCTTTGGCAACGGAAGCGTCGGGAAGGGCTCCGTAGATGACGCGGACGAAGAAGCGGGTAGTCGCGCCGAGGGTGGCGACCTCGTAGTGCCAGCGTCCGAGGACATGGTGGGCCCAGTCGTAGTCGGGGTCGAGGGCGAGGGCGCGCTCGGCGTCTTCCTTGACGAGGCGCGAGTAGGTGATCTTGGCGCGGGTGTCGCTGTAAACGGCGAGGGTGCCGTGGCAGACGGCGAGGGAGAGAACGTTTTCGGCGTTGTCGGGGGCAAGGGCGACGGAGCGGCGGGCGTAGGCGAGGGCGAGTTCGGCGCGGCGTTTTTTCTCGGCGACGGCGTCGGCGGGGAGATCGACGATGGAGTCGGAGGTGTGGCGGGCGATTTTTTGGAGGATGAAGGCGTCGTCGGGTTTGGCTTTGTCGGCGGCGAGGAAGGCTTCGAGGGCGCGGGGCGTGTCGAGTTTCGCTTCGGCGGCGAGGCCGTCGCGGATGAGGGTGTCGGCGGGGGAGGCGTGCGCGGGGAGGTTGGCGCCGGCGAAGAGGAGGACGAGAGGAAGGAGGAGCGCGGCGCGGGTTGTCATGGTTAAGCTGATACGGGTGAAGGGCGGCGGGCGATGCGTTGGATAAACGCCGGCGCGAGGTTTTCATCGCGAGCAAGCTCGCTCCCACATTTTGGAATCAGGGTTTGCGGAAGAGGTAGTGGCTGACGAGCCACTCTTCGCCTTTTTTGTAACCCCAGAGTTCGGCGCAGCTCATGTAGAAGACGCGCCAGTAGCACCACCATTTGAGGGCTTCGGCCTCGCCGTAGGTGTCGCGGAAGAGGGGGATGATTTCGTCGCGGTGTTTGTCCATGTTCTGCAACCAGTGCTCGGCGGTTTGCTGGTAGTGGCGTCCGTTGATGCGCCAGTCCCTGACGAGGGTAAGATCGTCTTGGAAGTGGCTGAAGAGGTCGTGGGCGGGGATTTGTCCGCCGGTGAAAAAGTAGCGGCTCATCCAGTCGGTTTCGTCGCGGGCGATGAAGTGATAACTGAGGTGGTCGTGCGTGAAGATGTGGGTGAAGAGGAGTCCGCCGGGGCGGAGCCAGCGGGCGATGTTGCGGAACAGGAGCTGGTAGTTTTTGAGGTGCTCGAACATCTCGACGGAGACAACGCGGTCGAAGCTGGCGGGGCTTATGTCGAAGGCGTTGATGTCGCAGGTGATGATGCGGAGGTTGGTGAGGCCGCGTTTGCGGGCCTCGGTGTCGATGTGCTCTTTTTGGGTGCGCGAGTTGGAGATCGCGGTGATGCGGGAGTTGGGGAATTTCGCGGCGTTGTAGAGGGCGAGGGAGCCCCAGCCGCAGCCGAGTTCGAGGATGTCTTGTCCGTCGGCGAGTTGGGCGCGTTCGGCGTAGAGGGCGAGCATGTGCTCCTCGGCTTCGTCGAGGGTTTCTTTGCCGGTGGGGTAGAGGCAGCCGGAGTATTTGAGGCGTTTGCCGAGGCAGTATTGGTAGAAGGGCGTGGGGACCTCGTAGTGTTGCTCGTTGGCGGCGGCGGTTTGCTCGGCGAGCGGGCGGGTTTTGAGGTCGGCAACGTAGGCGGAGACGTTGTAGCGCGTAGTCTCTTCGCGGATACGCTGGGCGAGGAGGCGGCGGATGCCGATGCGGATGAGCCAGTCGGGGAGGAGGTCTTTTTCTAAGAGGGAGTCGATCATCGGAAATTCTTAATGTGGAAAGCTGGAAATCAGGAAACGGAGGAGGCGGATTTTTTCTTTTTCGGGAACCAAGGGACGAAGACGGATACACGCTTTTGGTAGTCGCGGAAGGCGTCGCCTCGGGAGCGGAGCGATTGCTCTTCGGCCATGGGGACGCCGGTCACGCGGAGGAGGAGGTAGGTGATGCCGAGGGGAGCGATGAGGCTGGTCCAGCCCCAAGGGGAGGCGCAGGCGAAGAGGAAGTAGGACCACCAGATGAGGGATTCGAAGAAGTAGTTGGGGTGTCGGCTGACGGCCCAGAGACCGGTTTCGCAGACTTTGCCTTTGTTGGCGGGATCGCGCTTGAAGGCGGCAAGTTGGGCGTCGGCTAGGGATTCGCCGGCGAGGGCGAAGAGCCAGAGGGCGACGGCGATATATTCGAGGATGTGGAGAGTGGGAGCGGGGTTGCGGGCGATGAGGAGAAAGGGGAGGCCTAGGAGGAGGACGGAGACGGCTTGCTGCTGGAAGAACGTGAACATCTTGGCGGCGAAGTTTTCGGACCAGCGGGTGCGCATTTCGGTGTAGCGGCGGTCTTCCTCGGGGTGGTGGCTCATGACGCGGCGGTAGAGGTGCGTGCCGAGGCGGGCGCTCCAGAGGACGACGATCGCGGCCATGAGCCAGCTGCGCGGGGCCCAGCCCGGGAGCGTGGCGGCGTAGAAGAGGGCGAGGGCGCCGAAGGCGTAGGACCAGACGATGTCCACGATGCCGTAGTTTTCCATGCGGCGGGCGAGGCCGTAGGTGCCGGCGAAGAGGAGTCCGAGGGCGGCGGCGGCGATGGCGATGATGAGCAGCGTGGACATGGAGGCGGGAATGACGAATGACCAATGACCAATGACCAATGACGGAGGTTTAAGTTTTTTGGGGAACGAGGCGGCGGAGGGCGGGGCGCAGGCCGTAGTAGAGCGCGGCGAGGATGAACGGCACGCTGATGAGCCACGCGGTGAAGGCGTGGATGCCGGCCCAGCCGAAGCGTTGGAAGAACTCGGCGATGGTGCCGTCGCGGAAGGTGCGGATGACGTCGAGGACGGAGAATTTGTCGGCTTGCGAGCGCCAGATGATTTCGCCGGCGCGCACGTATACGAGGATCATCACGAGGTGGAGCGGGGTGATGAGGTAATTGATGGCCTGGAGAAGCGGCTGGTTCATGCGGAACCAGAGGCCGACGCCGAGGTTGAGGGCGGTGGTGGTGCCGAGGAACGGGAAGAGGGACACGGTGGTGCCCACGGCGAAGGTGGCGGCGAGTTTGTCGGGGGTGACGCCTTGGGTGAGGAGTGCGATGACCGGGTCGCCGAGGCGGCGTTTCCAGAAGGAACGGCGGGGGGCGGCGTCGGGCGTGGCGGTGACGTCCGGCATGGGATCAGGGGAAGAGGATGTTTTTCGCGCCGAGGAGGTAAACGGCGACGGCGAGGGCGAAGAGGATGGCGGGGAGTTTGACGTGGCCGGGGCGTTTGGCGGTGAAGACGGTGTCGAGGGTGCCGCCGTCGCGTTTTACGCGGGCAAGTTCGAGGAGCATGTAGAGGGCGATGGCGGGGTTGCCCCAGAGGAGGATGGTGAAGAGCCAGAGGACGCGGGCGGCGACGGTGCCTTCTTTCCAGGCGAGCCAGACCCAGAAGGCGATGAAGGCGAAGTAGGCGTCGAAGAGCGTGGCGATGAACCAAGGGTGCGTGGCGACTTCGCGCGGGATGTCGAAGAGCGCGCAGCGCGACGATGCCCAGCCGATGATGCCGAGCATGGCGACGAGGATGGTGGTGAAGAGGAGGCGGAGAGCGGTCATGATGAGGAGAAAAACACAGCCTTGTTACCTCGGCTGCTACACGGGCATTTTCAGAGCGCGAGGTTGTTGGCGCGGGTGTGGAGGGTTTGGACGACGGAGATGTTGCGCATGGCGAAGGCGGCTTCGCAGTAGCAGAGGTAGTAACGCCACTTGCGGATGAAGCGGGCGTCGAAGCCGAGCTCCAAGACGTGGTCGTGTTTTTGCTCGAAGGTGTCGCGCCAGAGCCGGAGCGTGCGCGCGTAGTCGGGGCCGAAGTCTTCGATGTGGTGGAGTTGAAAACCGCCGGCGCGGGTGAGCTGTTGGTTGACGCGGTTGAGCGAGAGGAGGAGCGAGCCGGGGAAGATGTGTTTTTGGATGAAATCGACGCCTTTGCGGAGTTCGTCGTAACGGTCGTCGGGGCAGGTGATGAACTGGAGGGCGAGGAGTCCGTCGGGTTTGAGGCGGGAGGAGAGGACTTCGCAGTAGGCGGGGAGGTAGTCGTGGCCGAGGGCTTCCATCATCTCGATGGAGACGATTTTGTCGTAGGTGCCGGCGTGGTCGCGGTAGTCTTCCAGGCGGACATCGATGCGGTCGGCGAGGCCGGCGGCTTGCACGCGGCGGAGGGCGAGGTCGTGTTGTTCTTTGGAGATCGTGAGGGTGGTGACGTGGCAGCCGTAGTTGGCGGCGGCGTGTATGCACCAGCCGCCCCAGCCGGTGCCGATTTCGAGGACGCGGTCGGTGGGTTTGAGGCGGAGGGAGCGGCAGAGGGCGTCGTTTTTCTCGCGTTGGGCGAGCTGGAGCGGGAGGTGTTGGGCGTCGGCGGGCCAGCGGGCGCTCGAATACATCATCGAGGGGTCGAGGAAGAGGGAGAAGAAGTCGTTGGAGAGATCGTAGTGCTCGGCGATGTTGCGCTGGGCGGTGGCGCGGGAGTTGGGGCGGAGGACGTGGCGGAGGCGGTTGACGAGGCGAAGCCAGTTGAGGGAGAGGGCGCGGAGGCTGCGGTTGCGCGAGCCGGAGAGAGTGGGGGCGTGCTCGATGTTGAGGAGGAACCAGGCGAGGAGGCTGGAGAGGTCGGGGGTGGTCCAGTCGCCGTCGAGGTAGGATTCGGCGAAGCCGATGTCACCGGAGAGGACGCATTTGCTGAAGAAAGCGGGGCGGAGGACGCGGAGGTGGGCGGTGGCGGTGAGGCCGGCGGGCATGCGGCGGGCGCGGGCGTCGGCGTGCGAGCCGAACTCGAGGGTGCCGCCTTCGGGGAGGTCCACGCGCAGGTGGCCGAGCTTCATGTCGCGGAGGGCGGCGATGACCATGCGGCGGCACAGCGGGCCGCAATTGTCCGTGGCGGCGGCGAGGGCGGTGACGTTGTCGAGGACGGGGGCGGGAGACGTGTGGTCGCTCATGGTGCGGAGGAGTCGGGTTGGCGTCGGGAAAGGGAGGCGTGGGGACGGTAGAGATCGCGTTGATCGGACGGGCGGGCGGCTTTGGCAAACCAAGGGATTTTTTTGAACCAGAGGAGGAGGGCGTGCCAGTGGATGAGGCTGATGATGCGGACGGTGATGAGCGGGTATTTAAGCAGGAACCACGCGAGGCGGGAGTCGGTGAGCGGGCGGGAGGGGCCGGTGAGCGTGCTGGTGAGGGTGCGGTCGGGGCCGACGTAGTCGTCGATCTGGACGGAGAGGGTGGAGGTGGGCGGGCGGAGGTTAAAATCGAAGGCGACATCCACGTCGGAGAACGGGGAGACGTAGAAGTTTTTCGGTGTGCGCAGCTTGAACGAGCCGGAGGCGGTGGCGGATGCGGGGGTGGCAGAGACGGTGGACGCGGCGGAAGGGGTGAACGGGCGGAACGTTTCGGGTCCGAGGAAGTAGGGCTTCATCTCGCGAAAGGTGTTGGTGACCTCGGAGATCGCGGCGACGCAGGTGCCGGCGGAGTCGTAGCAGAAGTAGAAGGAGACGGGGTTGAACAGGTAACCGAAGACGCGGGGGAGGGTGACGAGTTCGATGCGGGCGCGGGGGCCGAGGTCGGTGCCGCGGGCGGCGAGGTAGGCGAGGACGCGGGATTTTAATGGCGACGCGGCGGTGGAGGAGGAAGCGGAAGATTTGTCACTTATTAAGTTACAAACTGGGTTTGTTGATTGGTTGTGAAGGGGTTCCGAGGTGGGAAGGAAGTCGGTTTCGTGGAAGGAGTAGAGGTTGGGGGCGTTGACCGAGAAGAGGTGGAGGCGGCGGTGGAGGGTCGGTAGTTCGTCGAGGTCTATCGCCAGCATGAAAATACGATATACGAAGCGGTGCGGCTTCGGGAGGAAGCGCGCGTGCATGACGTGGCATTCGTAGATTCGTGAGTTCATGCGTGGACGATGGTGACGCGGGCGGCCGGAATGGGCCGCGCATGGTCAAATATCTTACGCAGAACAAGCGACATGGGATGCCACCATGGGGAATTTCCCTAGACTGGCAACCCGTAGAGAGCGGAAGAAGAGGCGTGGAGCGGAGTCCCGGCGCTGGCGGACGGTCAGGCGGTCCAGGGGTCGCGGCCGAGGAGGAGTTCGCTGAGTTGGACGGCGCTCATGAAGGCGTCTTCGTGGAAACCGTAGCGGAAATAACTGCCGGCGAAATAGGTCTCGGTGCGTCCGCGGGCGGAGGCGTTGAGGGCGGGCAATTCGGGCTGGGCGCGGATGGCGCCGAGGCTGAAGAGCGGGTGGGTGTAATCGATGCGCTTGATGACCTTGGTGTCGTCGATGGCGTCGGGGCGGTTGATGGTGACGAAATATTGTTCGCGGTCGGAGACGCCTTGGAGGGCGTTCATCCAATAATGCGTGGCGGGGCTGATGCGGCCGGCGGTGTCGCGGGTGAGTTGGTAGTTCCAGGCGGCGCGGGCGAGGGGGGCGCGGGGGAGGACGGAGGCGTCGGTGTGGAGGGTGGCGACGTTGGCCTGGTATTTGAATTCGGAGAGGAGGCGGACTTCGTCGGGCGTGGGGTTGACGAGGAGCCGGAGGGCTTGGTCGGCGTGGGTGGCGACGATCACTTGGTCGAAGGCGTGGGTGGCGTTGTCGGCGGTGATGATCGTGACGCCGGCGCGGCCGGGGTTGCGGATGATGCGCACGGCGGCGCGGCCGAGTTGGATCGAGCCGCGGAAGGGGGCGATGAGGCGGTCGCGGTATTGGCGGGAGCCACCGTCCACGGTGAACCACTGGTGCTGGGTGTTGAGTCCGAGGAAGCCGTGGTTGTGGAAGAAGCGTAGGAGGCTCGTGGCGGGGAAGGACAACATGAGCTCGGGCGGCGTGCTCCAAACTGCGCTGCTCATGGGGACGAGGTAGAGGTTGAAGAAGTCTTCGCCGTAGCCGCGGCGGCGGACGTATTCGCCGAGGGTGATGTCGGTGGTGGCGGGGTCTTCGAGGGCGGCGACGGCCTCTTTGTTGAAGCGGTTGATGGCCGCGAGCATTTTGAGGAAGCGCAGGTTGAGGAGGTTTTTGCGCTGGGCGAAGAGGTGGTTGAGGGAGGAGCCGCACCATTCGAGTCCGCTGACATCGTCGCGCACGGCGAAGGACATGGTGGTCTTTTTCACGGGCACTTCGAGTTGCGCGAAGAGGCGCGTGAGGAGCGGGTAGGTGACCTCGTTGTAAACCATGAAGCCGGTGTCGATGGGCACGAGGCGGGCGGTGCCGGGCTCGACGGCGTCGATGGTGTTGGTGTGTCCGCCCACGTAATCGGCGGCTTCGAAAATCGTGAGGTCGTGGTGGCGGTGGAGAAAGTGGGCGGAGCCCATTCCGGCGATGCCGGTGCCGATGATGGCGATGCGTGACATGGTGGATGAAAGAGGGAGGGACGGATGGGTTAAAAGCAACGCAGGGTGCGCGACCTGTTACGGTTGCGCACCCTGCGGGGATGCCGGGAAAACGTGCGGGGAGTTACGCGGATTTTCCGGTGTCGGCGGACGGGGCGGGCGTGTCGGCGGTGGGGGCACTGCGGCCGAGCTCGTGGGCGAGTTCGGTGACGTCTTTGTGGATGCCGGCGGACTCGGGTTTCTGCGGGATCTGGGTGTTGGCGGCGTTGACGGTGGCGACGGCGATGGCGGCGGCGGCGGGCAGCACGTGGCGGAGCGACGAGGCGTGCTCGGGGCGGACGTGGGCGCTGGCTTGGGCGGCGGCGACGGAGCGGTCGTGTTCGGCGCGCATGCCTTCGTCGAGGACGGATTGGGGGACGTCCTTGAGGCCCCAGATGAGGCCGGTCCACGAAAGGACCTTGAGGCCGTAGTAGGTGGGGTCGATTTCCCACCAGTAGAAGCCGTTGCGGGTGGCGCTTTGGTAACGGTGGTGGTTGTTGTGCCAGCCTTCTCCGAGGCAGATGATCGCGAGGATGAAGCTGTTGCGGGAATCGTCCTCGGTTTTGTAGCGGCGGTTGCCCATCAGGTGGGCCATGGAGTTGATGCAGGCGGTGCCGTGGAAGAGGGCGGTGGTGGAGACGAAAAAGCCCCAGACGAGCATTTGCCAGCCGTTGGTGCCGAGGCCGGGGGCGAACTTTTCGAGGAGGGCGCCGAGGCCGAACATCGAGAACGCGTAGAGAATGGGGACGACGAGGTCGAAGCGGTTGAGCCAGACGAGCTCGGGGAACTTGGCGAGGTCCTTCACCTTGGAGTAATCGGTGGGGAAGTTGCGGCGCGAAGTGATCCAGCCGATGTGGGACCAGAGGAAGCCGTGGACGTGCGGGGAGTGTGCGTCCTCGGGGTCGTCGGAGTGCTGGTGGTGGTGGCGGTGGTGATAGGCCCACCAGAGGGAGCCGCGTTGGACGGTGGTGCCTGCCCAGAGCGCGAGGAAGAACTGGCCCGCGCGGGATGTGCTGTAGGTTTTGTGCGAGAAATAGCGGTGGTGAATGCCGGTGACTGCAAACATACGCACGAAGTAGAGGAACACGGCGGCCCAGGCGGCGAAGGCGCTCACACCCACGAAGAGGATGCCGAAGCAACCGAGGTGGAGGATGACGAACGGCATGACGCGCACCCAATCGACCTTGTCGGGTTCGTTGCGCATTTTTTCGGCGCCATCGGGGCAGTAATCGGAGTCAATCCACTGCGTGACGGCGGTCGTCAGGCGGCGGAAAAAGGAGGGACGGGAGGATACGGAATCGGACACAGGCGTAGTAGATTAAAGACGAAAAGGGAGCATCGCAGTTCCATCGGCGCAAGCCGACTTTCCTTTAAACAGGTTACAATAGGCTTCGGGTTTTCCTTTGCGATGCCTGCATTCCTGGGGCCTTTTCTCGCTGCTTGCTCCGGAAGCCGGCCCGGCGTTTAGTCGCGCGGCATGAGTCAAGCGACCAGCGTTCATCCGGTTAAGAAAAGCGAGATTTTCGGCTGGTGCTGTTTCGACTTCGCCAACTCGGCGTTCACGACCGTGATCATCACGGCGGTTTACTTTGTTTATTTTAAAAACGTGGTGATGGGGGGCGATCCGGCGGCATCGGCCTGGTGGGGCTGGGCATTGGCGGTTTCGCAGCTTGGTTCCATCCTTGTGGCGCCGCTGATCGGTGCCATGGCCGATGTTACGGCGCGCAAAAAAATCTATCTGATGGGCTCCGCCGGACTGTGTTCGCTGGCGACCGCCTCGTTGTATTTTGTCGGCGCGGGCGAACCTCTGCTTGCGCTGGTCCTGGTGGTCATCGCGAATTTCTCCTTCGCGCTCAGTGAGAATCTTTGCGCGGGTTTTTTGCCCGAAATCAGCACGCCGGAAACCGCCGGACGGATTTCGGGTTACGGCTGGAGCTTCGGGTATTTTGGAGGATTGCTCAGCTTGGTGCTCGCGCTGCTGGTGATCGATTTTGGCCGCGCTCCGGAACGCACGCAGTGGACGTTTGTGATGACCGGCGCGTTTTTCATGCTGGCGAGTCTGCCGACGCTGATCCTTGTGCGCGAACGGGCGGTTCCGCGAGCCTTGCCGGAGGGGCAGGGGTTGTTCAACGCGGCGTGGGGGGCGAATGTGAAGTCGTTGCGCGAGTTGCCGAAGTTCCGGACGCTGGCGTTGTTCTTCGTCTCTCTGATGTTTTCAACCGCCGGGCTGGTGGCGGTGGTCGCGTTCGCGGGTGGTTTCGCCGATGACGTGTTAAAAATGAACCAGCAGGAGTTCATCACTTTGCTCGTGGTGTTGCAGCTCTCGGGAGTGGCGGGCGCGGTGGGATTTGGATTTCTGCAGGATCGCGCCGGCTCAAAATTTGCGATGTGTCTCGCCTTGGTGTTGTGGATAATTGTTTGCCTCTGGGGGGCGTATTGCACCGGGAAAGCGGAATTTTACATGATCGGGACACTGGCCGGAATCGCGATGGGGGCTCTGCAATCCGCGGGCCGGGCCGTTGTGTCGATGCTGACACCGGAAGGACGCAGCGGGGAGTTTTTCGGGTTTTGGGGCTTTTTCACAAAACTCGCCGGAGTGATCGGGCAGCCCGTATTCGGAACGCTGGCCACGGCATTTGGCTTCCGAACGGCGATTCTCGTTAATGCGGGCTTTTTTATTATCGGTCTGGCGATCCTTTTGCCTTTATCGCTGAAGCCGCGTGTTGCCGGTTCAGTCTGAAGATTTACCCAGGGAGATCAATCGGCCAGCGACTTCGCCACCGCGCGCACGATGGGGATAAAGGCTTCCGCCGCCGGGCGGGTGTGGACCCCGTGGGAAGTGACAAAACCGATCTGCCGCTTGAAGGCGGGGCGGGTGAGCCGCACGACCGCATAGTCTTTTGACGTGCGTCCCCAAAGCGACGATGCCGGCACGATCCCCGTGCCACCGCCAGCCGCTACCATGCGGAGCAACACGTCCACCGAACTGAGTTCCAGGGAAAAATTCGGCGTGCGGCGCGCTTTGGCAAAAGCCTTCATCAGCAAAGTGCGCGTGCCGTAGCCAGGCGGAGGCGCCAGGAGCGGACGTCCTGCGATTTCTTCGGTGGTTGCGACTTTGTTGCGCGCAAGAGGGTCGTCGGGCGCCACCACCGCCACCAATTCTTCGCTATAGATCAATTGATACCGAAGGCTCGTCTCGGCGGGGGGGACGTTGCCGATACCCAGCTCCACGGTGCCCAGCACCAAGGCCCGCTCCATTTCGTCCACCGACATCTCCAGTATCCGGACATGGATGCCGGGGTGCTCCTCGTGAAATTTCGTCAAAGCCAGCGGCAACAGTTGGTGCGTGAGCGACGGTAAAACCGCCACCGTGAGCGAACCGCGTTTCAATTCGCTCAAATCGTCGAGTGAACTGCGCAGGTTGTCCATTTCCGCCAGCACCCGCCGCACATAAGGCAGCAGCATATCACCCGCTGACGTGAGCCGGCAGCGCCGCCGCGCCCGATCAAACAACGTCACCCCCAGCAATTTTTCCATCTGATGGATCTGCTGCGACAAGGTGGGTTGGCGGAGTCCGATAACCGCCGCCGCGCGCGTAAAACTCCCGTGCTCGGCGACCGCCTGAAAATAAAGCAGGTGCCGCAATTCGACGGTGTGGTTAAGTATAGATGGCATCTATGATACAGATAGCTGGAGGCATTTGTTAGCTGGTATCGTGCCTGCTATTTCACGGGTGGCTTTAATTTTCTCCCATGAATACAACGCACAACTATAACCGCCGCGATTTCATGAAAATCGCCGGAACCGCCGCCGCCGGCGTCGCCTTCTCGTCCCTCCCCTCTGTTTCGTTCGGCCAAACGGCCGGCAAGCGCGCCAAGGAACTTAACATTCTTTGCTGGGAGGGTTATAACAGCGACGGCGTGCTGAATCCCTTCCGCAAGATGCACAAAGGCGTCGAACTCAAAGCCGAATCCGGCACCGATGACCCGAGCATGATCAACAAGCTCCGCGCCGGCGAACTCAAGGTCTGGGATCTCATCAATCTTAACCAATGCTGGGCGCGCGAACAGATGTGGCCTGAGAAGCTCATCAAGCCGCTCAATAAAAAGCGCTTCGAGCCCTACCTCGAAAAAATGATGCCCATGTTCTACAACAAGGAAATGGGCATCAATCCGTTCGCCTTGTCGCCCGACGGCAAGGAACTCATCGGCATGATGCAGCGTTTCGGCCCGATGAACTTCGTGGTGAACACCAAGAAAATTTCCATCAAGACTGCCGAGGACGAAGGTTCCCCTCTGTTTCTCGATCCCAAGATGAAGGGCAAATACGGTCTCCTTGCCTGGGACAACTGGAACGTCATGCACATGTGCATAACCGCCGGGTTCTCGCCCTACAAGATGCACACGCCCGCCGAGGTGGAGCTCTTCAAGAAGACTGCGCAGCAGCTTTTCGCCAACGCCAAGATGATCAGCGGCGATCCCGCGCAGCTCAACCAAGCCCTCATCAACGGCGAGATCGATGCCATCTACAGCGGAGGCACCTACACGTGTTCGACCGCCCGCAAGGAAGGCTTCAGTGAGGTTTACCATATCTGCCCGCGCAAGGGTCCTCTCGAGGGCGGCAAGGGCTCGCTCCAGTGGTTCGAGCTTACTTCTGTCGTGAATAATCCCGATGTAAGTCCTCTCGCCGAGGACTTTTTGGAATACGTCCAGAAACCCGACATCTGCCATACCGTCGCCATGGCCGAGGCATCGCACAATCCGGTCACGCAGATGTCGCAGCCCGAGGTGTTCAACAAGTTCAAGAAGAACGA
>CAMBLN010000053.1 GCA_945868215.1 Opitutus sp. GAS368
GCCCCGCCGCCACCCCCGGCCCGCGATCCCCCACCCGCACAGTCGCCCGAACCGGTTTGTCACTTATTAAGTGACAAACCCGTCCGCCTTCCCCGCCCGCCTCCACCGCCACCCGCACTTCCCCGCCGCCGGACGCGTATTTGCAGGCGTTGTCGATCAGGTTGATCAGTATCTGCCCCAACGCATCGCGATCCGTCCTCACCCTCAGCGGCCCCGCCGGCAACTCGCTGCTCAAAACCAGCCCGCGCTCGGCCACCCGCGGACCATGCACGTCGAGCAGCCCCGCCAATTCCGCGACCAGATCCACCTCCGAAATATCGAACCGCTTCTGCCCCTGCTCGAGCCGGCTGAAATCCAGCGCGTTGTTCACCAGCCTCGCCAGCCGCTGCGTTTCCCGCCCGATGGTGCGCAAATAATCCCCTCGCTTGCCCTCATCGGCCACGCGCCCTTGCTCCAGCAGCTCCGCATACAGCCGGATCGTCGTCAGCGGCGTCTTGAACTCGTGCGACACATTCGCGACGAACGAAATTTTCTGCACCGCCTCTTCCTCGCTGCGCCGCGCCTGCCGCAACAACAGCGTCCCGCTCACCAATATCGCCGCCACCAGCGTCCCCGCCAGCACCGCGCTCAACGTGAACAACACCCCGCTCGAAATCCGCTTCGCCCCCCGCTCCTCCAGAAAACCCACCACCTCCCACCCCGGCAGCACCGCCTCCGAAACCGGCACGGTGACCAACGGCGTGCGGTCCGACACCGCGCGATCCAGCGACGACAACAGCTTCTGCTGATACACCGCCCCGCCGATTTCGCGCAGTTCATAAACCTCCCCCGGCTCGCGCCCCGCCGGCAATCCATCACCCAACCTCGCCGCGATCTGCGACAACTCCACTTCCACCCCGATCACCCGCCCGAACGCCAGTCTCCGCCAGCCGATCAACCGGAGGCTCCCGCCATTCTCCCGTGAGGGCACCCATCCGGTCCGCTGCGGCGCACCGACCACGCCGCCCTTCAGCTTGGCCGTCTCGTTAAACTCATACCGCAACGCGTTCACCTGCGACGCGTTCGAAACGCTCCCCGTCCCTTGAAAAACCTGCGCCTCGGCCTGCGACACATTTTTGGGCAACGCGGCCTCCAACTCGATCAACCGCTTCATCCGCTCTTTCTCCGCGCCCTCCGACGTATGGCTGATCGTCGCCTTCACCAACGGATTCGTGCGCTTCCAGTCCTCCAGGTATTCCTTCAACCGCGTCTCATCCTCCGGCGCTTCGAGCAGCGTCGACATCAACCCGTTTTGCACATCGCCCACCAGCAACTCCACATTCTCCGCGATCAGCCGCGCCCGCGCTCCCACCGCCTCGCGGCGCGCCTCGGTGGCCGCCCGGGTCTGCGCCTCCAGCCGCGCCTGTTCCCGACTCAACAACCACAACACGCCTCCGCCCACCGCCAGGGTCGGCAGCAACAGGAGCACCCAATACAGCAGCACGCGCCGCGAGCCCGAAGTCATGTGCATCGGATTACGGAGTCTTCTCCCGCAACACAACGCCGAGCTGCCTCACCCGCTCGCGATACGCCAGGAAATATCGGTCGCTGACCCAGCGTTCCCCGCCATCCGCACGGAAACCCTCCGCCAACTCCTTCTCAAACGCCGGCGTCAGCACTTCGCTCCGCCCCACCAACACCCGCTCCAGTTTATCCGGCGCCGGCGTGATCTTGATCGGCAGTATCCGGTCCGTGAATTCTCGCGGCACGATCCAAAACACCCGCAGACCCGGCGCATCGAAATAACTCTCCTGCCACGTCGCCAGCATCGCACGCGCCTCCGCCTCGGTCAGCCCCGCCGCCTTCAACGGCTCCAGCAACGCCTTCGTGCGCTCCGGCCCAAAATGCACCTTCGCCAAGCCCGCCACTATCGATTCCCCCGCCGCCAACCCACCCTCCCACACGTAGCGACCGCCCACCCGCTCCCGGTTATCGTAGATCCACACAAACGGGATGTCCGCCTCGCCCGAATTGCGCAGCCGCAGCGTGCCATCGGCAGTGACGCTGACGTGGAGCGGAATCTCGAAACTCCCGATCCCCCGATAAAACAAAAACCCTTCCACCACCGGCGCCGTCGCCGAGAAATCCGCCCGCCCCGTTTCGACAAACCCGGGCGGCCCCTTGACCAGATTCGCCCCGCTCACCCGCGCCCGCGGCCATTGCGGAGTTTCCCATGCCCGCGGGTTGTTGATGACCTCCGCCGTCCCCGGCGCGAGCACGGTCACATCCCAACGGACACTCCCCTCAAACCCCGCCGCAAAATCCACCGGAGCCATCGTCCGCAATTGCACGATATCCGTGACAGGGGCAGGCAACGGAGACAATTCCTCCCCGCCCGCGCGCTCCGGATACCACTGGCTGATCGAGCCGCCGCGAAACCCCACGTCCACCCTCACCTTCCGTTCCGTATCCGAATAAAAATACAGAACCGGCGTCTCCATCTTGATCGTCACATTTTTCACCGGCCGGCTCCATCCCTTGTCCGCTGGCGAAAACCCGGCATGGCTCCGCACAAAATTCGGCAACCGGTGCTCCTCTCGTTCGAGCCCGCTCAACAACGTCCCATCCGACGCATGCACCGCCGTAAATGTCCCCCATTCGTGAACAACCAACGGTTCGCCCGCATGAAGTGTAAGTGACGTGAACAACATACCCAGCACGCACCACCCGCTCATCTGCCAGAACGTCGGTATGCCGCGATGCTCATCGCAAATCCGAGGTGGAGCGACTTGTCCCCAAGACGCTAACGCGCCGCAGGCGCGCCCCTGTTCGCCCGCACTCATTGTTTCCCCTCCTTCATCTCTGCCACATCACTGCCCGCCAGCGGGAGTAGCGTGGTTTTCACATGAAGCAACGGCCCCAGCTCATAGACGTTGGTATACCCGTAAGTGGCCAGCACGACGTAGGTGGAAATATTCAACGACGCGGCGGGCATCTTCGCGCCCATCGCCACGGGACTGCCGCGGAAATTGTTATTACAATAGATCAGCACGGGCGTGTCTTTTTTCGGAATAATCCGCGCGAGTTCATCTGCGGTGAAGTCCGGCAAACTCAGGTTCACCGCGCCGGCGAGATGCAGCCGCTTGAACATCGGCCCGCTGCGCGCATCCAGCACGACGGTGCCGGCCTCGCGCGCCTTCGCCAAAAAGTCGGCCTCCGACAACCGCCGCGACTCCCTCAACGCTTCGATCTTATTCACGATCTCCCGATGCCCCGCATAATCGATCAACGGATTCGGAATCGAAGGCGCGCTCTGCCCGGAGCAAATCGCGACCAAAGGAGAGAAAACAAAAACGAAAAGCAGACAGCGGCTATAGTTCATGGAGTCAGATAGGTTCGACGGCTATTAAACCACAAAATGCCCCGCCGGTTGTCAGAACGCCGTCACGAAATTGTCAGGAGATTGTCATGCCACCCGTAGCCGCAAGCGTGAGCGAGTGGTGCCCCGTCATGGACGAACGCCCGCCAATAGGAGCACCCCTCTCGTAACAATTACCATCATCGCACCGCATATAACCGCCGCCAAACAACCCCAACCCGCACGAACGATCAGCGGCGTGAACAGATAGTCATAGGACGCCGCCCATCCCGAATAGTTCACCACCCGAACAGGCGGTCGCGCCGGTCCAGTGATCATCGTCAAATCCCTCATTCGATTGAGCAGAACCTTGTATTCAGCCTCCGCTTCCCGGACAGCCGCAGCAAGGCGTTGATATTCCTCGCCCGGTGGAATCGGGTTCGTTTCACCGTAACGATTGTGACTATTCCGGAACGCATCCAAAGCCCGAGCGGCCATTTCAACGCGCTCCCCGTGAATCTCGGCCTGTTTTTTGAGCGCTTCAATTTTCCCCATCTGATTCGCCCACCTCTCGTTCAACTTGGTGCGGTCCCTTGCTTCCTCACGCTGCAAGTAAGAACAATACTCATGGCCCGCCCACGAAACGACCTCGCCGGCCACTTTGAAATCCGGATGACGGAAACTCACAGTCGTCGTGTGGGTTTTCTCATCATACACCGCTTTTAAATCTCGGACGATCAATTCGGTAATCCGTGACAAACGGTCCTGCTCGCCCAATCCATACGGTTTCAGGAATGCCCTTCCATCTGACCGGTTGTCGAATCGTCGAGCCACTCGCGGCGTAATGATAGACAACCAAGACGGCAAATCGGACGCACGCAGTTCATCCCACCCCTGCTCCTCGGCGTCCTCCGAAACCGCCATCGTGACGCTTGATTGATAGATACGCGGAAGAGGAAACACTGGCAGTAGCATCATCATCAAAACGACCAGAAAAACCGGTCCAAACACGAACCAGTCAACCGCCCGGATGGGACACCTGAGAACTCCGCCCAGTCGCTCGATGTCATGCAACCGGCGCATCGTGGAAAACATAGGGGGATCACACGGTCGCCGGACGATTATCATCCGGTTTCTGTCCACACGAAAAAACATTCATCACACCCACCGCCAAAAGCCCTCCCACCACCGCCACGGCGAACCCCCTGGAGAAACGCACGAAAATCGGTGCGATGATAATCACCTTCGTTGGGCGGAACCACCTTTTGCGTCACTCGCCAATACGCCATCGGACTACCCATCACCGTCACCAACATAATCACGGTGAAAACGAGGCTGAATATCCCCAAGTCCGTCTTAACGAGTGAACACAAAAATTTCATGAGGTAAGGCCCGTCTGGGTGCCCATCAGTGAACCACAACCTCACCGGCCAGTTGTCAGCACCGTGTCATGCGGTTGTCAGGAGATTGTCATGCAGACGTAGCTGCGAGCGCCAGCGAGTGGTCGTTAGGCCATTCGCTCACGCGCGCGGTCACACCCAGAAAAGACGACTTCTCACCCCTCAGCCAGCAACCGCCGCAGCGTTTCGTCCACGAGCTTCGGGTTGGCCTTGCCCTTCGAGGCTTTCATGATCGGGCCCTTCAGACCGTTGATCGCGCTTTCCTTGCCGGCTTTGAACTCGGCGACGGACTTCGCATTCGCGGCGATGGCGTCACGGCACCAGCCTTCCAACTCCGCCGTGTCGGTCGGCGCCGCGGCGAGACCTTTGCGGGCCACGATGGAGGCGGGCGGCTCACCGGTAGCGAACATTTCAACAAACACTTCCTTCGCCGTGTTGTTGAGCAGCGTGCCTGCATCGATGAGCGTCACCAGATCGGCGATGTGCTGCGGGCGCACCTTGGTTTCGGCGAGATCGAGCTTGGCGGCACCGAGTTCACGCTGGAGGTCGTTGACGATCCAGTTGCCCACGGCCTGGGCTTTTCCGGGACCGGCGAGCTTCGCGGCTTCCTCAAAATAATCGGCCAGCGTGCGATCCCACACGAGCACGGAGGTCAGCGTGTAAGGCAGCGAATACTGCGTAAAAAAACGCGTCTGCTTGGCAAAGGGCAGCTCCGGACACTGGGCTTCGATACGCGCCTTCCAGGCGTCATCGACCTTCACCGGCATCAGATCGGGATCGGGGAAATAACGATAATCGTGCGCCATTTCCTTCGAGCGGAGCGACTGGCTGGTGCCGGTCTGTCCGTCATAATCACGCGTCTCTTGAACGATGGTTCCACCGGACTGGGTCACGGCAAGCTGACGCTGGATTTCGTGGGCGATGCCGTCGCGCACGTAGGAAATCGAGTTGAGATTTTTCAACTCCACCTTGGTGCCCAGCTTGGTCTCGCCAACCGGGCGAATCGAGATGTTGGCATCGCAGCGAAGCTGCCCCTTCTCCATGTCACAGTCGGAAATACCGCCGTAGATCATGTTCGCGCGAAGCGACGTAAGGTAGGCGTAGGCTTCCTCGGCGGATTTGATGACCGGCTCGGACACGATCTCCATGAGCGGCGTGCCCGCCCGGTTGTAGTCCACCAACGAATCGAAGGCCTCGTGGTTCAACTTGCCGACGTCTTCCTCGAGGTGGATGCGGGTGAGCGCGATGGATTTGTGTTCGCCCTGGATGTTGCGCGCCGGGCCGGGCAGTTCGATCTCGACGGAGCCGTTGAGGCAGATCGGTTGGTCGAACTGGGAGATTTGATAGTTCTTCGGCGAGTCCGGGTAGAAGTAGTTTTTGCGGTCCCACTTGCAGACGGGCGCGATGTCGCAACCAAGGAGCAGGCCGGCCTTGATGATGGCGTCGAGCGCGGCCTTGTTCATCACCGGCAGAACGCCGGGCAGCGCAAGGACGACGGGATCGGTGAGCGTGTTCGCGGGCTGCCCGTATCCGGCGGCGACGCGGGTGAACATCTTCGATTGGGTCTTGATCTGGACGTGAACCTCAAGACCGATGACGGCTTCGTATTTCATTTAAAGTGGGAGAATCGGAATTGGGTCACAGAGAACACAGAGCTCGGACACAGAGTTCACAGAGCCAGGCGGCTGAGTCCGTGTTTGGTGAGTAGCGTCGTGCGAAAATTAAAGAGCAGGCCAACGCGGCAGTCGGAGAAGCGGAGATAAGTGAGAACTTGGGCCTCGTGAACGTCGAGAAGTGCATCCACCGCCTTCAACTCCACGACTACTTTCCCACCAACGAGAAAATCCAGCCGGTATGCGTCCTCGATCAGAAGCTCCTTGTAACGCACGGCGCACAATTTTTGCTCCTCAAATTTTAATCCACTAAGTCCTAACTCATAGGCAAGAGCCCTTTGATACGCGGACTCCAGAAGCCCTGGCCCCAAGTCTCTGTGAACCTCAATCGCCGCCCCGATAATCTGCTCCGTTAGCTGATTAACTTCTGTGTTCATAGGTTTGTGCTCTGTGTTCTCTGTGTCGGAGCTCTGTGCCCTCTGTGGCAAAAATCAGAGATTCGGAGTTCTACGGCTCCAGTCATGCTTCGAGTCGTAAGCATTCGCGATAGCCAGCAAATCAGCCTCCTTGAACGGTTGCCCGATCAACTGCATGCCGATCGGTAACCCGCCCGACGAGAACCCGCACGGCACACTGATGCCCGGCAATCCCGCCAGATTCACACCGATCGTGTAAACGTCGCACAGATACATCGCCAACGGATCAGCCTTCGCACCGCGCTTGAATGCCGGCGTCGGCGTAGTCGGCGTGATGATCGCATCCACCTCCTGATACGCATTCAGGAAATCCTGACGGATCAGCGTCCGCACTTTCTGCGCACGCAGATAATACGCATCATAGTAACCGCTGCTCAGCACATAGGTGCCGAGAATGATGCGGCGCTTCACCTCGGGACCAAAACCCTCGGCTCGGGACTTGTAATAAAGATCCACCACATCCTTCGCTTCCGCCGAACGGTGTCCGTAACGAATGCCATCATACCGGCTCAAGTTCGAGGAACACTCCGCCGTCGCGATGATGTAGTAAACCCCCACGCCATACTCGGTGTGCGGCAGCGAGACATTCTTAATCTCGCAGCCCATCTTCTCGTAAAACGAAACCGCTTTCTCCACCGCCGCCGCCACCTCGGGGTCGAGACCTTCGCCAAAGTATTCCTTCGGGATTCCGATGCGCCACGGCCCTTTTTTCTCCTTCAGCGCCGCCCGGTAATCGGGGATCTCGATCTTCACCGAGGTCGAATCGTTCTCATCATAACCCGCGATGGCCTGAAGCGTGATCGCCGCGTCTTCGACCGTGCGGTTGAAGGGTCCGATCTGGTCGAGCGACGAGGCAAACGCGATCAACCCGTAACGCGAAACCAAGCCGTAGGTAGGCTTGAGTCCGACGACGTTGCACAACGCCGCGGGCTGGCGGATCGATCCGCCCGTGTCCGAGCCGAGCGTCGCAATCGCCTCGCCCGCCGCCAGCGCCGCCGCACTGCCGCCCGAGGAACCGCCGGGCACGCGCTCCAAATCGTAGGGATTGCGCGTGGTGTGAAACGCCGAGTTCTCCGTGGAAGAACCCATCGCGAATTCATCGAGATTCAAACGCCCCCAAATCACCGCACCCGCCTTTTTCAACTTCTGCGTGACCGTCGCGTCGTAGGGCGAAACAAAGTTCGCCAGCATCTTTGACGACGCCGTGAGCGGTTGGCCGGTGACGGCGATCACGTCTTTGATGCCGATCGGAATGCCGTCCAGCGGCCCGAGCGCTTGACCGGCCGCACGGCGGGCGTCGGACGCCGCGGCCTGCGCAAGGGCGTCGGCGGCATCATAGGAGTTGAACGCCTTGACGCGCTCCTCGACGGCCTGCGTGCGGGCGATGACCGCCTCGGTGAGTTGCACCGAAGTGATCGTCTTCGCTTCAAGCAGCGCGGCGAGTTCGGCAATGGATTGGAAGTGAAGCGAGGCGTCGGACACGGGTAAAAAATGAAAAGGTATGAATACGCACCCGCCCAAGAAGGAGACAACACCGTTTCTACAACCCCTCCGGTCATTGGTAATTGCGCGGCCACCCGCCCCACCGCCATCCTCACGCCCATGACCACGCCCGACCGCACCTACACACTCGCGGTGTTTCTCGACCTCGAAAACATCGCCCTCGGCGCGCAGGACGCCCGTTTCCCCCAATTCGACATCGGCAAGGTCTTCGAGCGCCTCCTCATCAAGGGCAACATCGTCGTCAAAAAAGCCTACTGCGACTTCGCCCGCTACGAGGCCTTCAAACGCCCGCTCCACGAGGCCGCCTTCGAACTCATAGAGATCCCCCACGTCCGCCAGTCCGGCAAAAACTCCGCCGACATCCGCATGGTCGTGGACGCCCTCGACCTCTGCTATACCAACGACCGCGTCGACGCCTTCGCCATCATCAGCGGCGACTCCGACTTCTCCCCGCTCGTCAGCAAACTCCGCGAAAACGGAAAAACCGTCATCGGCGTCGGCGTGAAAAACTCCACGTCCGATCTCTTCATCAACAACTGCGACGAATTCATCTACTACGACGACCTCGTTCGCGTCACCCCGCCCAAAGCCCGCCCCAAAACCTCCGGCACGGCCGCCTCCGCCCCTAAAACCGCCGCCTCCTCCGCCCCCGACCCCAAACGCCCCGATCCCGCCAAAGCCCTCGACTTGGTCTTAGCCACCGTCAACGCCCTCATCGACGAACGTGGCGCCGACGAAAGCATCTGGGCCTCCATGGTGAAGCAGGCCATCAAACGCCAAAACCCCGGGTTCAACGAGCGCGCCTACGGCTTCAGCGCCTTCACCGACCTCCTCCGCGAAGGCCAGAAACGCGGACTCCTCAAACTCGAGGAAAAAGCCGGCAACTGCATGGTCCGGCTCCCCGAATAAGCCCCGGGGATTTTCCCGCTTGTCCGCCCCTCCGCCCACCGGCACAACCACCCCCGTGCCCGCACCCAAAAGCCTCCCCGCCGCCGATATCCACGCCGCCATCGACCGGCTCGCGCAAGCCATTGGTCAAAACCACTCGAAGACACCGCGTCTTGTCCTGCTCGGCATCGCCAACGGCGGCATCGAACTCGCCAACCGCTTGTCGGCTCGTCTCTCCACCAAATCGGGCATCCTCGACATCTCGTTTCACCGCGACGACATCGACCGCCACCCCATCCCCAAGGAATTCGTCCCCACGCGCATCCCCGTCGATGTCACCGGCGCCACCGTCATCCTTGTCGATGACGTGCTCTTCTCCGGCCGCACCGTGAAGGCCGCCTTGGACGAGCTCTTCGATCACGGACGCCCCGCCAAGGTCGAGCTCGCCATCCTCATCGACCGCGCCGGCCGCAAGCTCCCCGTCGCCGCCGACTACACCGGGCTCGTCCTCGAAGACATCACCCCCGGCTGCAAAGTCGTCGTCAAACTCGACCCCGCAAAACCCGCCCGCGACTCCGTCACCATCCTCCCTTCCAAACCCGCCGCCTAACCTAAAACCGCCACCGCCGACCATTGGTCATTGGACATTGGTCATTGGTCATTTTCCCACATGCCCTGGACCCGCCACCACCTCATCACGCTCGAAGAACTGTCCCTCCACGAGATCGAGCAAATCCACGCCACCGCCGCCGCGTTTAAAAAGATCCTCGGCCGCAGCGTGAAAAAAGTCCCCGCCCTCCGCGGCAAGACTATCGTCAACCTCTTCCTCGAGCCCAGCACGCGCACCCGCATGGCCTTCGACATGGCCGCCAAGCGCCTCAGCGCCGACGTCATCGCCTTCGACGGCTCCAGCTCCTCCACCACCAAGGGCGAAACCCTCCGCGACACCGCCGAGAACATCGCCGCCCTCGGTGCCGACATGATCGTCATCCGCCACGCCGCCGCCGGCTCGCCCCTCTACCTCTCCAAAATCCTCGGCATCCCCGTCATCAACGCCGGCGACGGTTCCCACGAGCATCCCACGCAGGGCCTCCTCGACACGTTCACAATGCGCGAACACCTCGGCTCCCTCAAAGGCCGCAAGGTCGTCATCCTTGGCGACATTCTCTTCAGCCGTGTCGCCCGCTCCAACATCCACGCCCTCGTGAAATTCGGCGCCAACGTCACCATCGTCGGCCCCTCCACCCTCGTCCCCCGCACCTTCGAGCCCCTCGGCGTCACCGTCTCCCACGATCTCCGCTCCGCCCTCTCCGACGCCGACGTTGTCATGCTTCTGCGGATACAGCACGAGCGCCAGACCGCCGGCATGTTCCCGTCCCTCGGCGAATACACCGGCCTGTTCGGACTCAACAAAACCCGCGCCGGCTGGCTCAACCCGAAGGCGATCATCATGCACCCGGGCCCCATCAACCGCGGCGTCGAAATCGACAGCGAACTGGCCGACGGCGACCGCAGCGTGATCCTGGAGCAGGTGACCAACGGCATCGCCGTCCGCATGGCCGTCCTCTACCTCTGCTCCGGCGGCCAACCCGAAAACGTCGTCTCCTCAGACTAAACAAAGCATTGGCCGCAAAGAGTCGCAGAAGACGCAAAATTTATGAACTTAAAAGACCCTGTCTTCGTTCTTTGCGATCAAGTGCGGGAAACCGTCTTTGCCCTTCAGAAATACCATCGTCACGGCCACAACGAAAAAGTTTACGAAAACGGACTCGCCCACCGCCTTCGCAAACAAGGCCTCAAGGTCGTGCAACAACACCCGATCCATGTCTTCGATGAGGACGGCACGGTCCTCGGCGAATACTTTGCCGACCTCCTCGTCGAAGATACGCTCATCATCGAACTCAAAGCCGTAAAAACCCTCATCGACGAACACGTCGCCCAACTCCTCGGTTACCTCCGTTCCTCCCGCCGCGAACACGGGCTGCTCATCAATTTCGGCGCGCCCATTCTTCAAGTTAAAAAATACGCCCTCAGCGACCCGACCACCCAACTCTGATTTTTGCGCCTTCTGCGCTTTTTTGCGGCCATTCCTCCTTCCGACATGCCTTCCCTCCACATTCAAAACGCCCGCGTCATCGACCCCGCCTCCAAGCGCGACTCCGTCGGCGACCTCTTCATCAAAGACGGCAAGATCGTCGCCTCCCTCTCGGCCACCGAGAAAAAGAAGGCCAAAAAAATCGACGCCCAAGGCCTCGTCGCCTGCCCCGGTCTCGTGGACATCCATGTCCACTTCCGCGAACCCGGCCAGATGCACAAGGAGACCATCGAGACCGGTTCCCGCGCCGCCGCCGCCGGTGGTTTCACCTCGGTCGTCTGCATGCCCAACACCGCCCCGGTCGCCGACACCGCCGGCACCATCCAGCAGATCAAAGACTCCATCGCCCGCACCGCCTGCATCAAGGTTTACCAGACCGGCTGCATCACCGTCGGCATGAAGGGCCAGGCCCTCGCCCCCATCGGCTCCCTCAAACGCGCCGGCGTCATCGCCATCACCGACGACGGCGATTGCGTGCAGTCCAACGACCTCATGCGCCGCGCCTGCGAATACGCCAAGATGTTCGACCTGCCGCTCATGGATCACTGTCAGGACCACTCGATGACCGTCGGCGCCGTGATGAACGAGGGCGCCGTCTCCACGCGTCTCGGACTCAAGGGCTGGCCCAACGCCGCCGAGGACATCATCGTCTCGCGCAACGTCATTCTCGCCACCTACACCGGCGCGCACATCCACATGCAGCACATCTCGTCGAAGAACTCCGTCGAGATCCTCCGCCGCGCCAAAGCCCGCGGCATTTCCGTCACGGCCGAGGCCACGCCCCACCACATCGCCCTCACCGACGAGGCCTGCGGCACCTACGACACCCACTTCAAGATGAACCCGCCCCTCCGCACCGAGGAGGACCGCCTCGCCATCATCGAAGGCCTGCGCGACGGCACGCTCGACATCCTCGCAACCGACCACGCGCCCCACACCGACTACGAAAAAGACAAGGAATTCGACTACGCCCCCAACGGCATCCTCGGCTTGGAGACCGCCCTCGCCGTCTCGCTCGAAATCCTCGTCCGCAAAAACAAGTTCAAGCTCGCGACCGTCGTCGATCTCTTCACCCGCAAGCCCGCGCAACTGCTCAAGCTCGAAGCCGGCACGCTCGCCGTCGGCGCCCCCGCCGACATCTGCCTCTTCGATCCCGACGAGAAATGGACCTACGACGCCAAGGCCGGCTTCAGCAAATCCTCCAACAGCCCGTGGCACGGACAAGAACTGCGCGGACGCGTGAAGACCACGATCGTCAACGGCAAGGTCGTCTTCGCCAACGGCAAGATTGGCTGACGATCTGCTTTCCGCATTCGTGATGATTTTTGTCCGCAGCTTTTTGGTATGCGTCGCACTTTGCGCGGGTTCTTCTCTCGGGGCGCGAGAACTCTTCCAGGCCACGGCGACTAACGGGGTGGTTACGATCACCAACCGTAACCATAACTTCATCGACCTGATATCCGCAGTCGTGCGCAACACCGACGACTTTGCCGTGCTTGCGGGAACTCCTGTGTCCGCCGACATCAGCTACCTCGGCATAGGCAGCGCGGTGCAGGTCACCCAGGATTTCTCCGGCCGCAGCGTCCGTTTTCGCATCGCCCGCATAGGCTTTGACCGCACGTTCACCGGCGCCACCCCGGCCGCGGTCCAACGCCAGATCGAAGACTTCCTCAAAAAAGATGGCTCCGACATCGTTGCCAAATTCCGCAAGTCCATCGGCTTTGAGTCCGCGTTCTCCATCACCGACGGCAACCCGTCTTCCACCACCGCCAGCGCCGCGCGTTCCGTGTTTTTCAGCCAGGGTTTCACCACCGCCCGCGAACTCATCGCGGGGGCCGACACCGATTCACGCCTTGGGCGAGGTGCCCTTTCCCTCAACCGCAACTCGGTCGAAGCCAAAATCCAAGGTGTCACTTACTCCGGCGAACAACTCCGCGCCGACGGCAACCTGGGCAGCCTGCGCATTCATGACCGCCTGCGCCTCGAACTCCCCTTCTCCGCCGACTACACCGACATCGAAGGCACCGAGATCTACGGCGCCGGCGCCACCCTCGCCGCCCCGTGGCGCATCACCCTGCGCACGCCACAAAATCCCCTCGCCTGGCGCTTCACGCCCGTATTCGGCCTGCAGACCCGCGCTTCGTTCGACGCCGTCGCCGGCGGACTCAGCTGGCATACCGGAGCGGTCAACACGCTCGACTGGCACGCCACCGATCGTGTCGTGCTCAGCCTCATCAACCAGCTCACCACGCACCAAGGTTTCCCGCTCAACATCCAGGGCTACACCCTCGATTTCGACATCAACCAGAACATCCTCAAAAACGGCCTTCGCCTCGGCGTGCGCATGGGGTCTTCGACCCTCCTCTCCGCCTACCTCGTGGACACGCAATTCCTGAACAACGCCGCCATTGACGAGTTTTACACCGCCGGCCTTTCGTTGGATCTCAATGTCACCTCGGGCATAAGCCTGGGCGCCGGCGTGGAATCCGACATCGCCTCAGACTACCGCTCCACGCTCGCTCGTTTACAAGGCACTTGGAAATGGTAGCGTGGCCGATCCTTTGACCGCCGCCCCCACAGATCAACCGCCCGTGCTGTTCATCGCCTTCGCGGTGTGTATCTGGCTGGCCGGCCTTGTCCTCCTGTATCGCCTGGCAACCGGCCGTCTCGGCACCTCGTCTCCTGCCGTTCCCGCATGGCCATTATCCATCGAGAAGTTTATCACCAGCGGTCTGCTGGTTTTTGCGGGTGGCATTCTTTTCCCTCAGCTCACCACTTACCTCAGCCACGACATCCTCGGCCCCGCCGCGACCGACGGCGACTGGTGGATGATTGTTCAAGGTGCCTCTTTTCAAATCGGCATGCTGTGCGGAGCACTCCTCGCTTCCGTTTTATTTCATGCGCGTCCGGTCGATTCTTCAGCTCTCGTCGGTTCAGTTCTCCCGAAGCCCAAGCCTATCCTCGCAGGGCTCATCACTTTTCTAATCGCGATCCCGCTCATCGACGGAGTCGGTTATCTCTGGAAAACCATCATCGAGTTCTTCGGCTACTCGACCAGCGAGCAGGACATGGTAGATCTCTTTCGGAACGCAGACGACCCGTATCTGCTCGTCTGGATGATCGTGCTCGCCGCGATTGTCGCCCCCATCACCGAAGAACTTATTTTCCGCGCCGGATTATTCCGCTACTTGCGCACCCGCATCCCCCGCGCATTGGCCCTCATCCTTCCGGCGCTGCTCTTCGCTCTGTTGCACGGCAACCTAGCAGCATTTACACCTCTCTGCGTCCTTGGTGTTTTTTTTGCCCTGGCCTATGAACGCACGGGCAGCATCGCCGTGCCCATGATCGCTCATGCTCTCTTTAACCTGCATACCATCGTGCGCGTCATGGCGGGCATCACAGGTTGAGTAACGGACACATCGCCATGCATCCCTTCACCGCCACCACCGCCGACTCCGTCTCCACCCTCGGTGAACTGCGGCTCATCGCGGCCATCCGCCGCTGGCTCGGCAACGCCACGCCGCCCTCGCCCGCCGGCATCGGCGACGACTGTGCTGTTCTCTCCCCTTCGCGCCATCCTCAAGTCGTCACCGTCGATCCCGTCGTTTACGGCGAACACTTCGACGACTCCATCCCGCCCCGCGCCGTCGCCGCCAAACTCCTCAAGCGCAACCTCAGCGACCTCGCCGCCATGGGCGCCCGCCCCCGCGCCGCCGTCATCTCCCTCGCCCTCGCGCCTTCCGTGAGCACGCGCTGGCTCGAACAATTCTACCGCGGACTCGCCGCCACCTCCCGCACCTACCGCACGCCCATCGTCGGCGGCGACATCACACGTCAGCCGTCCGGTTTTACCGCGAGCCTCACGCTCATCGGCGAAGCCGCCGGCCCGCGCGTGCTCACCCGTCGTGGTGCCAAACTCGGCGACGCCATCTACGTCACCGGCACGCTCGGCGGCAGCATTCTCGGCCATCACCACCGCTTCACTCCGCGCCTTGTCGAGGGCGCCTGGCTAGCCGCCCGCCCCGAAGTCCGCTCGCTCATGGATCTCAGCGACGGCCTCGCCAAAGACCTTCACGCACTCACGCCGGACAACGCCACGCCTTCCCTCCTCGCCTCTTCAATACCGATCAGCGCCGCCGCCCACACGCTCGCCAAACGCGACCAACGTTCCGCGGTCGAACACGCGCTCTCCGATGGCGAAGACTTCGAATTGCTCTTCACCGTCGCCGCCCGCGCCGATCACGCAAAATTCGAAGCCGCCTGGCGCAGAAAATTCCGCACGCGCCTCACGCACATCGGACGCTTCACGTGCACGCCCGCGTCCGACGCCCTCCCGCTAGCGACATTCCAAGGTTATGAGCATCTTCGCTAAACTTCGCGCCGGCGTCACCACGTCCTCCGCCGAGGAAAGCCACGCCCTCGCCGAAGAGTTCGCCCGCGCGTTGCCCGCCGACACCACGCTCGCGCTCCACGGCGACCTCGGCGTCGGCAAGACAACCTTCGTGCAAGGCCTCGCCCGCGGACTCGGCGTAACCGACCCCGTCACGAGTCCGACCTTCAACATCTTCACGCTCTACAAAGGCGCGAGTCGCACCCTCGTCCACATGGACGCCTACCGGCTCGAAAGTGACCGCCAGATCGATGCGCTCATGCTGGAGGATTTTCTCGTGAGTCCGTGGATCCTCGCCGTCGAGTGGCCCGAAAAAATCGCCGCGTGGATTCCCGCCAACGCCCTCCACCTCGACCTCGGCATCACCACGGACCAACGCCACACGATCTGCCTGCGGTGATTCATCTCCGGTAGCGGAACGACGGAGTCGTTTCGTCGGCGCACCGCACAAAAAAAGCCGCCCGTTTCCGGGCGGCTTTTTACTTAAACTCTTAAACTCTCAGCTCGCCGGCTCTTCCGGCTTCGCCTCTTCGGCAGCCGATCCAGCGACCGGCTCGGCCGCCGCCTTCGGAGCCTCAACCGGAGCCTCGGGGAAGTTCTCCGGATCGTGCTCGGCACCTTCGATCTCCTTCTTGCGCGATTCGACCACGGGGGCAGGCGCGAACAGACGACCATCGATGAACTCCGTCACATAACCTTCGCTCACCAACCAGCGCAGATCGCCGTTGAGACGGTTGAGCTTGGCCATTTGGTCAGCCGTGAGTGCAGGCGCGGCCGGAGCCGCGGCTTCACCTTCGACCGGTGCGGCGGCCTTCGCCGGAGCCGAATAGCCGAGGAACTTGTCGGCCAGTTCGCTGGCTTTGATCATCGGATGCGTTTCCAAGAACGTAATCAGCGCGCCGATCGAATCGGAGAACGTCTGGTTAGGAATGCGGAACTTGCGCTTTACCGCACACACGTAGCTGACGCCCTTCGAGCCCTTCTTGAAGATCGTGAAACCTTCCCGACGCAGACGCCCGCGGAGCGCGTTGGCCGTATCCAACGGGAAACGACGCTGACGCTCGAGCGCGCCTTCGATCGTGCGGCGGAGTTCGCCTTGGGGAAGGGTTTCGAGATTCTTTCCGGCGAAACGCACCGACTCGACCGTGCGCACCACGCGGTTCTTGGTCGTCTCAAGCAGGTATTGTTTGGCTTCTTCGATGGAATCAAACGACAGGCTCGTCGCAGCCTCGGGAGCGGCGGCCGCTTCAGGCGCCGTTTCAGCAGCGGCGGCAACCTCGGGGGCGGCGACGGACTCACCCTCAACCGGCGCAACCGCTTCGGCAGCGGGTGCAGCCTCCACCTCGGGAGCCGGAGCGACTGCGGCAGCCGGAGCCGCAGCGGGCACGGACGCCTTCAAGGTGTAGCGCGTGGTCTTCTTCATCTTCTCCAGCCACTGCGCGATCACTTCGGGTTCACGCACGGACTCGATCTTGTTACGATACACCTCGAACGGCAGCTTGATGTTGGCCGCATGGTGCTGCTGCACGATCTGGTTGTAGCGATGGTAATTGGGCGGCCCGAGCAGTTCACCGGTGACGGTGCACTTGTTGATGACCTGAAAATTGCCCTTGGGCGCGTCGACCTCGACCTCGGCGGAATCAAAGAACAGCGCGAGGTGCTTTTCAAAAACGTGATTCACCGCAGCGGCTTCGCTCTCGAAAGGAATGCCGTCCGGCACGGAAATCGCGAAAGGCGCGGGCTTGGTGGCGGACGCGCCGGCCGGGGCACCTTCAGTCTGCTTGTGCTGCACGACGGCGATGAAGCGGTCGTTCTTGCCGATGATCACGCGGGCAATCTCGAACAATTCATACGTGCGACAGGAGGCGCGGATGGCCTTCGCCAGCGCGGAGAAACCCGTGTCCTCCGGGTAGAACGTGACGTTGAAAAATGGGCTGATGTAGGGGCCTTGATCGCGCGGGGCGAAGCCACCTTCGCGGGGACCGCCGAAACGTTGACCACCACCCTGGCCGCCTCCGCGGTAATCACCACGGGGGGCGCCGCCGCCGGGTCCGTCGCGACGCGGACCGCGTGAATCAAAACCACCTTCGCGACGTTCACGGGGCGCTGAAGACGGAGCGGAAGTGGTGTCACCACTCGGAGCCGCGGCGGGGGCGCCACCCTCGGCCGGGCCGGCGGGCTTGCGGAAACCGCGGCGATCGCGGGGAGCACCGGCGGCATCGCCCTCGCGACGGGGCCGGTCATCGCGACGCGGACGGTCGTCCCGACGGGGTTCACGCGCGCCTCCGGAGCCGCCGCCTGCGGGCTCGGCTTTATCCTGGGACCATTGCGTGCCAAAGCTGAAGCTCTGGAGTTGGGCCAGATCGATTTTGTTGAAATCTTTGGCCGGTTTATCGTTGGGAGGCGTCTCGGACATTCGGAGCGATGCGGGCTAAGTGCCTGCGTAAGTGTTATGCTGGAAGCGGGCTGGGAAGCGCAAATGCGCCCGGTCAGTCTCCATGCGGGCAAAGGAGTAGCAAGCTGTTTCCCGAAAACAGAAAAATGCATTTCGGGGCTTTACACGGCTGACGAGATTTATCTTAGTCCGCCTTCCCTTGTTAGTTCATGCTCGGGTGGTGGAATTGGTAGACACACACGTTTGAGGGGCGTGTGCCGAAAGGCGTAAGGGTTCGAGTCCCTTCCCGAGCACCACTTTTAAACCTGCACTTTTTCGGTGCGGGTTTTTTTACGCCCGCTCGGGACGCCGGTTCCAAGCGACCAAATCCGCATAACGCACGCCTCGACCGCCGAAGATGTCCAGTGCGCTGCCGACCGTGAGATCGAGTTTCCCGCCGCTCGCCTGCTCCACCTTCAGCACGTCGTCCATCGTCGCGACCCCGCCGGCGTAGGTCATGGGAATCTTCCCCCACGCTCCAAGCAGCGCCACCAACTCCGCGTCGATGCCGCCGCACAGCCCTTCGACGTCCGCCGCGTGAATCAAAAACTCCGCGCAACTCCCCGCCAGCCGGTCGAGCGTCTGCGTCGTCACGTGCAGATCCGTCAACGTCTGCCAGCGGTTCATCGCCACCGTCCAGCCCGACGCCGTGCGACGGCAGCTTAAATCCAAGACCAGCCGCTCCGCGCCCACACTTTTCTTTAACGCTTCCAACCGCTCGTCCAAAAAACGCCCCTCCGCATCAAACAGCCACGAGGTCACGATCACATGGCTCGCACCGAACTCCAGCCACCGCGCCGCGTTGTCCGCCGTGATGCCGCCGCCGATGTGCAGCCCACCCGGAAACGCCGCCAGCGCTTCGCGCGCCGCATCGTCGTTGCCCTGCCCCAGCTTGATCACATGCCCGCCGCGCAACCCGTCCGTCCGGTAACGTGCCGCAAACGATGCCGCGCTTTCGTCGCTCACAAAATTCTCGCGCAACCCCGCGCCGTCATCGCGCAGACTCCCGCCGACGATCTGCTTCACTTTACCGTCGTGGAGGTCGATGCAGGGGCGGAACTGGGTTGGCATAAATAAACGCCGCACCGTAAGTCCCGCGAGGAGTTAGGCAATGCAGCTTTGCAGCGAACCGAAACCCGCCGGATCAACTCTCCTCGTCCTTGACCTTTTTACGCACGTCGACCGCGTCCCGCCCGCTGGTCTTTTCGGTGTCTTCCTGCAGGCGTGCCAACGCCTTCTTTTTCGCCGGGAGTGCTTCAAATGTCTTCAAATCCCGCGACGCGTCTTTTTCGGGAACGGGTGTGTCGGGCTTCGGCTGTTGCGGAACGGAGTTCATGATTCGAGGGTGAAACCGACTTTGATCGTCACCTGCCAGTGTTGCACCTTGCCTTGGCCAAGGCTGCCGCGGGTTTCGATAATTTGAAACCAGCCTAGTATCTCGTAACAGCTAAAGTTTCGGATAAAGATGGATAAGTTTGATGCGAGCGTCCTCGGTGGTGAAGCGCCAGTTGATGGGAGCGCCGCGCTGGTTGCGGTGCTGTTGCCAGGCGGCGACTTCGCGGCGCATGGAGGCAATGTCGGGGATGCGGCGATCGAGGCACTGACGAGTCAAGGCGCTTAGCTCGATCTCGGCGATGTTAAGCCAGCTGCCATGCTTGGGCGTGTGGTGGATTTCTAGTTTTTCGGCTAGGCGA
>CAMBLN010000054.1 GCA_945868215.1 Opitutus sp. GAS368
CCCCCTCACCCCCTCCCATAAATCATTTTATCCACCAAACCCACGAACCACCAATCCACTTTTGCTGAACTTGACGGACACAACTCCCCAAGCCGGACCTGCCGGGGTTCCAGAGCTTCGTCGGGGCTTGCCGTGAACATGGCTACCTCTGGTTCTTTATACGCGGGACCCGGGTTCAGATTGATCATTCATCCCCATCCTTGAACTCACCCTACGATTACGGCGAAAGCCAAGGAGGCAACCGGTCCCACGGTTGACGCGAGCGATCTCAAGCCGGTAATCGCGGTTTATACCGGCCCCAGGGTTTCCTCTTTGAAGGAGGTGGCGAGTGCGGTTGACGCAAACGCTGATGGAGATACCTCGTTGTCGTTTGCCACCGTCAAGGGACGTATTTATCAAATCGCAGTCGCTGGAGGAACCGTGGCGGGTAATGAAAACGGAATCTTCACCTTGAAATTAAGTTACGCGTCGGGCGCTCCGGTGATCGCAACGCAACCGCAGTCCGTGAGTGTAACGGCCACAAAAGACGCGGTCTTTACGGTGAAAGTGACCCCTGCGACTCGCAAACCGCTCGCCTATCGTTGGGAGCGTCGCTCCGGCAAGACTTGGGCCAAAGTGACCAACGGGGCTACTTATGCTGGTGCAACCACCGCCAAAATGACCGTCAAGAAGACCACCACGGCGATGAACAGTCAGCAGTTCCGCTGTATCATCACCAACAGTCTCGGCAAGGCGACCAGCAGCCCGGCAACGTTGTCGGTGGCTGCGCCGGCAAAGGCAAAAAAGAAGGCGCCGGCTAAAAAACTGCTTTCTCGCTGATACAGCAGTTGTGGTCTGCGGTGTGGTGGCAAGCGGGGATCTTGCATGGATGTCGCCATGCAAGATCGCATCAAGAAAGTTTGTTTGGCATTGGCCTGATGCCCTGTAGCCATTCTTTGAATTATGGCAAAATGGCTTCTCATTGATGGTTTCAACCTGGCCTACCGCTGCTTTCATGCGGTGCCTGAGCTGACGCGTGCCGATGGGTTTCCGACCAATGCGCTGCACGGGTGGGTTAAATCGCTTTGGAAGCTGGCGGATCAGGAAAAACCGGACGGCACGTTGGTTTTCTTTGATCTGGGTGGCTCGCAGGATCGGCTTTTGTTGCTTCCGGAATACAAGGCGCAGCGCGAGGAAATGCCCGAGGCGTTGAGGTTGCAGATCGAGCCGATCAAGGCGCTGACGCGTGCGATGGGTTTTGTCGGTGTCGAAATAGACGGTGTGGAGAGTGATGATTTACTCGCGTCGCAGGCCGTGGCGCTGGCACGGGAAGGGCATGACGTTTTGATTGTCAGTTCCGACAAGGATTTTGCGCAGATCGTGGATGAGCGTATCCGCATCCTGCTGCCGCCGCCGTCAGCCAATCCCAAGCTCGGCTGGCGGTATCGTGATACGGCCGGGGTGATTGAGAAATTCGGGGTGCCTCCGGCGCAGATTGCGGATTATCTGGCGCTCGTGGGCGACAGTTCCGACAACATTCCCGGAATCGCCGGCGTGGGGCCGAAAACGGCGGTGAAGTGGTTGCAATCGTTCGGAGGCGTGGAAGGCGTGATTGCCCATGCGGCTGAACTTAACCCGGAGCGATTTCGCGAGTTGGTGACCAGCGGCGCGGACAACCTTCGGCGCAACCTCAAGCTGACGACGCTGAACCTGGCGCTGCCGATCGTGAATACCTCGACGAAAGCAGTCCCGCAAGTGACGGAATTGCACGCATTGCTTGAGGAAATGGGGATGCGTTCAAGTTTGGCCGAGGCTCGTTCCCGCTACGAACAGCCGGAGTTGTTTTAAGGCGAACCACGCCGGGCTGAATGAATCGATGAAATCCAACGGAGCACGAGCCGCGCATGTAGGGAGGCGGACTTGGTTGCCCGGGTGGTGCGCGGGCGTGTTGGGGGCGGTTTTGCTGGTGCTTATTCATGCGGATATGTCCGCGGACTACCTGACGCGAGTCAGCGAGACGCGGTTGCGCGGTGAGAGTCCTACGGTGCCGTTGCAGCGTATTCCCGCCGCGGAGGCTCCCGACGGCCAGACGTGGATCCGTCATGCGCTGGCACTGGCGGAAGGGACGGATTTTAGATTGCGCGATACCGCGATCGACAACGCCCCCGCCGGGCGTGAAGTGCGTTGGAATTCGGCCTGGGCTTGGTGGTTGGTGGGTTTGGGCAAGGCGCGCGCGGTCTTTACGGGCGAGGAGCTGACGGTTGCCATCGAGCGCGCCGCCGCATGGGCGCAGGTGCCGCTGCTGCTCTTTGTCGTGGGTGCCGGTGCGGCGTGGGTGGGCAGGCGATACGGAGGCTGGCCGGCGGCGTTGACGGCGCCGGCCTTGTGCGGGCACAGGGGATTTTACGAAGGGTTTTTGCCCGGAAATCCCGATCATCACGGGTTGATCAACGCGGCGATTTTTGGACTGTTGTTGGGGGCGGTTTTTATGGGTGCGGGATGGTGGCGGCAGGGATCCAAGCTGTTGCCGGCGTCGAGAGAGCACGCGCGATGTGCGGCGTGGGTGTCCGGGATTTGCGGAGGCGTCGCCTTATGGGTCAGTGCCGCGTCCGCCGCTGTCCCCATTGCGTTGATCGGAGTTGTCGGGGCTGTGCTGACGTTGAGCAAGGGCAGGGGACTGGTTCTCGACGGAGCGACGGGGGCTCCGGAGGTGTGGCGCCTATGGAGTCGCGCGGGGCCGGCGACGGCGGGGGTGTTTTATCTGATCGAGTATTTTCCGGACGGCATGGGGATGCGACTGGAGGTCAATCATCCGATTTACGTCCTTGCCTGGCTTGGAGGAGGCGAAGGAGTCGCGCTCGTGATGGAGTGGATGCGTGATAAGACGACGGGGCTGCGCACGCATTTCAGGGTGCGATTGAGTCTGGCGCTGACCCTGGCGTTTGCGCCGGTGGTCTTCATCGCGGTCGGAGGGGCGCAGTGGTTTCTGCCGGCGGATCCGTTCCTCGCGCGCCTGCATGACCAGATCGATGAATTCAAGCCGCTGTGGCGTTTGGTGGAGGAACGGGGAGCCTGGATATTCAGGGATCATCTGGCACTGCATCCGTGGATATTCGCGCTGGCCTTGGTTGCGGGGTGGCGGGCGCGGACCGAAGAGCGGGCGATCCTCGGGTTTTGCGCAGGTGTCACCTTGGTGATGACGGCGGGCGGATGGTGGCAGGTGCGCTGGATGTTGCCGGCGGCAGCCGCGCAGGTGGTTTTGATGATAACGATCTGGGTCGTTTGGGCGAAGAGCGCCGGCACCCCGGGAACGAAGGTTAAAAATGCCGTGGCTTATGTCTGTGTATGCGGGTGGTTCTATGCGACCTCGCCGTGGATGTTTATCCATGAACGCCGGCTGGTGGAGGAGAAGCGGGATGTGCAAATGCCCGAAGTGATGCAGCTGCTTTACCGGGATGTGGCGGAGCGGCTGGCGAAGGACCGGACGCCGGGCGAAATCGTTTTGCTGGCGAGCCCGAACGCATCGACCGCGACGGGATATTACGGCCGGTTCAAAACGATCGGGACCTTGTATTGGGAAAATGGAGACGGGTTGAAAACGGCGGCGGAGATTTTTTGCGCGGAGGATGAAGGCGAGGCGGAACGGTTGGTGCGTGCCCGGGGCATCACGCATGTCGTGATGTTTTCCGCCTTCGGGTTTTTGGAGGAGTATTTTGCCGCGCTGCATCCGGATCGACCGCTCGCGGAGGCAAGGGCGCGCTTTGGCGGACGGCTGCTGCATGAGCGAAAGATTCCCGTGTGGTTGAGGCCATTGGCCTATGAACCGCCGGTGCAGTTCGGGCGGTTTGGATTTCAGGTGGATGTGTATGCGGTGGACTTTGGGCAAAAGCCGGCGATGGCGTGGTATCGTGCGGGATTGTTTCAGCGGGCACGGGGGGCGCTTCAGTCCGCCGAGGAAAGTTTCGGCAGGGCAAGGAGCGAACGTGATGCACCGGCGCAGGCGTGGTTACGGGAAGGCGAGCTGCGCACTTTGAGGAAGGATTATGCGGGTGCGGCAGGTTTGTTTGTGGAAGGCATTGCGCGGTCGCCGGCGGACAAGCGTCTGGGTTTATACAAATCGGCGATGCAACTGCTGATGGACGCGGGGGCGGGTAAAGAAGCCCTGCGGTTGGGACGTGATGCAGTCGCGGCGGGGAATCATGAGGCCTTGATCCCTTTGGCGCGTATACTGGCCACGGCGCGCGATGCGGAATGGCGAGATGGGGCGGAGGCGCTGAGACTCGCCCGTGAGGCGGTTAAAATCATGCCGGCCGAGCCGGACGCTTACGCGGCGTTGGCGGCGGCGTTGGCCGAAACAGGGGATTTCGGCGGGGCAAACGGGGCCCTTTTCCAAGCCAGCGAATGGTCGGAGGGGGAAAACAACTACGACGCGGAGGCCGCGGCTTACCGTCGGGGACGGCCTTGGCGGCAATAACAAGCGCAGGAGGTGCGCGGCCCGATTAGAGGGAGTTTTCCTCGGTGCCGAGGATGTAGCCGACACCGTGCACGGTGCGGAATGCGTCCAAGCTGAGGCCGTTGCGCTTAAAAAGTTCGCGAACCTTGACGATATATTGATCGAGCGAACGGCTTTTCACGTCGGCGTGAATGCCCCAGACGGAATGGATCAGGGCTTTGCGGGTGATGACGGAACCCCGGTTTTCGTGAATGTAGGCGAGGATGCCGAGTTCCTTGCGGCCGATTTTTTCAGACTTACCGTCGGGAAAAACGATTTCCAGACGCACCGGGACAACCTGCGCACCGCAGAACTCGAACGGCTCGTCGATCACACGCACGTTTTTCGTGAGATTCATGTCGGTGTTCGACTCGGCGCGACGGAGCACGGCGCGGATGCGGGCGACCAGTTCGGGGAAGCCGAACGGTTTGGTGATGTAGTCATCTCCGCCGAGTTCGAGGCCGCAGACTTTGTTTACCTCCAGGGCGTTGCCCGTGAGAAAGATGGTGGGCACGTGAATGTCGTTGCCCTTGAGTTCTTCCAGGAGTGCGAAGCCGGACTGGTCGGGGAGGTTGACGTCGAGGAGAAGGAGGTTGGCGAAGTTCTTTTTAAGGAAGCGAAGGGCGAGGGCGCACCGGTTGTAAACCTGCGTCTGCATACCGGCTTCCTCCAAGTGCAAGCAGATCAGTTTGGCCAGTTCCTCTTCGTCTTCGATGACGAGAATGAGGGGCTTGGGTTCGGCGCGCATTTTTTGGGGAGTAGGAAAGATACCTTAAACGAAGGACAAGGAGGTTTTTTACAATTAGGGCGACGATGTCAAAAGAAACGTCATTAACGGGGAGGTTCCGTTGCTGGCAGCGAATAAACTTGAAGGGCGTTTCTGCGGAGTGTCCCTTGGCCGCGTGTCTGCAAACGCTCCCCTGCTCATGCTCGGGTTGCCCAAGGGCAGCCTTGAGGAATCCACCAAGAACCTGTTCGCGAAAGCGGGCTGGAAAATAACCACGAGTTCGCGCTCCTACAAGCCGTCGATCGACGACCCGGAGCTCGATGGACGTTTTGTGCGCGCCCAAGAGGTGAGCCGTTACGTCGAACATGGGTTCTTTGACTGCGGCCTGACCGGCTATGACTGGATCCAGGAAAACAACTCCGACGTCGTCGAGGTGTGCGATCTGGTCTACAGCCGCGCCTCCACGCTGAAGTCCCGCTGGGTTCTCTGCGTGCCCGAGTCCTCGTCCGTCAAGACGGTGGCCGATCTCGCCGGCAAACGCGTCGCCACCGAGCTCATGAACACCACCAAGCGGTTCTTCGCCGAAAAGGGCGTCGATGCGTTGGTCGAGTTTTCCTGGGGTGCCACCGAGGTCAAAGTTCCCGATCTCGTCGATGCGATAGTGGACATCACCGAGACCGGTTCTTCGCTGCGCGCGAACAAGCTCCGCATCGTCGATACGCTTCTTTACACCAACACCAAGTTGATCGCCAACAAGGCCAGCTGGGCGAATCCCGCCAAGCGCAAGAAAATCGAAACCATCGCGCTACTGCTGCAAGGGGCTCTCGAGGCCGGCAGCAAGGTCGGCCTCAAACTCAACCTGCCCAAGGCTTCGCTCGACGCGCTCATCAAGGCGTTGCCGGCCCTGCGCAACCCTACGATTTCGCCGCTCAGCAACCCTGAGGGGATTGCCGTCGAGACCATCATCGACGAAAGCGTGGTGCGGGAAATCATCCCGCTCCTCAAAGAGCTCGGTGCCGAGGGTATCGTCGAATATCCGCTGAACAAAGTGGTCTATTAAGCGTCCGTCTACCCATGGCCAAACCCGCTTCCAAACCCAAGATCGTCAAACTCGGTCTGCTCCAGCACGCCTGCGTCGCCGACCCGAAGGTCAACCTCAAGAAGACCCTCTCGCTCGTCGATCAGGCGGCGAAAAAAGGCGCGCAGATCATCTGCACGCAGGAGATGGTGACCTCGCAGTATTTCTGCCAGAGCGAGGAGCACCGCTTCTTCGATCTCGCCGAGCCCATCCCCGGACCCTCGACGCTCGCCTTCCAGAAGGCGGCGAAGAAGCACGGCGTCGTCATCATCGCGTCGCTCTTTGAAAAACGTGCGTCCGGTCTTTACCACAACACCGCCGCGATCATCGATGCCGACGGCAAGCTGCTGGGTATTTACCGGAAGATGCACATTCCGGACGATCCTCTCTTCTACGAAAAGTTTTACTTCACGCCCGGTGATACCGGCTTCAAGGCGTGGGACACCAAGTTCGGCCGCATCGGCGTGCTCATCTGCTGGGACCAGTGGTATCCCGAGGCCGCGCGCCTCACCGCCATGCAAGGCGCGGAGATCCTGTTTTATCCGACGGCGATTGGCTGGCATCCGAAGGAGAAGGCCGAATACGGCGTCAACCAGCACGGCGCGTGGGAAACCATCCAGCGTTCGCACGCGGTGGCCAACGGCTGCTACGTCGCGGCGATCAACCGCATCGGCCACGAGGTCATCGACGGCGTGGGCGGCGACGGACTCGAGTTCTGGGGCCAGACGTTTGTCGCCGGCACGAGCGGACAAATCCTCGCCAAGGCAAGCGTCGACAAAGAAGAGGTCCTCGTTGTGCCGGTTGAGATGAGCAAAGTGGACGTGACCCGCACGCACTGGCCGTTCCTGCGCGACCGCCGTATCGATGCCTACGAGAATCTCACGAAGCGTTTCATCGACTGAGCATGGCCGCTAAAAAATTGAAGGAGACTCCTGCCGCACTCGGTTTCCGCATGCCCGCCGAGTGGGCGCCGCAGACTGCCATCTGGCTTTCGTGGCCGCACAAGCGCGCTTCGTGGCCGGGTCAGTTCCGCGCGATTCCCTACGTGTTCGCGAAGATCGTCGCGCAGATCAGCCGCTTCCAGGAAGTGCGCATCAATATCGGCGCGCCGCTCCAAAAGCGCGCGTGGTCGCTCATCACCAAGGCGGGCGCCGATTTGTCTAAGGTCACGTTCTACGATCATCCGACCAACGATGCGTGGTGTCGCGATCACGGTCCGATCTTCGTCAAGAATCAGAAGTCGGGCGAAATCGCCGTGACCGACTGGGTGCACACCGCGTGGGGCGGCAAATACCCGCCCTACGATCTCGACAACACGATCCCTCCGCTCGTCGCCAAAAAACTCAAACTGCGTCGCTTTGAAAACGACATGGTTCTGGAAGGCGGTTCCATCGAGGTGAACGGCGAAGGTCTGCTGCTCACCAGCGAGCAGTGTCTGCTCAATAAAAACCGCAACCCGCATCTGACGCGCGAGCAGATCGAGCAGAATTTAAAAGACTACCTCGGCATCACGCAGGTGTTGTGGGTCGGCGACGGGATTATCGGTGACGACACCGACGGTCACATCGACGACATCACGCGTTTCTACAAAGCCGACGGTTTCATCACCGTGGTCGAGTCGATCAAACGTGATCCGAACCACAAAATCCTCGCGGAGAATCTGGATCGCTTGAAGGCGTTCCGCACGCCGAAGGGTAAGAAGTTCGACATCGTCGAATTGCCGATGCCGAAGCCGTTTGCGTTTCAAGGCCAGCCGGTGCCGGCGAGCTACGCGAATTTTCTCATCATCAACGGGGCGGTGCTGGTGCCGAATTTCCGCCAGAAGAAACGCGACGCCGAGGCCAACGCCATCATCGCGTCGTGTTTCACCGGACGTGAGATCATCCCGATTGATTGCTACGAATTGATCTGGGGTCTGGGCACGTTGCACTGCATCTCGCAGCAGCAGCCGGCGTGAGCTTGCCCGCGAGGATCGACATCGCGAGCAAGCTCGCTCCCACCTTCAAACCATGAACATGCGTTTCATTTTGATGCTCGTCGCCTGTCTCGGACTCGCGGGCTGCGAGTCGGTGAAGACCGGTGTGCGCGATAAATTTCACGGCCCCACGTATCAAACACGTGCGTTTACCGGGGATTCGCAGGAGGTCTTTGACGCTGCCCGCCGCGCCACCGAGCAACTCGGCTTCAAGATAACCCGTTCCGGTCCGGCCCAGGGCGTGATCGAAGGTGTGAGCGGTCTGGCCAGCGACGACCGGTTCCAAGGCAGTCGCCAGCGCACGATCAAGGTGCGTCTGGAGTCCACGATAGGCAGCGAAACTTCCGTAGGGGTGCTGTTTACGGAAATCGTTGAAGACGACTTTAACAAGGGTGCGGGGCAGGGGATCGAGACCACGCTTCGCAACAGCCCGCTCTACGAAGCGTTTTTTAGCGACGTAAGCAGCCGGCTGGCGCGCTGAGTTTACCTCGGTAAACGGCCGATATTTACCCTTGCCGTCGCCCTTGGCTTTGGGCGATTCTGACCGTTCGCGACATTTTTCAGGTTCAGGTCGATGTCGTCGCGACGCTCCCATCGGCCCTCTTTGTCAGTCCAACCATCAACCCACGGCGCCTTTACCGGCGTCATCTCGGAAACCCGGCGCTTCGGAGCACGCGACGTTTTTTCGATCCGTTCATCATGAGTTCCATAATGCAAGACCTGCTCGCCTCGTCCGGCTTTGATAAGCTGAAAGAGGGCGCAATCGTCACCGCCACGATCACCGAAATCCGTCAGAACGACGTCGTCGTCGACATCGGTGGCAAATCCGAAGGCGTCATCCCCGCCAACGAGTTCATCGACATCGGTGATCTCCAGATCGGCTCCTCCATCGACGTTTACGTCGAGAAGCTCGAAGACAAGTCCGGCGCGCCGGTCCTCTCCTTCGACAAGGCCGAGCAAAAGAAGAACTGGGACAACATTCTCACCAAGTTCCCCGAGGGCTCCATCGCCGCGGGTCGCGTCAAGGCCAAGGTCAAGGGCGGCCTGATCGTTTCGATCGGCGTCGATTCCTTCCTCCCCGCCTCGCACATCGACATCCAGCCCCCGAAGAACCTCGATCAATACGTCGGCCAGACCTACGATTTCAAGGTCCTCAAGATCAATCTCGACCGGAAGAACATCGTTCTCTCCCGCCGCGAGCTGATCGAGGAACAGCGCACCAACAAGCGCAAGAACCTCCTCGACTCCATCCAGCCCGGCCAGGTTCGCAAGGGCGTCGTCAAGAACATCACCGACTTCGGTGCGTTCATCGACCTCGACGGCATGGACGGTCTCCTCCACATCACCGACATGTCCTGGGGCCGCATCGCTCACCCGAGCGAGATCCTCAAGCAGGGTGAAGAGATCAACGTCATGATCATCGAAGTGAACCGCGAGAAAGAGCGCGTTTCCCTCGGCCTCAAGCAGACCACCAAGAATCCTTGGGACGAGATCGAGCAGAAGTTCCCCGTTGGCGTTAAGGTTCACGGCAAAGTCGTCAACCTCGTCCCCTACGGCGCGTTCATCGAGATCGAGCCCGGCGTCGAAGGTCTCGTGCACATCACCGAGATGTCCTGGACCAAGCGCATCACCAAGCCCTCCGAGCTCCTCAAGGTCGGCCAGGAATTGGACGCGGTTGTCCTCGGTATCCAGAAGGAAGACCAGAAGATCTCCCTCGGCCTCCGCCAGCTCGAGCCCAATCCGTGGGACATGGCCCGCCACAACTACCCGATCGGTGCCCGCGTGCGCGGCAAGGTTCGCAACATGACCACCTACGGCGCCTTCATCGAACTCGAGGAAGGTATCGACGGTATGGTTCACGTGTCCGACCTCAGCTGGACCCGCAAGGTCAACCACCCGACCGAAATCATCAAGAAGGGCGACGAACTCGAGGCGATCGTTCTCGATGTCGATGCTTCCCAGCAGCGCATCAGCCTCGGCGTCAAGCAGCTCGCCGTCGATCCTTGGACCGACATCGACGCCTTCTTCAAGATCGGCGACGTCGTCACCGGCAAGGTTTCGAAGATCACCTCCTTCGGCGCCTTCGTGGAGCTCAAGGACGGCATCGACGGTCTCGTGCACATCTCGCAGATCAGCGAGGAGCGCATCGAGAAGGTGAAGGACGTGCTGAAGGCCGATCAGGAGATCACCGCCCGCGTGATCAAGATCGACCGCGAAGAGCGCCGCCTCGGCCTCTCCGTCAAGGCCGCCAACTACTCCGAGCAGCAGCTCGCCGCCGAGACCGCTTCCTTCGAGGCTCTCAACCGCGACAGCTCCGGCGACATGATGAACCTCGGCGACATCCTCGATGCCGCCTCGGACAAGAAGGACTAATCGCCGCAGGGCGATTCGTTATTCGTTCATCGAATCACGTAGTTTAAGCTGAATGCGAAGCGCCCGGCTGAAAAGCCGGGCGCTTTTTTGTGCACGGATGCCGATGCAAACTGGGCGGGGTTAGGCCGACCAGCGAGGATCGCGCCAGAGTTCGCGGCCGTGACGGTGGGTGGCGAGGACGTCGGCGGGGGTCACGCGGGTGACGATGCTGGCGGTGAGGTGACGCGTGGCGCGGAGGTGCGGGGCGTTGAAGTCGAGGACGACGAAATCGGCGGGGAGACCGCGTTCGAGATAACCGTAGTGGTCGCCGCCGAGCAGCGGGCGGATGTTGCTCGTGGCCATTTTGAGGATGGCGGCCGGGTCGGGCGAGAGGGCGTCGGCGAATTGGGACTTGGCGAGCTTGTAGGTGAAGTCGAGTTCGGCGAGGAGAGAGGGCGAGTTGAGCATGCCGTTGTCGGTGCCGAGGAGGAGATTCACTCCGGCGCGGAGCAGCGCGGCGACGGGCGGGAGCGGAAGGCCGAGGTTGGCGTTGGCACGGGGGTTGATGGCGGCGGTTTTGCCGGAGCGCGCGAGCAGGGCGATCTCGGCATCGTTGGCGACGGTGAGGTGGACGATCAGGTCGGCGTCGCAGACATCGAGGGCGCGGATGAGATCGCCGCGGCCGGTGATGGTGACGGAGCGGTCGCGGTAGCCGGCGCTTTCGAGGCAGTGGATGGCGCGGAGTTTTTTCGCGGAGGACGTGGCGGTGCGGATTTCGCGCCAGGCGGTGTCGGTGAGATCGTTCATGGTGCTCTCGGAAAAACCGTCGGCAACGGCGAGCATGGCGGCGAGTTCGGCGCGGGCGGAGGCGGGGAGCGGCGCGGTGTTGGCGTCGAGCTCGGCGGCGGTGAACGGAGGGGAGTCGAATTGATTGAGGATGACGGATTCGACACCGGTGATGGTGGAAGCCTCGCGGAGGAGTTTTGCGCCGGCGGCACCCTGTTCGCGGAAATCGAGGTGTCCGATGGTGCCGGTGCGGGCCATGTAGCGCAGGTGGGCGACGAGATGGGGCAGGTGGGTTTCGGGAGAGAGCTTGGCGAGCTCGCGGTATTTGTAGCCGGCGGGGCGGAAGAACGCTTCTTCGAGGGTGAGGCCGGTGGCGCCGTCAGGCAGGGCGCTGTCGCCCATGTGCGTGTGGCCGTTGTAGAGGCCGGGGATGATGACGAGCGCGCCGGTGTCGAGTTGGGTGCAGGGGGCGCCGAGATCGAGGGCGGTGATCGTGTCGCGTTCCCAGGCGAAACGTTTGCAGCGATGCGGGACGAGATCGGGGCCGTGCAGGACGATGCAGTCGCGGAGATCGGGCATGGGTTAAGCCGCAGCGACGGAGTTTAACCACGGAGACACAGAGGCACGGAGATCGAATTGAGGAGTCGTTAACATCGGGTGGTGAACGCGTGGAGATGGAGCGCGCAGGGACGGCGGGTGATTTAGTAGCTGGTGCCGCGGGAGGTGTAGATGACGCGGGTGTTCATCAGCAGATCGCCGTGATCGCGGAGGCCGTAGCCGACGAGCCATTCTTTCCGGTGAAGGTGAAACCGGAGATGTCGGGCGCGTGCAGGGAGTCGGGACGCACGCGGTAAACCATGCTGACGGAACGGACCGAACGGGCGCCCTGGGCGAGCAACTGGGCGGCGGCCTCGTGAAAAGTGCGTCCGCTGTCGCAGATGTTGTCGAAGAGCACGATGTCGCGGCCGGCGAGCTTGGTGCTCTGCCAGTCGATCTCGATTTTATCGAGGGGTTTGTTGGTGTTTTTGTCGTAGGAACGCGCGCGGCAGAAGGCGGGTTCGACGGAGTTTTTCATGCGCAGGAGCACGTCGGAAAAGAAGAACGCGCCGCCGCGCAAGAGACAGATGCAGAGGAGGAGATTGCCGGTCGCGGCTTTGGAGCCGGCTGCCCAGGCATCGAGTTTGCCGGCGATCAGGTGGAGTTGCTCCTCGATGGCTTCGGGTGGATACAGCAAGTCGAGATGGGAGGCGGGAATGGTGCTCATGGGTGGGTCAGGAGTCGGGGCAGAAGCCGTAGAGGAGGTCGTCGCGGCCTTTGCCGGGCCAGTTGACCTGGTCGATGCGCAGGTGGCGCATGACATCGAAGACGAGGGAATTGAGGGCGGCCTCGAATCCGAAAATTGAATACAAGGATGGTGCGTCGACGCGGATGACGAAGGCGCCGAGTCCGGCGTCGCGCAACATGCGCACGCTGCGGTCCACCATCTCGGCTTCGACGGCGGAGCCGCCCTGGAGGATGATCACGGGTTTGGGGTGCGCGTTCATCTGCTGGAACGGACCGTGGGCGAACTGGAGGAAATCGCTGATGGGCGGGCAGGGCCAGAAGACGCCCTCCATGAATTTGCAGGCGAGGTTTTGGGCGAAGTCGGAGATGGGGGCGGCGGTGACCAGGTTGAAACCCTGGGAGAAGGCGCTGGGCAGGCCGATCATGGCGGCGCGGAGGTCGTCGGGCGGGCGGGCGTCGAGCAACGGGAGCAGGGTGGCGGCGTCGGGCTGGGGGAAACGGCAGCCGGCGAAACGCGCGGCGAATTGAAGGGCGGCAAGGTAGCCGGCGAGCGGGCCGACGAAACGGATGAGCGTGGTGTATTCCTCGGCGAGGGGGAATTCGATGAGTTCACCGCCCTCGGAGAGGATGGATTCGAGGAGGGCGGCGCGGTCGGCTTTTCCGGCGGAGCGGGCGGCGGCGGGAGTTGTAGCGGTAAACAGGATACAGTGCGCGAAGTCGCCGCGGCGGTTGAGGGCGATGCGGGCGTTGGGCGAGACGCCCTGGGAGAAGACGACGAGGGTTTTGTCGGCGAAGGCGGCGGGTTCGGCTACGGTGAAACCGGAGAGCGGCAGGTAGGCGGCGGAGCGGTCGGTGTAGAGGTTGATCGCCATCGCGAGGTAGCGGGCGTGGGCTTCGGAACTGCCGGTGCCGGTGACGATGAAGCGGCGGGAGGCGAGGGAGGCGGGACGCAGCGGGGCCGGCGGGGCGGACAACATGCCGGCGAGCACGGACGGGATGCTGGCGAGGCGTTGGCCGAGGAGATCGTGGCCGAGGGGATCGGCGGGGGTGGTGGACATGCGGGAGGTGTCGGGGGATGTGATATTTTCGGACCACTCGCTCACGCTCGCGGCTACGTTCGGAGGCGGATCAGTCCTCGAGGAAGATCCATTTTTCGACTTCGATTTTGTGGCGGTTGAGGGCCTCGGCGTATTCGGGTTTTTTGACGAGGCTGGTGGGGGAATTCATCACCATCTGGATCTTGGTGTTCGGGATGTGATGGCGGAGGAGCAGGATGGAGGCGTCGTAGTCGCGGCTGTCGTAATCGACCCCGAGTTTGCGGTAGGCCTCGTCGGACGAGAAGGCCTGGCCGGCGTCGGTCATCATGCGGTCGGCGGCGTGGGCACCGAAGCCGGCGCCGCGTCCGTCGTTGTGAAGGAGGAGCAGGGCGCCGACGCCGTATTCGACGATGTGTTTGACGGACTGCTTGAGCTTGTCGCGGTTTTCGACGGTGCGGAGCGGGAAGCGGTTGAAGAGGGATTCGCTGTGGAGACGGACGACGGGGATCTCGTAGATGCGCGGCGTGCCGTGGGTGAGGATGACGAAGTCCTGGCTGGTCACGATGTCGTAGTAAACGTGGACGCGGAACCAGTAGGGCGTGGTGAGCAACTCGACCACGGGATCGTCGGGGTGGTCCTCTTTGTAGTGCGTGAGGTGATCGGGGTCGATTTTGACGAGGAAGCGGTTTTGGCGGATGGCCTGGTAACCGAGGATGACAGGGCGGGCGCCGCCGGTGTAGCGGTCGAGCGCGTTGTTTTGAAACATCTCGGTGAACTGGGCCTCGGTGACGAGGATTTCGTTGTCCACGGGCTTCATCGGCAGGAAGTAGCTGGCCGAGTAGATGAAACGCTTGGCGTCGGGCAAGGCGTGGGGGCGGAACGGGACGACCGGTTCGGGCGGGAGGGTGCGGCGGACGGCGGTGGCGGTGGGACGGCTGAGGATGTGTCCGCCGGCGGCCTTGGAGGCGAGGTAGGCGAGGTTGAACGGGCCGGGTTCGAATTCGAGGGCCTCGGTGCCGGCGACGGCGATGCCCTGGGATTTGAGGGCGTCGACCTTGTCGGGGTTGTTGGTGAGGACGATGAACGGCGCGGTGATGTCGAGCAGCCGGCAGATGTGGGAGATGTTGTCGTAGTTGCGGTGGTCTTTTTTGAGACCGATCGCGGCGTAGGCGGCGAAGGTGGAAATCTGGTCGAGGGAAGCCTGGACCAACATGCGGTCGCGGGCCTTGCCGACGTAGCCGACGCCGCGGCCCTCCTGCATGAGATAGAACAGGATGCCGTCGCCTTTTTCAGCGATGACCTTGAAGGCGCCCTCGAGCTGCTGGACGCAGTCGCAATCGCAACCGCGGAGGGTTTCGCTGGTGATGCAGGACGAGTGAAGGCGCGTGTAGAGGCTTTTGGCGCCGGTGATGTCGCCGTGGGCCATGGCGACGATGTAGTGTTTATCGATGATGTCCTGGAAAATGTAGGCGCGGAACAGGCCGAAGCGGGTGTCGAGCTGGCATTTGGCTATAAACAGCGTGGTGCCGTGGAGCGGACGTTCGTCGAGCAGCTTGGGGGAGAGGATGGCACCGGAGGCGTGCTGCAGCTGGGTGACGAGGGCTTCGAATTCGGGCAGGATGCCGGGGACGGTGGGGGCGGAAGACGACATGGAGTTATCGGAGAAAAGGGTGGGTGCGACGCGGGATCGCGGACGGGGCAGCGCGGGAGCGGCGTTGATTTAAGAAGCGGGGCGCAGGATCAGCTTGTGGATTTGGATCGGGGCGTTTTGCCAGGCGGATTGAAAGGTAGTGAGAGAGGTGCAGGCGGCTTTGGCAACGGACCGATAAGGGATTTCGAGGACAATTTCAGGGAGGGAGGAAGGCCAGGGGGCGAGGGTGTAGAGTCCGGGATTGATGTGGGTGCAGCGGATGGCGTGGAGCCGGCCGGCGCGGTCGGGATGGGTGTGGCGAAGATCGCGCGGCTGATCGTAGCCGGAGCAGACGATGAGGGAGAGGTTGTCGCAACACTGGAGGAATTCAAATCCGCGACGGAGTGTTGCAGCATCGAGACCGAGGGAAGCGGCGGTGGTGTGTTGCCAGGCGAGTTGGGCGGCGAGGAAGTCGGCGTGGGCCTGGCGGTGTTCGGGGCGGATGGTGTTCACGTCGGCCTGCTCGGAGAGCAGGTTGTAAGTGTGCATGGATACAAAGATCGCGGCGACGGGATCGACGGCGGCGACGGCGGCGGTGGCATCGCCGCGGACCTTCAAGTAGGTCGGGAGATCGATTTCCTCGAAGGCACTGTAGGCGCCGACCAGCTGGCGGGTGAAGGCCTCGGGACGGTTGTCCTTGGTGAGGACCGGGAGGCTGTCACGGGCGAGCCAGCCGTCGTCGTGGTGGTAGATGGCGTAGCGCAGGGGGAAGAACGGTTCGGGGTGGGCGAAGTGTTCGTTGCCCCAGGCGTCCGCGAATTGTCCGGCCGCTTTGGCGTGGTCGGAGTGGGTTACCAAAAGCCAGTGGGTGGGAGTCTCCTGCCTGATCATGGCGGGTTAAAGGCATAATGCGGGCCAAGTGAGCGCCGGAGTGCGGATGAGGCGGATTCATGTTGGCGTTTAACCTGCTAGAACGGACATGTGCCCCCCGTGAGACCGACTCCCGATTTATGTGTGTGTGACGACGCGACGTTTTGGCCGTGGATGAGTTGGGCGGAGATCGCGGGTATGACGGAGAAAGAGCGGGTGGTGGTCGTGGTGCCGGTGGCGGGCATGGCGGACCATGGCGACGGATTGCCGCTGGATGTGGAGGAACGGGTGTTGATGCGCGTGGTGAAAGAAGCGTCGCTGCGGCGCGGGGAGAACGTGCGATTGCTGGTGGTGCCGCCGTTGCGATTTGTGACGGGGCCGGCGGAGGAGGCGGCGTTTGCGGTCGGAGTGCCGGTGGCGCATGCGTTCATCGATGACGTGTGCGCGTCGGTGGCGGCGGCGGGTTTCAGGAAAGTGGTGTTGTGCAACGCGAGTCTGTGGAATGAAGACCTGTGCGACGCGGCGGCGCGGGATGTGCGGATCGCGCGGGGGCTTCAGATGTTTTGCGTGAATTTGAGCGCGCTGGGGATCGGGTTTGCGGCGAAGGAGGATGTGGAGTTTGTGGAGGCGGGCGGGCGGCTGGCGGCGTTGTTTGCGGAAATCGCGGGGCGGGCGGCGCTGGCGAATGACGGGAAGATTTTGACGAAGGAGGCGCCGGCCCAATGAACGCGCGCGGACGTTATCTTCCTTCGATGACGGCGGCGCGGATCGCGGTGTTGCCGGACAAGGCGACGGCGCCGGTGATCGTGACGACGGGGGCGATCGAGCAGCACGGGTATCATCTGCCGGTCGCGGTGGATTCGCTGATGGCACAAGTGTGGACCGCGCGCATCCTGGAGGCGCTGCCGGATGACGTGCCGTGTTATGTCGGGCCGCCGATCACGATCGGGAAGAGCAACGAGCACGCGGGGTTTCCGGGGACGCTGATGATTTCGAAGGAGACGTTGCGGTTGCAGTTGATGGCGATTGCGCGGCAGGTGAGCGCGTGGGGTTTCAGGCAACTGGTGGTCTTGAATACGCACGGCGGAAATTCGTCGGTGGTGCGTTATACGCTGCGGGAAATCGAGGCGGCGTATGGGATGCGCGCGGTGATGTTGAAGCACGGCGCAAAACTGAAGCCGGAGTTGTCGGCGCAGGAAGACGCGTATGGATTTCACGCGGGGGAGTTGGAGACATCGTGGCTGCTGGCGGTGGCACCGCGGCGAGTGGATATGACGAAGGCGGTGTGCGAGTATCCGGCGCGGCTGGGCGATCCGGGGGAACTGCGGCCGGAGTCGGCCCCGGCGACGTTTGCGTGGGCTTCGCAGGATGTGTCGGTGTCGGGTGTGATGGGCGATGCGACGGCGGCGACGGCGGAGAAAGGCGAACGGTGGATTTCACAGATTGTGGCGGGCTATGTTGCGTGCATAACGGAACTGGCGACGCACAAATCGAACCTCTGATTTTTTAAAATGCATCACACGCTTGGCTCCGCTCCGTTGGTTCACCGTTGGAATAATGAAATCGCGCCGCGACTGACGGTGGCGCCCGGTGACACGGTGACGTTTCAATGCGCGGACTCGAGCGGTTGGCAGGTGAAACCCGAGTGGACGGCGGCGGATTTCAAGGCGAAGTTTGATCCGTTGCAGGTGCACGCGCTGACGGGGCCGGTGGCGATCGACGGGGCGATGCCGGGGGACATGCTGGAGATCCAGATCGAGGCGTATCGGCATCATGGATTCGCGTGGACGAGTTTGATTCCAGGGCTGGGGCTGTTGCCGGAGGATTTTCCGGAGGCGCACCTGATGATTTGGAAACTGGAAGAGACGGTGACGCGGAGTTTTCCTGGGGTGACGCTGGACCTGCATCCCTTTGCGGGAATCATCGGGTTGCAACGGGCGGAGACGGGGGAGTTTCGCACGCGGGCACCGGGGGCGTTTGGCGGCAACATGGATGTGCGCCAGCTGACGGCGGGGACGACGTTGTTTTTGCCGGTGTTCACGCCGGGCGGCGGGGTGCTGACGGGGGATTGCCATGCGGCGCAAGGCGACGGCGAAGTGTGCATCAACGGCATGGAAGCGCCGATGGACGTGACGCTCACCTTCAAGGTGCACAAAGGGAAGGCGCCGAAAGGGCCGCAGGCGATTTATCCGGGCGGGTTCACGCCGGCGCGGTATGCGACGAAGCTCTGGCACCTATTCATCGAGTCGGATGAGAATCCGCGCGAGGCGTGCAAGCGGGTGGTTCGGCGGGCGATCGAGTTCATCGTAGGCCGGCTGGGGGTGACGCCGGAGATGGCTTACACGTTGTGCAGCGTGGTGCTCGACTTGAAGGTGAGCCAGTTGGTCAATGTGCCGACGACGACGATCACGGCGTGTTTGCCGGAGGCGATTTTTGACTGAACTTGAAACGAATTTTTAAATGCAAAGGCGCGAAGGCGCGAAGAAGTCTGAACGAATACCATGCCGATCATTGAAGATAAATTGAAGGAACTGCGACTGGTGTTGCCGGCTGCGCCGGTGGCGGGCGGGAGTTATCTGCCGCATCGCATCAACGGGAATACACTGATCCTCGCAGGCGTGATCAGCGTGCGTGATGGCGTGATGACGCATGTCGGGCAGGTGGGCGCGGGCGTGCAGACGGTGGACACCGGGCGGGAGGCGGCGCAGGTGTGCGCGTTGAATGTGCTGGCGGCGATCAAGGGTGCGCTCGGGGACCTGGATCGTGTGAAGGCGTTTTTGTATGTGGGCGGTTACATGAACGCGGTCGCGGGGTTTGCGGAGAGTCCGCAGGTGATCAACGGGGCGAGTGATTTGTTTGTGAAGCTGTATGGGGACGCGGGCAAACATGCGCGCGCGGCGATCGCGGTGGCGGGGCTGCCGAAGAATGCGACGGTGGAAATTCAGGTGACGGTGAGTTTTGAATGAAGGAGCCGCTGACGTTTTCGAAGTGGCGGGAACTGGCACCGGCGGAGGTCGCGCGGGAAGTGCATGAGCGCGCGGGGGCGTTGCGGGCGGGGCAGCGGGAGGCGGTGTTTGCGATGCTGGCGTGCGAGGCGGAGATCGCGGGGCGATTGGTGGCGGACACGGCGAAGTCGGAGTTGGCGGGAGTGCCGTTTGTGGTGAAGGACTTGTTCGATGCGGCGGGGTGGCCGACGAAGGCGGGGTCGACGTTTTTGGAGGAAGAGCGGGCGCGGCCGGAAGGGGACGGGGCGTTGGTGGCGAGACTACGGGCCGAAGGGGCGGTGCTGGCGGGGAAGACACAGCTGCACGAGTTTGCTTATGGGATCACGGGGGAGAATCCGCATTACGGTGACGTGGAGCATCCGCGGTTGCCGGGGCGGACTTCGGGCGGGTCGAGCAGCGGGAGTGCGGCGGCGGTGGCGGCGGGCGTGGTGCCGCTGGCGTTTGGGACTGATACGGCGGGATCGATCCGCGT